>CAZAJX010000038.1:0-15587 GCA_964485815.1 uncultured Oscillospiraceae bacterium
GAGGGTTATGCTCTCGGGAGCAACTATGATATTTTCATTTTCCATTAAAATAAAGGGATGCGACGATAAAATGAAAAAAGCGGGACTTACGTCGGTGAGATCCGCCTTTGTAAATGCTCCAGTTATCAACGAATTTCCTATGACGATCGAGTGCAAGCTCCTTAAATTCAACGAGGACGGCATCTGTATAGGTGAGATTGTGAACGTTTCCGCCGACGAATCCGTGCTGGGCGGGGACGGACTTATCGACCCTGCGAAGCTTGAGGCGATAACCTACGATCCCGTACACCATACGTATATCAAGCTGGGTGAAAAAGTCGGTAACGCATTTTCCGATGGAAACAAACTAAAATAGGTGAAACAAAATGAGTTCTTACTTTCCGATATTTTTGTTGCTTTTCATTATATTCATAACAAAAAGAAACGAAAAAGCGGTTTTGAAAAGTATTATAAACAAAAGAAAAAAGGAGGATACGCAAATGTATGAATTGGCGCAAAGTTTTGTAGGAAAAGAGTGTATAATTTACACCTTCAATTCCCAGATCACCGGTATTTTAAAGCAGGTGAACGAGGGCGGTATATTGATCGAAAAATCGGGCACTATGGAAGCTGTCAACTTTGATTTTATCGTGCGGATAAGAGAATATCCCAAAAATAAAAACGGCAAGAGAAAAGCGGTAGTGCTTGATTAACGGGCGTTATGAAACAAACGGGTGAGAGATATGCTTGAGAAAATGAGCGACTTCTTCGAACGCCGAATAGACGGATACGATGCCCATATGAACGCCGATGTTGAGGGAGCAAACGAGTTTTATCCTTTTACGGCAGAATGCCTGCCTGCAAGCGAAAACTGCTGTGTGCTTGATTTAGGCTGCGGTACGGGGCTTGAACTTGAGAGATATTATTCAATAAATCCGTCTGCACGAATAACGGGAATAGATTTATCCCCTAAGATGCTGGAGGCTTTAAAAGCAAAGTTTCCCCTCAAAAGCATTACTTTGGTTTCAGGCTCCTATTTTGACGTGCCCTTCGGAAAAGGAGTGTTTGATGCTGCCGTTTCCGTGGAAAGCCTGCATCATTTTACAAAGGAAGAAAAAATCCCCCTTTACGTTAAGCTTTGCAATGCGCTGAAGGATGACGGATATTTTATTCTCACGGATTATTTTGCGTTGTCGGAGGGAGAAGAGCTTGTGCATCGCCGTAATTTAACGGCGTTAAAGGCAGAGCAGGGAATCAAGGACAACGAGTTTTATCATTACGACACACCGCTGACGATCGCCCACGAAACAGAAGCCCTTTTGCAAGGAGGGTTTGCCTCGGTGGAAATACTTAAAAACTGGGGCGCAACCTATACGTTAAAAGCAACGAAGCGCACAATTTTTTAAGGTAAACATACATTATACGATAAAATCACCCCAAAAAGCCTTTCAGTTTCTTGGGGTGATGTTGTTTCTATTCGTTTATATTCAGCGTAGACATTTCCACCGGGAGATAGAAGCACAGTCCGTGTGCCGCCGTGCCGACTCCTGCCTTTTCCTTTACCTTTTCCATAATCTTAACCGCAACGTCCTTTTCGACTACGCTCAAAACTATCTCTTTTTCGGTATCGATAGTAATTCCCAGTATGGTCTTGGGCTTTGCAACCGATCCTCTTGCATTGATGATGGTCGCGCCCGTGGAGCCGACAGAACGTGCTATTTCAACTATTTCTGCAGAAAAGCCTGCGTTTACAATAACATATAAAGCTTTTAATTCTTTCATACGGAACTTCCTTTCTTAAAATGCCAATCCTTCAACCGGAATGGTGAACGCAATTCCGGTGTTCGGCTTGTTGAAATTATATTCGTTGTAAAGAATACTTATAAGTTTTTTTGCATCTTCGCTTTTTACGAGGCAGGTTATCAGCACCTTGCCTTGCTCTGCTTCAAATCCGAAAGCGGCGGCAATGGCGCTGGGGCTCATGGAACCGCGGCCGTAAACCGTTTGAATTCCGTGAGCGCCTTGCTCGCTTAAAAGGGACAAAAACTTGTTTTTCTTTTTTTGCTCGGCAATAATTACCAGATATTGCAGGCTTGTAATTCGAGTATCACTCATTTTCGCCAGCCTCGCTTTCATTTGATTTCTGTTCAACGCTTGCTTGCATAACAAGCTGCTCCAACTCCTCGAAGCTTTCTTCCGCAGCCTCTTTTTCAGCTCGCTTCAGACGGATATTGTAAATAATGCCCAGCGCCTGAATAGCAATCAGCGGTGTGACGGATATAAAAGAAATTATACCGAATCCGTTTGTAAGTATGGACATTTCACCGCCCTTTGCTTCCGCAACGGATTTTGCAATACTTAAAGTAAGGGGAGTTAAAAATGCAGATGTCAACGCTCCACCCGTAACGCCGCCCGAATCAAAGGCGAGCCCGACGAACAGCTTTGGCGTGAATATCATCATCAACAGAGATACAGCATACAGGGGAACAAGGAAATATAAAATATTGATCTCGGTCAGAATTTTCAAAACTGACAAAAGGGACGCCACGCCGATACCGATCGCCAGCGTGATGCGTATGGTCATATTCTTGATATGACCGTTGGTAAGCTCCTCTATCTGTCCGCCCAGAACGGTTACGGCAGGCTCGGAAACAGTAATTGCCGCGCCAAGCACGAATCCCACTCCCAAAAGCAGCCACTTGAACCATTCGGGACGGCCTTCTTCAAAGAATATCTGTCCTATATACTGTCCCACAAATCCGAAACCGAAATCTATACCCGAAAGGAATATAAGCAGTCCCAGATAAACGGGAATAACACCCAGCATAAGCTTTAAAAAGGTGCGCTTGGGTAGCTTAAGTAAAAACAACAGAAACGGTACGGATATAAGCACGATGGGGAGCACAGCCAACGCAACGTCAAAAACGTTGCCGCTTATAATATCCCAGAGTCCCTTTGCCGTAGACATATCATAAGCGTTTTCGGGAGGCAGTGTGCCGCCGTTTACCGCCTTGATTATTATTCCGTAAGCAAGCACCGCCACAATAGGTCCTACCGAGGATATGCCGATAATACCGAGCGAATCGTCATTTGTCTTGCTCTTTGAAAAGGTTGCGGATATACCCAGTCCCAGCGCCAGAATAAAGGGTACGGAAACGTCCCCCGTGGTAGCGCCGCTGCCGTCAAAGGCGAGGGCGATAAATTCCTTGGGAGAGAATATTACCAGCACAAAAACGAGTGCGTAAAGAATGGCAAATATCCATTTTATATTTATGTTTTTTACGATACGTATCAGCGCGACGGCAACTCCGATCCCGATACCCGTTCCGGTTATCCATATAAACAGAGTGCTGTTTACGAGAGGCATAATAGAGTTTATCTGTTTTGCAAGAACGGACAAAGCGGGCTCCGCCACCGTGGCAAGAAGTCCGAATACAAAGCCGAAGCAAAGCACGAACACAAGCTTATTGTATTTTGCGAAAGAACCGCCTACCATACGTCCGATAGGCAGTATGCTGGTTTCCAGACCGACCAAAAACATCGCTTGCCCAAATACAACGCATACGTATCCCACGATTATCTTTAAATAATCGTATGAAGATTCCAACGGTGCTATAAAAAGACATATAACTATTATAACAGCCAAAGGAAGGGAGGACAAAAACGTTTCTTTTACCGTTTGAAAAAACTTGGATTTCATATTTCTCTCCTTCCTGCAGATAAATGATTTACAAGATAATTTTACCATACCCGTTTTGAAAAGTCAATGTTTTTTCGTATCATATAAGAAGCGTATAAACAACACGTTACTTGTATTTTATTATTGTTTGTGATATAATTAATCAAAATCAAAAAGTTAACGGAGGAACCGTAAATGCCCCTTATGCTGACCAGACCCTCCCTCGCTTATGCGGAGCAGGTTATGCAATATAAAGAAGCTATGCTTTTAAACCGCGATAGCTTTGACGGATGCGCAGGACTTGAAGAGGTCGGCTCGTTTGAAGAGTGGCTGGATTTCGATACCAGATTAAAAAAGAAGGGCTATGTACCGTCAGAGGTTTTTCTGGCTGTTCGGACCGATGATGATAAGGTCGTGGGCATTATCGATTATCGCCGTCCGTTAACCCCGTTTTTGCTGCAATACGGCGGGAATATCGGCTACAGTATTTTACCGAGCGAACGTCAAAAAGGATACGCTACGGAAATGCTCGGTCTTTTACTGCCCATATGCAAAGAATACGGAGAAGAAAAGGTACTTCTCACCTGCGATAAAAACAATATCGCTTCAAAACGCACCATAATAAAAAACGGCGGCGTATTGGAAAACGAAATTTCGGGCGAATACGGTATCATCGAGCGGTATTGGATAAAGCTGTAATCAATCTGTTGCGAGGGGATGAATTAAAATGAAACCGTCTGTTTTGATCACGGGCGCATACGGCGGTATGGGGTACGCCACGGCGACGTCGCTGGCGAAAAGCGGTTTCCGCGTTTTTGCACTGGATAAAACCGTGGGAGAGACTAAAGAAAATATTATACCCATAGAGGCGGATATCACCGATGAAAACAGCGTTTTCGACGCATTCCGTTTTGTCGGTGAGCAGACAGAGGAGCTGTTTGCCATCATCCATTTTGCGGGGATATATATGCTGGATTCCTTGGTGGAAATAGATCTGACCGCCTTTGAAAAAATCTTCAAAATCAACCTTGGCGGCGTGTTTTTGGTAAACAAGTGCTTCCTTCCGCTTCTCAAAAACGGCTCCCATATACTGATCACCACCAGCGAGCTTGCCCCTCTCGATCCCCTTCCTTTTACGGGCATATACGCCGTTTCCAAGAGTGCGCTGGATAAGTATGCATATTCCCTCAGAATGGAACTGCAGTTAAAGGATATAAAGGTAAGCGTCCTTCGCGCAGGGGCAGTGTCTACGGGTATGCTGGGCGTTTCCACCGATGCGCTGGACCGTTTCTGCAAAAACACCGAGCTTTACTCCTGCAACGCCAAGCGGTTTAAGGGAATTGTGGACCGCGTAGAGGCGCGAAGCGTGGACCCCTCCCGCATTGCGCATAAGGTGAAGAAGATCCTCGGTAAGCGTAACCCCCGCTTTGCATACAACATCAACCGCAATCCGCTGCTGCTTATGTTAAACGCTATGCCAAAGCGAACACAGCTTTGGATAATTAAGCTGATACTTAAAACCTGATGAATCGGACGAAAAACAATGACAGAAAACGAAAACACCCGGGATAAGCTTTTGCATATAAAAACAAGCGGCAGGGACGATACGAATTCCGATAATTACCGTTACCCCTACGAGCCCACGCCATACAGCGTTTTGGAGCGCTTGGCAAACTGCGGTCTTATCCGCAAGGGAGATGTGGTTTTGGATTACGGCTGCGGAAAAGGGCGGGTGTCCTTTTTCCTTTCTTACCAGACGAAATCCAAAACAATAGGTATCGAATATGACGAGCGAATTTATAACCGCGCTGTGGAAAATCAAAAGACAGCGCGTGTAAAAGCGGACTTTGTCTGTGGACGGGCAGAAGAATTTGAAGTCCCGTGTGAAGTTAACAGATGCTATTTCTTCAACCCCTTTTCCGTGGAGATTCTGCAATCTGTTATGGCAAAAATACTTGAATCTTATACGCAAATCCCAGAGAAATGTTTTTGTTTTTCTATTTTCCGTCGGACGAATATATGTGCTATCTCGCCGCGGTGGATGAATTGGATTTTTACGATGAGATAGACTGTACCGATCTTTTTGATGGCAACGACAGCAGGGAACGGATAATGATCTTCCGCCTGCCAATAATATGAATAAGAAAAAGAAAGGAAAACTAAAATGATAACATTTGAGCAGTTCAAACAACTTATGTCCTTCGAAACAGAAGGAACGTACTGCGTTGAAATTGCTTTTTCGGTAAAAAATAGCGAAAAATTCAGTTCTTGCTGGATGGGCAAAATGCCTGAAGAAAAGTCGAAAGCGGATCTGTATTGGTTCGGACTTGCCGAGGACGGCAACAATGCATTTGAATACTGTACTTTTGAAGAGTTTGTGTCTGCAAAAGTGTTTGACGGAAGATCTCTTTTTGATATTTGGGACGAAGTTACCATATCGGAAATCGACGGTTGCGATCCCGAAGAGCAATTTTTGATTTATATTGAAAAAAATAAGCGCACAAAGGAAAATAACAAGAAATGATACTTGAAACATCCCGCCTTATTCTCCGTCCGTGGTGCGAGGATGATGCAGAAGAACTATATAAATATGCGCGGGACCCAGAGGTTGGTCCGCCCGCAGGGTGGGCGCCCCACACGAGCGAGGAATATAGCCGTGAGATCATAAAAACCCTTTTACGGCATCCCGAAGTTTATGCTGTATGTTTTAAAGAGGACGGCAAACCGATTGGCAACATACATTTGAACTTCAAAACCGATATGACCGACCGCGAGGACGAATGCGAATTAGGATATTGGCTTGGCAAACCGTTCTGGGGCAGGGGTATTATTCCGGAAGCGGCAAACGCGCTTCTTCGCCGCGCTTTCGATGATCTTGGAGTTAATGCCGTTTGGTGCGGTCGTTACGACAATAACGATAAATCACGCAGAGTTCAAGAAAAGCTTGGGTTTGTCTATCACCACACCACAGAAGGGCTTTTTGTACCGCAGGTCAACGAAATCCGCACGGGGCACGTGATGCTTATGACAAGAGAAACTTGGGAGAATGTAAAAAGCAAATAGATTAAATACAATAATCGGGAAGATAACAAATGGGATTCATTTCTTACAGTTTAAATTATTACATAGATGAATTGCAAAAAATCGAATCAATTTCCGCAAATGCCGAAACGGTGTATCGTGCAAAACAACTTTTAAAAATGCTTGACGATCTGCTTGACGAGGGATATACAGAACTTAATGAGGCACTTGAGAGTACTTGTCAAGGCGTTTCACGGTTACGCAAGTTTTTGTACGATAATAATGCGGAACCGTTCTCCACGCTTAAAAAATCAGTATCGGAATCTGAAATGGTGTACGAGCGTGAAGAAACGGAGCTAATATATGCAATAAATGAGCTTGTTACCGGTGCGACGAAAAACAAAACTACAACCGAAAACCCATTTTTGGCAAGTATAAATTGCTTTTGTAATTGGATCGGTTACGAGGAAGATACTGCCTATATATTCTTGCTTCGTGATACTCTGTTGCCGTATATCCATTATCAAGCCAAGAATAGAACGCGTATTTATCCGTGGCTGCTTGGCAGAAAAACGTTGGAAGCTATTGCCGGAAAAGAATGCATAGATGACGAAATACGCGCCTCTATCATTAACGCGTTGGAGATCGGTGACTGCGAAGATTATAACGGCTTTTGCAGATTTGTCTTGAAGGATATACGAAATACTTTGATAAATTATCCTAAGATCGAAAAATGTTTTGTCGATTTATTGAGCGAAATTAAAGAAAATCACATTGTTGTGGTTGAGTCGGGATGTTCCGGCACTTTCCCGATGATGCTTAAGAGTCTTGATGACCGAGTGGACTTTCGAATGTATACGACATATCCATACTTGTTGAATATTTACGGAGATCGTATTTACTCAAAGAAGTACGAAGAAAACCGGTTGTTTGAAACGCTCTGTTCGCAAGATTCCTATTTTCAATTTTCCTCCTTGAGGGATAATAGTTTCTATGTTACAAAATGCCTAAACGAAGAAATAAAGAAAAATGCTTTTGCAGAAGCTAAAAGCGTTATATGTGGAGGTTAAGCTGTAAGAAGCTTAAAAAAGTCTGTCCTTAATTGGACAGACTTTTTTGCACATGCGTATTTTATTTGCTTGTTTCTTCGATAAACATTTCTATCTGATCGGTAATGGTCTTAAGACTTTCTCTCCAGAATTCGGGGCGGGTAAGGTCTATTTCCGCAATGGCAGCGACGTTTTCTACCGTATCAACCGTGGTGGCACGGAGCAGCTCCCGGTATTTGGGCAGGAATGAATCACCCTCTTCAAGATATTTTGCGTAAAGTCCGCGGGAGAAAAGTCCGCCGAATGCATAGGGGAAGTTATAATAGCTCAGCCCTGCGCTGTAGTAGTGGCTCTTACAGCACCACATATAAGGATGGAGGTAATCGGGATCAAGTCCGTCGCCGTAGGCTTCCTTTTGGGCGTTTATCATTATCTTTTCAAGCTCATCCGCATAAAGGAAGGTGTCCTTTCTGCGGCGGATAACCTCGTCCTCAAACAGGAAACGGGAATAAATATCAACGATGATCTGCGTTGAATCCTGAATCTGGCTTTCGATAAGCTGTATCTTTTCTTCCCCCTCTGCTTTACTGATAGCGTCATTAACTATAATAAGCTCGTTAAAGTTGGAAGCGGTTTCGGCAACGGGCATCGTGTAGCCGGTGTTAAGGGGACGGTGGCACTGTATTTGCTGTCCGTGATATGCGTGGCCCAGCTCGTGAGCAAGAGTTACCACCGATCCGAAACTGCCGGAAAAGTTTGTGAGAATTCTGCTCTGTCCCACAAAGGGCAGGTTGGAGCAGAAAACGCCGCCCACCTTACCTGCGCGGGGATAAAAATCTATCCATTCTTCCTTAAATGCTCTATCTACCATTTCCGCCAGATCGGGAGCGAAGGATGAAAAATGCTCTACCAGATATTGGTGGGCATATTCTGCGGTAAAGCTTTCGCTGCCCGCCTTGCCCATGGGAGCCAGTATTTCGTACCAGGGAAGTCCGTTTTCGTATCCCAGAAGTTTTGCCTTGTGTCGCAGATATTTTCTGAAAGCGGGCATCGCTTCACGCATTGCTTCAAGCATTGCGTCAAGGGTGGCTTTCTTCATACGGGAACGATCCAGAGTCATAGCAAGAGGATCTTCATATCCGCGAAGTTCCGCTTCGAGGTTTACCTGGGCTTTTATGCTGTTAAGAGCAAAAGCGATAGAATCCTTTATCTTATCGTAGCAGGCGAGCTCCGCTTCAAAGGCAGATTTTCTCACCTCCGCATCCTCGCTGTCTGCAAGTCCGCGGATAAAGGGAAGGGAGGTGGTGTTTCCGTTGTACTCCACCTTTACCTTCGAGGTAAGGTAAGAGAAAAGGTCGCCCCAGGCTCTGCCGCCGGATATGTTCATTTTGGCAAAAAGCGCTTCCGCTTCGTCGCTCATCATATGGGACATATCGTTTTTGATCTCTTCAAAGTAAAATTTGTATTGCGAAAGAAGCTCATCGGATTCGATCACGCTTTCCAAGTTTTCAAGAGAACCCGCGAATTTTTCAAACTTCACGTTGTCCTCGGTGGTAGAAGCGAGCATAGCGGAGATCTTGGTTTGGTAGGGTGCGCCCTGCGCATCGAAACTGTCGGCAGAACGGCAAGACTGAAATATCCTGCCAGACTGCGCACCAGAACCCTAAGCTCCTCATTAACCTCAATAACACGTCGAAGAGATGCGGCGGCGTTGTTTACATCAAGGGCTTTCACGGCTTTGCTGCGAAGGCTCAAAGGCTCTTCAAATTATATCATCAAGCGCTGGTGCTTTCAAGAGCGTGCTTGCAAACGGAATTTTAATATGGTATAATAAAATACAAACCGCAGATAAGAGGTCGAGAAATGGAAAAAGGACGCATTATATTTTTAAACGGCGTAACCAGCGCGGGAAAAACTTCTATTGTCAAAGCCTTTCAGGAGCGCGCCGACGAGTTTTACTATGCTTTAAGCAACGATATGTTTCAAGCAACGATAGGGCTAAAGTACCTGCGTGAAGATTACTGGAAGCATATTTGCGATGCGGTTATTATGCTGTACCACACCGCAAAGTTGTTTTCGGATATGGGTAAAAACGTGCTTATAGACGGAATGTTGATTGAACGGGAAGAAATAACCCCTCATTATCGCCAAATGCGGGATATATTAAAAGATAATCCCCTTGATATAGTTGAGGTATATTGTCCTCTGGATATATGCAAACAAAGAAATATTGCCAGAGGCGACAGGTACGAAACACAATCCGAAGAACAAGCCGCGTTGATGGCTGAAAATATCGATTATGCATTTAGTGTGGATACGGGTCTGCATAGTCCTGAAGAGTGTGCGGATATGATTATTAAAAAACTGCTTGGATAAAAATATGACAAAACAAGAATTTCTACAACATTGCTTTGATACCCACGGCACCGAAGCCGATTACCCATTCAACGAGGATTTTGAAACCGCGGTACTGCGGCACAGGGATAACCGCAAATGGTATGCAATCGTAATGAAGGTTTCCCGCCGTAAATTCGGAATAGACAGCGACGAAAAGATCGATGTGGTAAACATAAAGCTTCCCTTTGTGCTGTTGGGGTCTTATGATTCGGAGGACGGCGTATATCCCGCTTATCATATGAACAAAAACCATTGGGTTTCCGCACTTCTTCCCGATATATCCGATGTTCTGTTAAAGTATCTGGTAAACATCAGCTTTGATATAACCAAATCCAATTTGAAGAAGGGTAAATAAATGTCAACTACAAATAAAATCGGCGTCCTTGGCGCCGGCACTTGGGGTATTGCCCTTGCAAGAATGTTGTGCAATGCGGGCAACTCCGTAACCGTTTGGTCGGCTATCGAAAAAGAGATAGACAATCTTTCAAAAAACGGAAAGCATCCGAATTTTCCGGATATAGATTTGCCAAGGCAAATTACATACACAAAGGATATCCGCAAAGCCTGCGAAGATAAGGATATATTAGTGTTCGCCGTACCGTCGCCGTTTGTCAGATCAACGGCGAGGGAAGCCGCGCCCTTTATAGAGGACGGGCAGATAATCGTCGATGTTGCGAAAGGGATCGAAGCGGAAACCCTTTATACGATGACCGAGATCATCGCAGACGAGCTGAAAAATCCCACGGTAAAGCTGGTTGCTCTTTCGGGTCCGACTCACGCGGAGGAAGTGATAAGAGACCTTCCTACGGCTATAGTATCGGCAGGCAACGATCCCGAGGCTGCATCGGTAGTTCAAATGGTGTTTACTACGGGCTGTATGCGTGTTTATACCAACGATGACGTTCGCGGAGTCGAGCTGTGCGGTGCGTTAAAGAACGTAATCGCTTTGGCTTCCGGCGTTGCAACGGGGCTCGGCTGCGGAGATAACGCAAAGGCTGCGCTTATTACCCGCGGAATTGCCGAGATTTCCCGTTTGGGTATAGCTATGGGGTGCCGTGAGCAGACCTTCGGCGGCTTAGCAGGTATCGGAGATCTTATCGTTACCGCCACCAGTATGCACAGCCGAAATAACCGTTGCGGTGTGCTGATAGGGCAGGGGGTTGCAGTCGAAGAAGCCGTTAAGCAGGTCGGTATGGTGGTCGAGGGCATCAACGCTTTGCCTGCCGCTATGAGGCTGGCGAAAAAACACGGCGTGGAAATGCCTATCGTCGAAGCGGTCGATGCGGTTGTAAACGGCAATGCAGACGTTTCCATGGCAATTCAAACATTAATGTCAAGGGAACTGAAATCCGAGCTGAGCGGCTCGGCGTTCAATCACGTTTAATTCGGATAACCGCGGTTGCTTCGTTATTTCTGCGTGCGTCTGCACAAATACGGGATAAAACATAAATAAGTACCTTAAAAACATAAACAAATGAGAATTTGTCGGTTTGAATATTTTTAAAACCTCTATTTAAACAGGAAAACAAAAATGAAACGTGTACTTGATTTTTTGAAAAAAGCGTCGGTTTATTATCTGGCAACGGTGGAGGGAAATCAGCCTCGCGTGCGCCCCTTCGGAACAATAAACGAGTTTGAAGGCAAGCTCTACATACAGACCGGTAAGGTCAAACCTACCTCAAAACAGCTCCTCGCCAATCCCAAGGCAGAGATCTGCGCATTTACCGACGGCACGTGGATCCGTATCGCCTGCGAGCTTATCGAGGATGATCGCTTCGAAGCTAAGAAATCTATGCTTAATGCCTATCCCAACCTCCGCGGTATGTACGACGAAAATGACGGCAACACCCAGGTGTTCTATATGCAGAATGCGACCGCTACCTTCAGCGCCTTTGGTAAGACTCCCGAAACCGTGGAGTTCCGAAACATATCAAACCGAAAAAGCAAAACAAAAGAGGGCGCCGAAAGGCGACTTCTCATAAGGATATTAAAAACCCGACAGATTTTTACAGTCAGTCGGGTTTTTCCGTTAGATTAATTGTATTTTGTATCAGTTAGTGAAACTTCTGAAATAGACTATATTTCTATCAGGGTCATAAAAAATCATATTCGTAGTTCCCCAAGGTCGCTTGGTGGGTTTTTCAATGATTTCTACACCTAGCGTTAGGAGCTTTTGGTATTCTGCGTATATATCATCTACAGTAAATGCTAAACTGATATTCTGATTATTATTATTCTTGAAGGAACCATCATTGTGAATTGTAAGCCACGTTCCCTCGGATATGATAACCTGATGTACAGTATCGTTGCTTTGATTATCGATGTCGAATAGTTGCTTATAGAAATTTGCCAGAGTTACCACATCATTTGTTTTTAGACTTACTTCTCCGATTTTCATCTGCAACACCCGTCAAATTTTTATTCATAGTACTGATTTAGAACTAAATCGCGCTTATCTGCACAAATGCTGTCAAGAGCCAAGCGCAAACCTTTGTTTCATTATAACATATCAGTCAATATTATTCAAGTTATATTCCGACTTCGTCGGAGTGATATTATTGCCTTGCGGCAATAGTGTTATTGAAACCTTGAGGTTTCAGTGGTATTTTATTCGCCTTAAACTGCCAAAGGCAATATAACTATGCGAAGCATAATATCACTGCGAAGCAATAGAACTCGCCGCAAGGCGAATAAAACTGCGAGACTTTCTTATGGGAAGTCTCGTAATAAGGCGCCCTTAACGTTTATATAATTTTACCTTGGGATACTTAAATTGCTTCGAGTATGTTTTCAAAATACTGCTTAGCGAAAAGAATATCTTTGATCTGCTCTTCGCCGGAAATTTCACGTTCAATAATAATGTTTCCGTTAAATCCGATAGAATTAAGAGTAGTGAGGAGCGCCTTGAAGTCTACCTTGCCGTCGCCGATCTTCTTCTCTGCGCCAAGCTCGCTTCCGCTGGTGGGGTAAACGCCGTCCTTGCCGTGGAGTTCCATAACGTATTTTCCGAATACGTCGAGCGCATCCACAGGGTTTGCCTTGCCGTACATTATAAGGTTTGCGGGATCGAGATTAATTCCCAGATTACCCGTGCCAACTGCCTCGATAGTACGAAGAAGAGTTATGGGAGTTTCTTGGCCTGTTTCAAAGAGAAGCTCCTGACCGTTTGCAAGGCAGTATTCGGCAACTTCCTTTATAGCAGAAACTACCTCGGGGAAAAGGCTGTCCGTGGGGTTTTCGGGCAAAAATCCCATGTGTGTAATAATTCTTTTAACATCCAGTGCCTTTGCAAAATCAGAGCCGACCTTCAAATCGTAAATGCGGTCTGCTCTGTAGCATTCGGGAACAAGACCGAGGGTAACAGGACCTTCTGTAAAATTCCAAGCTGCGGGGCCGGACCATCCGCGCCATACTGCGGATATCTCAATACCTTGCTTTTCTGCCTCAGCCTTAACGTCAAGAGCAAGCTCTTCCGTAAGCTCTGCGGAGTTGTTCCACGTGTTGAACTGACAAACACCGATACCTAATTCACGAAGCTTTTTGAATTCTTCTTTATAACTGTTAAGGGGCACGATAACACCGATCTTCATAATTTTTCTCACTTTGTAAAATTTAAATTTGGTTGATTTAATATTATCATTTTTTCTACAAAATGTCAATTAAATATATTATTAAATCAAATTGAAAAAATATTATGAATCAAGAAATTTATAAAAAGAAATCGTCCTCTTGCTTTGTATCTATACCGATTGCCCGCTTATGGCGCAAAGCGACGGATTTTTTCGAACCTTGTCTGTCCCGTTCCCAAACGCAGGTCCGAGCCTACTTTCTACTGCTTTCGCATCATTTCTAATGCGTTCTAATTAAAAATACTCCCTTTCCTGACCTCTCGTACCCACTGTTTCCGTGTACTCCGGTCGGCAAAGTGGGATTAACTGTGGTCAAGCAAAAATACCCCGAATGCAGTTCTTGCCGCATCCGAGGTGTTTTTGTCATCTGTATGTTAACTCTGAAACGGGAGTTTGTCAAGGCCATTGGGAAACAAATAATCAATCATCTAAATATTCTAATTCATTTAACACATTTAAGAGATGTTGATCTTTAAAATGGCCTTCCGAATAATATGCTACTTTTTTTATAAAGCTTGATATTCCAATAACCATAAGACCTAAGACGATTAGAGCAACGATTGAAGCAATAACGGTATCTTCGGAAGAGCTTTTGTAGATCAATGCGGAAATCAATGCACCCAAAGGAACGCCAATAAGCATATCGCAGATCTTACCGCTGACAGATTTAAAGTTTTTGTTATGAAGTTCTATTTGTTTTTCACATTCAGCTTTTAATACGTCGCGTTGTGCCCGTGTGGTTATTTTATGAGCGCTCAAAGTTGTTTTTACGTCGTCAATATATTCTTCTAATGATTCGCTATGTTTCTGCAATTCTTCTTTTCGCGCCTCGGCACTGTACATCTTTCCGCCAAAAAATTCGCTAAAGATTGATACAAGTATCATCACAGAAAACGGAATAAAACACCACATTAGATTAGAAGCAAAGAAGAATATGGTCAAGTAACTTATTGCTGAGATAACCATAGCAATCAACATTATCCAATATCCTGCTTTAAACAAGCGCTTCATATCTGCAAAGGAACGAACTTTATGCAACTTTTTATTTGAGCATTTCTCGTATATATCTCTTATTACATTAAAATATCTGTATGTAGCCAAAATCTTACCTCGTTAAATAAATATCAACAAAATTATACCATAAAAACATGACTCTTTCAAGATCTTTGGGGGATCGTTCCGATTTTTGTTTCATAGTCGATCATTTCCATATGAATCTGCACCAATGTCAATCATTGCCCCGCAGTAGACAAAGAAAAGGCAACAGTGCGTTGCTTGTTATTTCCCTTATGATCTGCTATAATAGAACCATAGAAAACAAAGGCGGTAGCACTATGGAAACGAAAGATATTATCCTTGAACTCAGAACAAAGCACGGGCTCTCTCAGGACGAGCTTGCAGAAAAGGTGTTCGTCACACGTCAGGCAGTCAGCCGTTGGGAGAACGGTGAAACGATACCCAACACCGAAACGCTCAAGCTTCTATCAAAGCTTTTTGATGTTACGATCAACACTCTTTTGGGTTCACCTCTTGAACTTGTCTGTGAGTGTTGCGGCATGCCTCTGAAAGACACCGATATCAGTCACGAAAAAGACGGAGCGTTTAACGAGAAATACTGCAAATGGTGTTACGCAAAAGGCGATTTTACGATGGATTTTTGGAAACAGTATGGCGAACTCGGAGGCAAAGAAAAGTTCGAGGAGTTCAAACAGCAGCTCATCCACGAATTCAACACTCTATTCCATATCGAGGGTTTGCCAAGAGTCGAAAGCCTAAATGTGCTGTCGGGCGGTTTTATCAATCTGGAGTATAGACTCCCCAACGGTCAAACGG
>CAZAJX010000039.1:0-15249 GCA_964485815.1 uncultured Oscillospiraceae bacterium
TTGGACAGACACCTATTCCATATACGTGGATAACCCCGTTTACGCCCTTCACGCCCTTATGCTGGTTTTGGCAATAGACGCGGAAAAGTGCTCCAGAAACGATTAACAACATCATATCTCAAACCGCAAGGCGAAGGCTTTGCGGTTTCTTTTTTCGCCTCTTTAGAACAAATGTTCTTGACAGAACAAGTGTTCGTGTGGTATAATTTTCGGGTGAGGTGAATTAATTATGGACAGAACGGTATTGCATTGCGATTGCAATTCTTTTTTTGCGTCTGTGGAAACGGTGTTCAACCCGTCATATGCAAGTGTTCCGATGGCGGTGTGCGGCTCTCGTGAAGACCGCCATGGAATAGTTCTTGCAAAAAACGAGCTTGCAAAACGGTTCGGTATAAAAACGGGTGAGGTCATATGGCAGGCAAAGAAAAAATGTCCGTCGCTGGTGATCGCACAGCCCCATTACAGAGAATACGAGCAGTTCAGCCGCAGAATAGGGGAGATATTTTATGAATACACGGATCTGATCGAGCCCTTCGGTATTGATGAAAGCTGGCTGGACGTAACGGCAAGCCTAAACCTTTTGGGGGACGGAAAGACTATTGCGGATTCTCTGCGTGAGCGCATACACCGTGAGGTGGGTATAACCGTTTCGGTAGGAGTATCCTTTAACAAGGTCTTTGCAAAGCTGGGAAGCGATTACAAAAAACCCGATGCCACCACCGTTATCTCCCGCGAAAACTTCAAAAATATAGTATACCCCCTTCCCGTGTCCGATCTTCTGTTTGCGGGGCGGAGCACAACGTCGCGGCTTAATAGAATCGGAATATACACGGTAGGGGATATAGCTTTAGCAGGCAGAAAGGCGATGACGGACGCTCTCGGCAAAAACGGCTCCACGCTTTACGATTACGCTACGGGGGCGGAATGTTCTCCAGTTACTCCCGTCAACACCGAACGGGAGATAAAATCCGTGGGCAACGGTATGACCTTCCGCCGCGATCTTGTGGGGCTTGACGATATCCGCGCTGCCGTGTGGGCGCTTTCGGATACGGTGTCTTCCCGTATGCGGTCCTACGGTGTTATGTGCGGCACGGTTTCCGTAGCGGTAAGGGATACGAATCTGAACACCGTGTCCCGCCGGCGCAAATTAAGAACCCCCACTTATCTTTGCAAGGATATTGCCTCGGTTTCGGTTGACATAATACGTGAACTTACGGATATATCAAAGCCCATCCGCTCCCTTACCGTTACGGGAACGGACATTTGCAAAGCGGACACGGTAGGGGTACAGCAAAGCTTTTTTGAGGACGAAAGTACCCGCAGAGAGAAAAACGAAAAGCTGGAAACCGCCATAGACTGTATCCGCGCCCGCTTCGGGGGAGATTCGGTCATACGGTGCAGCTCGGTAAACAGCGGACTTGGAATATAATTCAAAAAAATATCCCTCTTTCTCTGTTTTATTATTCATATTATATTAATAAAAATTCTTGCAATAATAATTTGCATATGGTATAATACGATTTGACCTTAAAAAAGGAGAAAGAAAGATTATGTCTATTAAAAAAGAGCTTACGACAGTAAAAACACTGTTTACCCGTTCTGCGGAATTGGGCGGAAAAACGGTTACGATAGGGGGATGGGTGCGCAATTTGCGCTCTTCTAATGCCTTCGGTTTTATCGAACTTAACGACGGTTCTTATTTCAAGCCCGTTCAGGTTGTGTTCGAGGAGTCCAAGCTCGATAATTATAAAGATATAGCCCGCCAGAATATAGGTGCGGCGCTTAAAGTCACCGGTGTACTTGAGCTTACTCCCGGCGCAAAGCAGCCCTTTGAGATAAAGGCAGAGAAGATCGAGATAGCAGGCACTTCCACGCCCGATTATCCTCTTCAGCCCAAGCGCCACTCTCCCGAATTTCTGCGTTCCATAGCACATCTGCGCCCCCGCGCAAATACCTTTAACGCAGTGTTCAGAGTTCGTTCCGTAGCAGCCCAGGGAATACACAAATTCTTTGCGGAAAACGGATTCGTTTACGTTCATACACCCCTTATCACCACCAGCGACTGCGAAGGCGCAGGTGAGATGTTCCGCGTTACCACGCTGGACGCATCCGAGCCTCCCCGCACGGAGGACGGACAGGTAGATTTTTCTCAGGATTTCTTCGGAAAGCCTACCTCTCTCACCGTTTCCGGTCAGCTTAACGTAGAATGCTTTGCAATGGCGTTTGCAAACGTATATACCTTCGGTCCCACCTTCCGCGCAGAAAAATCCAACACCCAGCGCCACGCCGCAGAGTTTTGGATGATCGAGCCCGAGATCGCCTTTGCCGACCTTGAGGACGATATGGACCTTGCAGAGCGCATGACCAAATACGTTATCGCATACGTTCTTGAAAACTGTCCCGAGGAAATCGAATTCTTTAACAAATTCGTGGATACGGGACTCAAAGCCCGCCTTAACGATCTGGTTAATTCCGATTTCAAGCGTGTAACCTATACCGAGGCGATAAAGCTCCTTTCCGAATCCGGAAATAAGTTCGAATTCACTCCTTATTGGGGATGCGACCTGCAGACCGAGCACGAAAGATATCTTACCGAAAAGATCTTCGGCTGCCCCGTATTCGTAACCGATTACCCCAAGGAAATAAAATCCTTCTATATGCGCCTTAACGACGACGGCAAGACCGTTGCCGCCGCAGATATGCTTGTTCCCGGCGTTGGCGAGCTCATCGGCGGAAGCCAGAGAGAAGAACGCTACGATCTTCTTATGCAGCGCATAGAAGAGCTTGGCTTGGAGCCCGAAAGCTACAAGTGGTATATGGATCTCCGCAAGTACGGCGGCGTTCATCACGCAGGCTTCGGTATCGGCTTTGAGCGTCTTATAATGTATATTACCGGCGTATCCAACATCCGCGATGTAGAGGCATTCCCCCGTACCTTCGGTAATGCCGAATTCTAATGTTATTTTCACAGGTGAACTTTTATGAATTTAGATTTTAACACTCTCCGCGCAGAGTACGAACAGTATAAATCAATGGGCTTAAAGCTGGATATGTCCCGCGGAAAGCCCTCCACCCAGCAGCTTGACACTATGGAGCGTCTGCTTACCGCAGTCACCACCCGCGAGGAATGTATTTCCGAAAACGGCGTTGACTGCTGTAACTACGGCGGACTTGACGGTATCGATGAATCCAAGCGCCTTTTCGCTTCTATGCTGGGACTTACCATGCACGAGATTATCGTAGGCGGCAACTCTTCCCTTAATCTTATGTACGATACCATCGCCCGCGCTATGAGCCACGGCGTTGTAGACGGTATGAAGCCTTGGGCTAAATACGATAAGGTTTCCTTCCTTTGTCCCGTTCCCGGTTATGACCGTCACTTTGCTATCTGCGAATATTTCAATATAAATATGATCAACGTTCCTATGAACGAAGACGGTCCCGATATGGATATCGTGGAAAAGCTGGTTGCAGAGGATGAAACCATAAAGGGCATCTGGTGTGTTCCCAAGTATTCCAACCCTTCGGGTATTACTTATTCCGATGAAACCGTGCGCCGTTTCGCCCGTATGAAGACTGCGGCAAAGGACTTCCGCGTGTTCTGGGATAACGCATACGTGTGGCACGATCTTACCGATCATCCCGATTACCTGCTGGAGGTACTGCACGAAGCGAAAAAGTGCGGTAACGAGGACAGATTCTTTATCTTCGCCTCTACCTCCAAAATATCCTTCCCCGGCGCAGGTATTTCCTGTATAGCTTCTTCCCGCGCAAACGTACAGCGTATACTCAAGGAGCTTGCTATACAGACCGTAGGTCCCGATAAGCTTAATCAGCTTCGCCACGCCCGCGTTTTCCGCACCTTTGATGATATCAAGGCGCAGATGGGCGTTCACCTGAGCCTTATACGTCCCAAATTCGAGATGGTACGCCGCTTCTTTACAGAAGAGCTTTCGGATGTCCCCGGAGTTTGGTGGACCAACCCCAACGGCGGTTACTTCCTTGCGTTGTATACTCCCAACGGAAAAGCAAAGCGTATAGTTTCTCTTGCGGCAGAGGCAGGGCTCAAACTCACTCCCGCAGGTGCAACCCATCCTTACGGAAACAATCCCGATGATAACGTTATCCGTATCGCACCTACCTATCCTTCTCTTGATGAATTGGAAAAAGCGCTTCCCGTGCTGTGCTGCTGTGTGAAGCTGGCTTGTGCTGAATAAGTAAAAAAGCGCAAAATACTGCCTTTGATTACCATAATGCTATTGCAATTTGCATAAATATATGGTATCATATTACGCAGAAGAAATTGTTTTTAACAATTCTGAATTCAAAAAGGAGAAAAAACAATGAAAAAAGTATTAGCTTTCCTTCTCGTTGCAGTTATGCTTGTTGCTCTTTGCGCTTGCGGCGGCGATGAGAACTCCAAGACTCCCGCTACCAGCGATCCCGTTGGCGGCGAATCCACCCCTGTAGATGAAGATTCTACTCCCGGAGATGAAGATTCTACTCCCGCAGAATCCACTCCCGACGAAGATTCTGTTCCCGAGGAATCCGTTCCCGAAGAATCCGACGAACCCATCGTTGACGAAAGCGGCAACGAAGTTGTAATCCCCGAAGCTACCAACAAGTATCTCTCTTACGGCGCTCCCAACATCAGCGACCGTATTACCGATGCTGATTCTGTAGTACTTACCGGTTACAACGAAGAGCTCGCTTACGGCGCAGTTGTTCTTTACGATGCACGCTACGGCGCAGCCACTCCCGCAGGTCTTGAAGACTATGCAGTTCTCGTTGCTGAATATCAGGCAAAGCCCCTCTTCGGTTACGTCAAGACCGCTTACTACGCAGTAGGCGAAGCTTCCGCAGCAGTTAACATTCCTGCAGACGGATTTGTAGTTGTTGTTCACAAGTATCAGGAAGCAGCCGTAAAGGCTCTCGCAGCTTATGGTACCGATGATTCTATCTATCCTCACGGTATCCAGGTTAAGAACATCACTTGGAATGCTACCTACGTAGCAGTAGCTCCCACCGTTGACGGTGTTGTAAACGCTAACGAATACGGCGCAGCTGTATCTCACGTTGAAGTTGACAACGCAGATTGGGACTATGCTCAGTTCAGCGAAGAAGATTACGACATCGTTGCTGATATCTATATCGCATACGATGCGGAATATCTCTATTACGCAATTGTAGTTGGTATGGATTACCACTACTGCCCCGATGCAACCAGCCTTTGGAATCAGTGCGCTATCCAGGTTAACACCCTTACCTGCGCTCCCACCGGCGACTATGTTTCTCAGCACTATGATAACATCGTAGACAGCACCGCTGCAAGTGAAGGCGTTTGCAGACAGGTTGGCTACGGTGTAACCAATGCAGGCGAATCCGTATTTGAATCCTATATGGGCGGCGGTAAGTCCGGCGAATACAAGGTAGTTCGTGATGAGACTAATCAGCAGACCATCTACGAAGTTAAGATCTCCTGGACTGATATCGGCTTTGAAGAAGCTCCCAAGACAGGCGATTCCTTCGGCCTCTCCTTCTCTCTCAACGCTCGTGAAGACGCTACCACTTGGAAGAACGTTAAGATGCGTAACGGCGGCGGTATCATCGGCAGAAACGACTGGTCCAAGATGGCAACCGTAACTCTTAAGTAATTTAAATACTTTACCTTTACTCGGGTATCCCCTTACAAACCGGGGATACCCGAACTTTTAATTCAGAACATAAGTAATCGGGCTTACCTCTCGCGGGGTCCCCAAAAATCCGCAGGATTTTAGGGGTGCATACCCGGGATACCCGTTTTCATAATAATCAAATTTTAACAATAAGGAGTACACATTATGAAATTAGGTGTTAGCCTTTACAGCTTCCGCGAATACGCAAAGGACGAAAATCTCGGCGTAAAGGGTTGTATAGATAAGGCAAAAGAAATCGGCTTCGAGGGCCTCGATATAGTAGAAGGCACCTGCAAGATCTATGCCGATAAAGACGAATATATCGCATACGCAAAGGATATCGGCGATTACTGCAAGCAGGTCGGTATCGAAGCAGTTTGCTTCTGCGTAGGAAGCGATTTTCTTAACGGCTCCGGCGGAGATCTTGAAGCAGAGATCAACCGTGTGAAGGACCTTGTAGACGTTGCTGAAGCATACGGCGTTAAGGTTATGCGTCATGACGCTACTCCCGGCTATCCTTATTCCGTTAAGACCGGCAGAAGCTTTGACGCGGTTGTTGAACGTCTTGCAGCAGGCTACCGTGCAGTTACCGAATATGCGGCAACCAAGGGAATTAAGACCTGCGTAGAAAACCACGGCTTTTTCGTTCAGGACCCCACCCGTGTTGAAAAGCTTGTAAACACAGTAAATCATCCCAATTTCGGCGCACTTGTTGATATGGGTAACTTCGCTTGCGCAGATGCGGACAGCCCCTATTCTGTTGGCGTAATGGCTCCTTATGCAGTTCACGTTCATGCCAAGGATTTCCATAAGAAGAGCGGCGCAGGTGAAAACCCCGGCGCAGGCTGGTTCCGTTCCAGAGGCGGAAACTATCTCCGCGGTTCTATTATCGGTCACGGCGATATCCCCGTAAGACAGTGTATCAACATCCTTAAGGGTGTTGGCTATGATGGATTTATAAACATCGAGTTCGAGGGAATGGAAGATCCTATCAAGGGCATTTCCGTAGGCTACGAGAATCTTAAGAGATTCTGCGAATAATTTTTACAGCAGAGAGTTTTTTGAAAGGGGCTTGCGTAAAACCGCTTGCCCCCTTTCTTATCGGGGTCCCCGAAAAGCCGTCAGGCTTTTTGGGGTGATTGTCTGGGTCCCCGAAAAGCCGTCAGGCTTTTTGGGGTGATTTGTATTTTAAGTTATGAAGAAACAAAAGAAGATAATAATTATAGTGTTGGTGTCCACCATTGCCCTGCTTGCGGTGCTTTTTGGAATAATGGGAATATCATCTCTTCTCACTCCGAAGGTAAACACCGTTTCTCTTACGGGCAATACGGAGGTTTCCCTTTGCCCTGCCGATTACGATGAGGATATCTTTTCGGACAAAGCGTACGCGCAAAAACAAAAAGATGTTTTCTTCACATATGACGGGGACGGGGAATATATAACGGCGGAAGGCTATTTTTCCGCAAATAAAGCGGGAAAACTGTTTTATAATTATTTTTATTGTGTTATCAACGGAGAATATACGGTTTATCCTAACTTTTTCTCGGAGGAATTCAAAGAAAACGCTGTCCTGCCCGAAAAGTTCACAATGCAAAAACTTTACGATATTTCCGTGAACTTAGAAACCCGTCAGCCTTTTGAGGACGGTTATGTGGAAACCTATTCCGTCCGCTACCGTATAATGGATAATAACGGAACATTCCGCTCGGATCTTGAGAATAATACGGTCATTCCCGTATACTACACGGTGTACGTTACCGATACTTCCGCATTAATTACGGGAATGTCGGTGCCCACAGTAAAATAGGTGAATACTATGCGCATTTTTATCGGCGATACCGATCTTACCGGTATATATAAAGACATAAAAGAGGAAATACGCCTCATCCGCGAGCGCGATCCTGCCGCATCCAGCGATGCGGAGGTACTGCTTCTCTATTCGGGACTTCACGCAGTTATGCTCCACCGCGTTGCTCACAAGCTTCATAAAAAAGGAAAAAAGCTTTCCGCCCGTGCGGTAAGCCAGCTTAACCGCGCCGTAACGGGAGTGGAGATCCACCCTGCGGCAAAAATAGGCAAGGGCGTGTTTATCGACCACGGAAGCGGCGTAGTTATCGGCGAAACCGCCGAGGTAGGGGATAACTGTACCATTTATCAGGGTGTTACTCTGGGCGGTACGGGTAAGCATACGGGCAAACGCCATCCTACACTGGGTAACAACGTAATGGTAGGCGCAGGCGCAAAGGTGCTGGGTCCCTTCACGGTAGGGGATAATTCAAAAATAGCCGCAGGCGCGGTGGTGCTTCACGAAGTGCCGTCCAATTCAACTGCTGTCGGTGTGCCCGCAAGAAATATCACTTCGGAGAAAAAGCAAGGTTCCCAAGAGCTTGACCAGATACACATTCCCGATCCCATCGCAGGTGAATTGGAATCTATCCGCAAACGCCTGGATGAGCTTGAGAAAAATAAAAAATAAATCAAAAAACACTTGACATTCCTGCCGTAAAGAGGTATAATTGCAAATGCTGATTTGCGCCATTAGCTCAGCTGGATAGAGTGTTTGGCTACGAACCAAAAGGTCAGGGGTTCGAATCCCTTATGGCGTGCCAAAATAACGGATACCGCTTTTGCGGTGTCCGTTATTTTTTGTTTCGCGAACAAAGAAGGGATTCGAACGGGTTGGTGTTGAATGACAGCCCGGTGGGCTGTCAGACCCAACCCTGACCGAGCCCGCAGGCGAGAATTCGAATCCCTTATGGCGTGCCAACAAAAAACCAAGTCAAATTGACTTGGGTTTTTGTGTTTGTGTCCGCAACACGGAGTGTGAGGACACAACATCGTTTTGCGGCTATGCCGCAAACATCGTTTGACCTTCGGGTCAACTTCATTCCGCCGATAGGCGGACACAAAACGAAGTTGTGCTTCGCACAAAAGTATGTTATAATTAATTCGAAGGCGGTGATGGTATGAACCTATGGCAAAAATTCGAGCTAAAGCGCAATACGGCTGTGACAAGTGGCGGAATATATTTTCATTATCAAAAGGGAATAGATCCTGATTTGAAGCAAAAATATATTTCCTTTGCAAAATGGCTCAGAGCAAACTATGCTTTTCCCGTACGCCTTAACGTATATATTTTGAATTGCGAGCAGGTTCGGCTTCGCAGCGGACAAATGGCATACGGCAGTTTTCGCTGGTATTCAGCTCGCACGCCGAATATTCGTGTTCCATCGGCTATTGAACCCGAATTGTTGCACGAATATACTCAAGACGAAATTTACGAACAGATATTATCCTCCCTTGTCCACGAATTGACTCACTATTATCAATGGGTTTTGGATTTGGAGCAAAGCGATGCCATCAGCGAGCGTCAGGCAAATTATTACAGATACCGTATTATCGATCTTTTTAACGGAGTTACCTTATAAAACACACTTGCTCTGCATCGGAAAGACTGTTTTTTTACAGTCTTTTTTGTTGAATAATGTTTTTTTATGTGCTATAATGTTTTATCTTGAAATAATATCGGGTATTGAAAAATGAATTATACAGTAAAAAAGATATTATCCATTCTTATTCTTTTATTCGGCGCTTTTGTGTGGGGCGTTGCCTTCGTTGCCCAGCGGCAGGGAAGCATTATAGGTCCCTTCACCTTGCTTTCCGCCCGTTCTTTGTTAGGCGGCGTGGCGTTACTTCCCGTTATCGGTATGCAATCTCTTTTCGGCACAAAGAAAAAGACCACCGCAGTTACCAAAACTCTTTGGAAGGGCGGAATTCTGTGCGGTATCGCTTTGGCAGTCGCCAGCGCATTACAGCAGATCGGTATTGCGGATACGTCTGCGGGCAAGGCGGGATTTATTACCGCTTTGTACATAGTTATTGTTCCCATTATCGGAATTTTCTTTAAACGAAAAGCATCATTCCCCGTGTGGATAGGAGTAGCTATCGCCACCGCAGGAATGTATTTCCTTTGCGTTGAAGGTGGATTTTCCGTTTCAAAGGGAGATTATCTCTTGCTCGGCTGTGCTTTGTGCTTTTCTATTCAGATAATGCTTGTGGATCATTTCGCGCCCAAGGTGGACGGAGTAAAGCTTGCCTGTATCCAGTTCCTTACCTGCGGTGTTGTCAGCCTCGTTCCCGCACTTATATTTGAGCATCCGACGATAGCAGTGCTTCAGAGCGCGTGGATGCCTATTCTGTATCTTGGACTCGTTTCATCTGCCGTGGGATACACTTTGCAAATCATAGGGCAAAAGAACGTGCCTCCCGCACTTGCATCTTTGATAATGAGCCTTGAATCGGTATTTGCCGTTCTTTCGGGCTGGATCATCTTAGACGAATCCCTTTCCGGACGTGAAATGTTCGGCTGTGCTTTAATGTTTGTTGCAATAATCCTTGCGCAAATCAACCCCAAAAAGGAGAAGTAATATGTTCAGCTTGCCTCATCTCACCTGGCTTGCAGTATGCGTACCGTTTATAATCGTTTCCACCGTCCTGCTCAGAAAGTATAATCCTCCTTTTAAAAAGGTTATGTCCTGGGCGTGCATTGCGGTTGTTATTGCGGAATTGGTAAAGACCTTTTCTGTGATGGAACTCGTTCCTTCGGCAGACGGATCCCACTACTATATGTTTATGGAAACCAACAATCTGCCTCTTCACCTTTGCTCTATACAGATAATCTTTATCTTCTATTGCCGCTTTGCCAAGGACAGCAAGGCAAAGGAAATCCTGTACGCATTTATGTATCCTACCTGTGCTATCGGCGCATTGATAGCGCTTATGCTTCCTTCTATCTTTACCGGCGGCGTTACTTTTACGAAAGCGTTCCTCACCGCCCAGCCTTATGAATATTTCCTTTATCACTCCGTGCTCGTGATTCTCGGTTTTCACATTTATCACAGCAAAAAAGATGTGCTACGCCCCAAGCATTATTTCACTTCCTTGGGCTGTCTGGGCGCGTTGGCGTTCATTTCTCTCTATCTCAATTCAATGTTTGCCAATCCCATATATGAAAACGGCAAGCTCATAAGCGTAGAGCGTACTCCCAATTTCTTCTTTACCTACAGATTCGTTATAGACCTTAAGTTTACGGAGATCTGGCAGTGGTACCTTTACCTCGCCGCTATCTTCGCAGTTGCCTGCGTGCTTTTGGCACTGTTCTATATCCCCGTTTTCGTAAGATATTTCAAAGAGAAAAAGCAAAGTAATTAAGGATATTTTTAGATATGCAAAAGAAAAAGTTTTCGCCTGCGGTGTGGCTTTGCGCGCTGCTGTCGCTTTTGTATTTCACCAGCTATATCACCCGTCTTAATTTTTCGGCATCTATCGCCGAAATGGTCGATGTAGGCGTATTTTCAAAGCCCGAAGCAGGTATCATCGGAACAGCGCTGTTTTTCACATACGGCTTCGGTCAGATAATCAGCGGTATATTAAGCGATAAATTCGATCCCGGTAAAATAGTCGCCGTGGGATTGGTGCTTACGGCGCTGTGTAACCTGTTTTTCGCCTTCTCAGGCAGTCTGCCCGTTATGGTCGCGCTGTGGGGCGTTAACGGCTTTGCACAGGCACTTTTTTGGCCGCCTATCGTTCGTATACTTTCTTATTATTTCGACGATTCGGGCTACGCCAAGGGCAATCTGGCGGTATCCTACGCCTGTCACTGTGCAACAATACTTATATATCTTATCGTGCCTTTCGGAATAAAGGTGGCAGATTGGCGTTTTTCCTTTTTCTTCGGTGCGACCCTTGCTGCTGCGGTGCTTGCCGTGTGGTGCGCGTGTTATTGGCGTCTTATTTCCAAAATGAAAAAAGCTGCGCAGCGGGAAGGGGAGATATCTCCTTCAAAGTCCTCGCCTCTTTTCAAAACTCTTGCCTCATCCGGCGTGTTATTGATCCTCGTTGCAATCGCCTTGCAGGGCTATCTCAAGGACGGCATACAGGCGTGGCTTCCCACCTTCTTTACCGAGGTTTTCGGCTTGGATGCCACCCGGGCAATACTCATAAACATCTTGGTACCGGTGTCAAGTATAATCTTTGTTTCTCTGGCGACCTTCCTTTTCAGAAAGGTGTTTCATAACGAAACCGCCGAATCCTTGTTTCTGTTCGGCGCAACCGTTGTTTTCGCCCTGCTTATCGCCGTGTTTTACACCGAATCCACGGTGGTTACGCTGGTGCTGGCTTCGCTGATCACAGGCTGTATGCACGGAATAAATACAATGTTTATCAGCTTTTTACCCCGCAGATTTGAGCGTATCGGAAAAGCCGCAACCGTTGGTGGCATCTGTAATGCTTTCGTGTACGTCGGAAGCGCCGCTTCGTCATACGGTATAGCCCTTATCGCTACCAACGTTGGCTGGTTTGCCACCCTCGTTTCTTGGGGAATTATTGCTTTTGCGGGAATTATCGTGTGTATAATCGCCTTACCGCGGTGGAAAAAGTATATCAAATCCTGAATTAAAATAGCAATTTTGTATTGACAAAACGCACTTATTGTGATATTCTTATGAAGTCGGTTTTGCCGATACAAATGTGGTCCGGTAGTTCAGTTGGTTAGAACGCCAGCCTGTCACGCTGGAGGTCGTGGGTTCGAGCCCCATCCGGATCGCCATTTTTATAGGGGTATAGCTCAGTTGGTAGAGTCGCGGTCTCCAAAACCGTTGGTCGTGGGTTCAAGTCCTACTGCCCCTGCCAAAATTAAAGGAGAGGATTTTTCCTCTCCTTTAATTTTTTTGTGCGGGAAGGTGGGACTTGAACACCAAGGGGGCTCACGCCGTAAAGCAAAACAGTACGGGTTACTGTTTTGTAGGCGGGAGGTGCGCAGACGGGTACTGAAAGCGTATGCTTTCGGTCGTCAAGCAGTGCGGATTCATATATGAATCCGCGTCCTACTGCCCCTGCCATGCAGAAAACCCGCATGAATCCTTGATTCTTGCGGGTTTTTGCTTTTTTATTTTCCGCGATCCACGGTCCACTAAATCTCACTTTGATGCTCAAATTAGGCATCAATCTTCCATCTGTTCCGCTCTGTTTCCAACGTTTCCGTTTACTACATCATCAAAAGAGCATCAAATCAACGTTGGCGATATTGTGTTTTACGCGAATATATGATATAATATTTTGTCTTTAGGCTGATGATATGGAGGTGCTACAATGCTTATACGATGGGTAACCACTAAAGACAAATGTGCTTGGCAACAGCTTGCAGGTACAGTCGCAGAGCTTTTTGATAGTCCCAATATGCCCTTTGAACAAAGTTTTTTGTCGTATATGGATTCTAAAATAGCGAAGCACGAAGCATGAGAATCATATATGGAGGTTTTTTAGAGAACGATACGACGCGGAATATATTATTGTTGATGCAAAGAATTCAGATAAACCTATTACAAAACACGACATCTTACAAATGAGCCATTACTTGAAGGTGAAAGGTGTAGGTCGTTTTGGTATTATTATTTCGAGAAAAGGGCTTGGAAAATCATCACAAATCGCCTTGCGTGACACGTGGCTTCATGAAGAAAAAATGATAGTCGTATTAGATGATAATGATATTGAAACTATGCTGAAAGAGATGCGAATCAAAAATGATCCTGCGGTTATTTTACGTCAAAAAGTGGCAGAGTTAAGGGTATCAATATGACAAAAGTCAAAGAGTTGTGCTGAAGGAAATCTGCATACTATAGATTATTGATACTTTTACAAAAAGATAAAAAACGAAAGGAACCGACATTTTGTTTCGGTTCCTTTCTTTGCCTATAGCAACGCAACCATTGACGCTCATATCGAGAACGCGTCGGTTAAGCCGTTTAGTCGGGTGGTGTCCTTCTTCACATAATACATCTCCGTAATCTGCGAGGTGCTGTGTCCGAGGATGTCTGCGACTTGCTTTGGTGTTAGGGATATGATTGTGCCGTCGGGCTGTTTAACGCCGTTTACCAGGTTGGTTGCGAAGGTGTGGCGTAGTGAGTGGAGCCCTCGGTGTTCGAGCCCTGCACCGTCTAACAGGCGGTAATAACGCCGTCTGAATCGATCGGGCTTGAGGAAGTTTCCGTTGATGTCTGGTATAAGAGGGAAGTCCTCGCCGAGATATATTTCCTCTCGCATTTCCTTTACTACACCCTCCTGTAAGTATGATTATATCATAGATTAAAGCGGAATAATTAACAAAAAATGAAATTATGAGTGATTTTGAGGAAAAAATTAAAACATCGGTGTATTGCTTTTACCGTAATATCGGACGTGATAGAGCAGTGAATGTCAATAACAGATTATTATTTTAAAATTGTTTTAGGAAAGGAATGGAATGAATATACTAATTCTTCTGAAAATATATTGACAACTATACTTCTTTAGGAGTATAATAAAAGCGAGATAACTCTAAAGAAGTATGGAGGTTTCAAAAAATGAGCAAACTAATCCTATATCACGGTTCACCTGAAATTATTCAAACTCCCGTGTTTGGAAAAGGGAAATCATATAATGACTACGGGAAGGGCTTCTATTGCACCGAGCACTTGGAACTTGCAAAGGAATGGGCTTGTACCGAAAACACAGACGGTTATGCCAACAAATATGAAATTGATACTGCCGAGCTTTCTGTTCTCAATCTTTCTTCCGACGAATACACGATTCTGCATTGGCTGGCTCTGCTGATGAAATACCGTAAGTTCCGTGTTTCAACTCCTGTTATGAAACGCGGTGCGGATTGGCTGAAGGAACATTTCCTGATTGATCTGACACCGTATGATGCAGTCATAGGTTACCGTGCGGACGATTCTTACTTCTCTTTTGCAAGAGCATTTATAAACAACGAAATTTCCCTCAAGCAGCTTTCCTGTGCTATGCGGCTCGGCAAGCTCGGTGAACAGTTTGTTTTGAAAAGCCCTGTTGCTTTTGAAAAGATTCAGTTTGTTTCATATGAGATTGCTGATAATACGGTGTGTTACGCGAAAAGAAAAGTCCGCGATGATGAAGCGAGAGCCGCTTTCCGTGCAGAGCTTGAAAAAGACGATTTAGACGGTCTTTATATGAGAGATATTATCCGTGAGGAGGTACAAGCGGATGATCCACGCTTACGATAATCAATATCTTGATGATGCCATGAGGTGCCTGGGCGAAGCTATGGACTACGCCGCCAATAGCTGCCAAATGAGTATGGACGGCTTTCTTGAGCTGTTTATTGGCACAGGTTATGCAGAACAATTTGCTGCGGGTGTTCCAAAATATGTATCCGGTATTTCCGGCACAGAACTTGTAATGGATGTGCTTACAAAATCCGGAATTGATATGGACTTCCCGCAGGCGCAGATTGACTATGACTATTCACCGCAGTATTGGTGCGGTTGGATTCTTGCTTACTATCAATGGTACACCGGACGGAGTTTCAAGGAGATTGCGAAGTATATAACTATGCAGGAGATTGAAAAGCTCTATCCTACTCTGCATGAAGCATCCGAGAAGAAATTCGTAGATACTGTTAATCGTATAATACGTAAGAAGAACCCGCCGACTCGTCTGCAGGCGCAGCGCAAGATCAGCGGTTATTCACAGAGAGAGCTTGCGGAAAAGGTTGGTGTCA
>CAZAJX010000040.1:0-14355 GCA_964485815.1 uncultured Oscillospiraceae bacterium
GATAGGTATCGAAGGAGGAGAACGCCTGCGCGCCTGCCCATTCGTTCTGCATAATACCGAGGAAGTTTACCATCTGGTTGCAGAGGGTTGCAAGGTGGCTTGCGGGAGAAGAGGTGATCTTGCCGGGAACGCCGCCCAAGCCTTCCTGAATAAGCTGCTTTAAGGACCAACCTGCGCAGTAACCGGTAAGCATGGAAAGATCGTGAATGTGCATATCGCCGTTGATGTGAGCGGAAGCAACCTCGTCGTCATAAACCTCGCTCAACCAATAGTTTGCGGTGATAGAGCCGGAGTTGTGAAGGATAAGACCGCCTACGGAATAGGTAACGGTGGAATTTTCCTTAACGCGCCAGTCCGCAACCTTTACGTAATCGTCAACCAGCTTTTTATAGTCCAGCACGGAGCTCTTTACCTGACGGAGCTTCTCTCTGTTGCGGCGGTAAAGGATATATGCCTTTGCAACGTCGCCGTATCCGGACTGGATAAGCACGGATTCAACGCTGTCCTGAATATCCTCTACGGATACAAGACCGTCTTTTATCTTGCTTTCAAAATCTGCGGTAACCTTGAGTGCTATAAAATCGATAACCGATATATTGTAGTTCTTTTCCTGTGCGTCAAAAGCCGCTTTTATAGCGTGAGTGATCTTGGAAATATCAAAATCATTGATTTTTCCGTCTCTTTTAATAACCTGATACATTTTCATGCTCCTTTTACGTTTCTTTTTTATTTGTCAGCGAGATTGAGTATATCACACGATTTCGTGTTTGTCAATAGGAGAAAACACTATATATTGTGTTTTTATATATAAGATGTTGTGTTTTGAGTAAATATGAATGTTTATTCCAAAGGGTGTGAGAAATGCGAAACGAGAAACTCGGAGCACGAAACGAGGAACTGTGGTTGTTTTTTGCCAAAGCAGCAAAAAATTGAGTAGGCGAAAACTTATCCGCCTATTACGCCTTTGTGCCGAATTTCTGTCCGTCAGGCTACGATTTCGCTATCCCTTTTTCTCGCCTACACCTCACGATGTAACTTCGGGAGTCGCTTTTGAGTTCGTCGGGAACCACGCCTCGACGGACTTTTACCACAGAGCATTGATATGCCCATCATATCGCAAAAATCCCGCACATTTTGTTCTGTGCGGGATTTTATTATAGGGAATTAGCTGCTTTAGAAAGCCAATAGATAACACTAGTCTATTTGCGAATATGCTATCGCTCCGATTGTCATGCCATCAGATTCGTAAGAAAACTTTATACTTACAAACACTACACCATCAGAATTAGTTGTTAACTCGGGCTGTGCTGACATAAAACCGGTTAATTCTAGCGATTTAAGTTCAGACAACAGTACATCTGCTGACAATTCGATTGCCGTTGCACTTATGTCAGTTATCAGTGTATTATATTTATTCACATTATACCCATTGTATCCAGATATTTCGCCGGATCTATCAATCCAAATCGAAATGGTTTCATCCGTTGGATATCCACAAACATATCTTTTATACAACAACGCGTATCTTCCCAAAACGTCAGTAAATGCTCCTTCATATTCAAAGTTAGAGAAAAACGGTTCAGAAATCACAGTTAAGAGAAAATCATCAGCAATTTCTTTTACTCTCTCTTCAGACATTATGGGATATCCTTCATCAGGATTGTACGGTTTGGTATAGAAACACACAGTGTCAGAATCATGCAAAAATGCTATTTTTTCGTCATCCAAAACATAGAAATCATACACACTGTAAAACGTTCCTTCCTTTATTGCCGTACTATCCTGTGAAATTACTTCGCTATAGGAATAATTCAATGTTTTTTGCGCATCCATAGGATGTTTCTTCGCAGCTTCAACATCTGTCAGTTGTGTTCTTTCTAAGGACATGTTCAATCCGAACTCTGCCGAATCCTTAAAATTTTTAAAAGTGTCTTGTGAAACACCTTCAGAAAATGTAATCAAAAATATTTTATCCGATTTAACATCATTTTCTTCACCGTCGGACGTATTCACAGAATTGCCATCCAACCTCGAATCAATCCCACATGAACACACGCTCAAAGTCAAGGTGGCCAAAATAATCAATATTACGATTTTCTTCATTATGATAGCCTCCTATTAATGATTCAAATATTGAATGGTGTCGCCAACAATCACTATTGGATACTGGCCTCTAGAACCATTTTCATACAAGACATTGTTTCCGGCATTTTCAAGTCCCACTTGAATACAACTTGCAATATCGGAGTTGTCATTAAGCGCCTCCAAAAAGCCTTTCAAAAAAGCGTCGGAGTCTGAAGGGTAAACTGTTTGACTCGTTCCAAGAACAAACCGTGCACCCTTTTTGTATGTTGAATCAACGAGATTATATATGTGTCCGGTTCATAAGTGTTTTCCGTGTTCTCCACAGCGTAAACAGTATTAAAGGGGAAAACGGAAAAGACAAACAAAACAGCGAGAAGAAATGCTGAAAGTTTATACTTTTTCATCTTAAATCTCCTTAATATTATTCAGTTGTTGGATAGCGCACAGAAGCCTATTCTTCTATGCGCGGGTATTATTACCGTGTGTTCTTGCGTATGCCCGCGAAGGGCGGTTTGTGTGATTAAGTATACGCATAAAATCGTCCTCCTTTTGGTATCTTTAAAGGAAATGTTTTCCTCTGATTACAGATTAACATACGCATATACACTTTGTCAATAGTAAATACTGCAAAATCCCGCGATATTATCGCGGGATTTTACCTATATGCCTCGCAGTTGCGCGTTTGGTACGTGCTTTTTCGCGGCGTTAAGAAGAGACACCATTTCCTCCCCCGAAAGTCCTTTGCAGGCGGGGTCGATAAGCGCGCCCGAATCCACAAAGTTTTGCAGAAAATATTTTTCCTCCCCACTAATGAGGGATGCAAGTTCCGATATGCTTTCTTCCGTATGATAGCCCTTTACGCAGGTGGTGCGGAACTCGTGGTCGATACCCGAAGCGCACAGAATTTCTATACTCTCACGCACCTTTTCAGTATCTGCTTTGACGCCGCAGGTGAGAGAGTACAGAGGCAGACTGTTTTTAATATCCATAGCCACGTAATCCGCAAGACCGTGAGCCAGAATTTCTTTTAATTTTGCGGGGAAGAAGCCGTTTGTATCCAATTTGACCTTAAAGCCCGCTTCCTTTATTTTTGACAGAAAGAGCATAATGTCCCCTCTCAAGAGAGGCTCGCCACCCGTAACGCAGACTCCGTCCAAAAGTCCCACACGGGTAGAAAGGAAGGAAAAGAATTTTTCCTCGGTCATTACGGTTTTGGGCGCTTCAAGCACGAGAGAGGAATTGTGGCAAAAGGGACAGCGAAGATTACATCCTGCCAAAAACACCGTGCAGGCACAATGACCGGGGTAATCCAGCAGTGTTAATTTTTGTATGCCGTTTATATCCATAAATAATCCCTCCTTCCTATATATTATACACCATAATCCCGTTAAAAGCAACTTTTTATTGACACGATTTTTCAGTTGGTGTATAATATCCTTAGCGGAGGAATGAATACTATGGTAGCAAAAAGAGATTTTTACGGCATAGATGAATACTTACTTTCCACCCCCGCCCTTTCCGTAACGGTTATGACCTTGGGCGCAACGGTGAAGAGCATAAAATTCGGCGGCAGAGAACTTACGTTGAATTACGATACTCCCCAAAAATATATGGATACCACCTGCTATCCCGGCGCGCTGGTGGGCAGATATGCAAACCGTATAAAAGCGGGAAAGATAAATATTAACGGGAAAGAATACACTCTCGATAAAAACAACGGCGCAAACCACCTGCACGGCGGCTTTAACGGCAGCGATAAAAAGATATGGACGGTTAAAGAAGTAACGGAAAACAGCGTCTTTTTGGAGTGTGCGCTTTTAGACGGTGAGTGCGGCTACCCCGGAAATCTGACCATGGGTGCAAAATACACGGTGGAGGACAACCGCCTGCGTATAGATTTTTACGGCGAAAGCGATGCTGATACCATATACGCACCCACGACTCATACGTATTTTAACCTTGGGGGCACACCCACGGTACACGGCACGGTATTAACCATAAACGCCGACGAATACGTGGCGGTGGACGATGAGCTTATTCCCACGGAGGTAAAAAAAGCAGACGGGGTGTTTGATTTTAAAAACGGCAGAGCTTTGGAGGAAAACTACGACCACTGCTTTATTTTAAAGGACGGCAAGTGCGCCTTTTCCGCACAGGCGGGGGGAATTAAAATGAGCTTCGATACGGATTTCCCCGCCATACAGCTTTACACCGGCGAATTTTTAAAGGACGGATTCGAAAAAAACTCCGGCTTTGCCGCCGAACCCGAATATTGCCCTGACAGCCCAAACAGACCCGAATTTCTCTCCCCACTGCTTAAAAAGGGCGAGAAGTTTTGTAAATACGTAGAGTATACATTTGAACAGCACTAAGGAGGCGGAGTATGAGAAAAAGCAGTATTGTAAAAAGGTTTTTACCTCTTTTTTTGACAGCATTATTATTGGGAGGTTGTGTAAGCGATATGGAGAATTCCAACTTATATGAAAATTCCCTCTCGGAAGACGTATCTGACGAGATTTCCGAAGCTTCTGCCGAAGAGGACACATCAGAAGAGGTTTCCGACGATACCGATACGCCCGCACCCGTGATCTCGGTTGAGAAAACCGAATTTTCCGTGGGCGAAACTATAAGCATTAATTACGAAAACACCGACGAAAAGGATTGGATCGGCTTTTATCCCGAGGGAGCAGACCCCGGAACGGTAAACTCCATAATATGGAAATATTCTGTGGGAAGCGGTGTAGCCTCCTTCAACTCTTCGGCTTTGGGAGAAGCGGGAGTGTATTGGGCTTTTCTGTGCGATAACGATGGGTATCAGGTTCTGGATATGCTGGAAATAACCCTGCTGGACAATGACAAAACCGATTACGGCGCAAAATCCGCAACAGTGAACGCCCGAACGGAAGACGGATTCAGCCGTATTGAGGTTACGGTTACGCCCGGTACCGAAAAAGAAATAACCTACCGATTATACTGGAGCGCGGAAAACAAGCGTTTGGACGGCTACGAGCCCCTTTATACCGTTACTCATTCGGGAACGGACAGCTTTGAGATCAGACTTAACGATGGACTCTTTATGCCCGAAGAAGCGGACGGTATTGAGGTCGCAGTGGCAAAGGGCGCGTCGAATTCGGTATTTGTGCCCGTATCCGAAAGTCTTAAAGTGCCCGAATCAAAGCTGTTGTATAAATTCAACGTGCTGACGGATCTGCACATAACGCCGTCCCGTCCCCAGCACACAAGCCACCTTTCCCTCGCTTTTGCCGATATAATTTCCTTTGGCGACAGCGTTGCCATATTTACCTGCGGGGATAATACGGACAGAGGCACGCGGGAGGAATATGCGCTTTTGCTTGAAACCGTGAACAAAGCAGGAAGCAAGCTGCCCGATATATATTACGCATTGGGCAACCACGATATAGTTTACAACAACAACGCGGGATATTCGGCGCAAATAAACCTGTTCAAAAACAATTTTGATCTGAACGCGCCTTATTATTCCGTAGAGCTGATGGGAAACCGCTTTATCGTGCTGGGCTCGGATACGCTTTCCGCCACGGGAACGGTGGGCAAAGAACAACTTGAATGGCTGAAATCGGAGCTTATGAAAACAAACGGCGCGCCCGTGTTTATTTTCCTCCATCAGCCTCTTATCGAAACGGTTTCGGGATCGCTGTATTCGCTGGATAACGAAATTCAGGATTGGTACGGTATATACGATTCCGCAGAAGAAATACGGGAAATTTTAAAGAATTATCCCAATGCGTTTCTGTTTACGGGACACACCCATTGGTCCCTTGAAAGTTATCAGCCCGTGCTGTTGGGCAGAGGCGAAGATGCTAATTTCGTGAACTGCGCATCTGTCGGATATCTCTGGAACGATCTTGATACAGCTACCGGCGGCTCCGAAGGCTTTTACGTGGAAGTGTACGAGGATTATATCCTTCTCCGCGGACGGGAATTTATTAAAGGAAATTGGTGCGCCGCCGCACAATTCAAAATCCCCGTTTATAAAGATTAACCCTATTAGTTTTTTTGCAAAGCAAAAAACGTAATAATCACCATCGAGCGCCACCGTCTATAATAGCCGCGGCTTGGACTAAGCGATGGTAAAAAGCGTTTAGAAACGCAAAAAATAAAAGGAATTTGTTTTCAAATTCCTACCTTAAAATACACAAAACAAAAGACGAGAGATAAACTAAACCTCTCGTCTTATTTTTATTTGTATTTTGCGTTTCGATCTACAGTTTTTTACCGAGCGCCGTTAATAATTGAAGCTATTGTTGCTTTCGGCTACATACGCCGCCCACTCCTCATCACTATACGCAAACTTCATATATCTCATACCGCCAAATCCTATATTCTGAACATAGTTTTCGGTAGCGTTTTCCACCTTTCTTCCTCTGAGGGAAGCGGAAACACGGTAATACAAGGGAGTGGTGTAATATTGGCTCAATATTCCGTTTTCTATGCCTGCAAGAACGGTGAGTCTGGTCTGCAGATCTGCCGAAGCGTATTCGCCCGCAGAAAGAGAAACGTACCATTCGGTAAAGGTTTTGGTTATCTCTTCGTCGTTTATAACGATAGTAAGAAATTCCATTTCCCCGTCAAAGCCGTATTCATAATGCTTTTCGTTAACGCAATAGCATTCCATAAGGGAGAAGGGGTCCATCGCGTTGCCGCCCCAGGTGGAAATTATAATATCCGTAAGACCGCGCCGGCAGTTTTCGTAAAAATCGCTGTCCGCTTTGAGGACGATGCTTATTCTGCCCTCAAGGGACGTACCCTCGGCAACGGATTGCACCGCACCGTTTATATATTCAACTACCTTTCTGTTTGCCGCATCATCTCTGGAAACAGACAACTCCAACACGATATTATCCGTTTCGGAAATGTTTTCGTCCGCAAGACAGCGTGCATACGCGGATTCTATAAGGTTTTTTGCCTCGTCGGGGTTATATCCCGTGATCTCCGCCACGTTGTTCACGCCGTAAAGCCTGCAAAGGGCATCTTTTGCCGCGTTGCTTTCGCGGTACAAAGCACCCGTTTCGGGATCGCAGACGTACATATAGTTAAGAAGTCCGTACCCCGCTTCGTGGGTGGCGGTACATTCATCACAGAATTCCTCACGGTTGATGGCAAGGGATATCGCCTTGCGGAAATCCTTATATGCCAGAATGGATTTGTTTATTCCCTCGCTCTCTCTTTTTTTGAGCGCCTCTATACTGCCGTTAAAGGACAGCTTGGAGGTGTAATCCTGCGGTGTAAACAGAATATAACGGGATTCTCCGTATTTCTCCATATCGGCGGGAGAAAGTGACACTCTGTCCAGCTTGCCTGAAACGAAATCCGCAAGCGCCTGTGCCGCATCGGTTATAACGGTGCAGTTTACGGTGGTGGCGGCAAATTGATCTGCGTGCTTTCCGTCGGAATATCCGTACCAGCTTTCGTTACGCTCAAACACCATAACCTTGCCTTTCGCATAGGTCACCAGCTTGTACGGTCCGTAAGAGGAATAGGATTCCCCCGAAGTGGCGTAAGAAGCTTTATCTTTTTCGTAAATATCCTTTTTAACTATAAAATTGTTTGCAAGATTATATTTTACCAAAAGAGGATCTACAGGGGTTTTGAGTATGAGGGTGATCTCGTAGTCACCCGTCTTTAAAAATCCGACCTTGGACCAATCCACCGAGGTATACACTCCGTCCCCGTAATAAACGTAGGCGGCAAGATGAATTCTGGCTTCATAGCCCCAGTTCGCGCTGCCCGTAAAGGAAAACAGCAAAGAAATGCTTTCGTCCGTAACGGGAACGTAACCGTTTTTATCCGCCAAAGCGCGTAAGGCTTCGATGCAGGAAGCAAAATCCTTTTTGCCCGATTCCTCGTACCAGCCCTGAATGGAATATCCGTTCAAGCCGGCAAGGGGGCTGTCCAGAGTAAATACTATGCTTTTTCCCCCTGCGGTATATACGCCGTCCTCTCCCTTTTCCCAAGTATCAAAGGGGTGGACGTACTCGCCGTCAACCATATTATCACGGTAGATGGGAGTGCCCGCTTTATCGTTATTATAATATTCGTAGCCGTTTACAAGAGCGAGGGTTCCCGTAGTGTAATCGGATGCGCGGTAGTTTTTACTGCCGCTGTCCAAAAGCTGCTGCATTGAGTACAGATATGTATCTGCATTAATGGGGGTGCCGTCCTCCCAGCAGGCGGCGGAATTAAGGGAGATCTTGTAGGCATAGCCGGTCACCGCATCTGCGGGAATTGCCCATTTACCGCCCTTGGCGTACTGCTCGGTAACGTCAACAGGGTCGGAAGCCGCCATTTCACAGATCATTTCGTATCCGTCGCCCGTTTCGTTAAGGATAAAATCGTAAAGTCCCATCTGGGTGAGATTGAGAATATACTCGTCCTCGTCCGTCTTCCAATTAAAGGGGCTCCACGTAGCGGGAGATTCCTCAAGATAATCGTTATAAGTATAGGTGGGTGTGGTTACAACACCGCCCACGGATTCCTCGGACGTGCTTTCCTGCGGGGGCGTTTCGGTTTCGCAGGAGGAAGCAAATACCGTAAACAGCATTAAGATTCCCAAGGAAAATGCCAAAAATTTTTTCTTCATATATATCCTTCTCGTTTGTAATAATCTTACGTTTTCCTACATTATATAATAATATGTCGATTTTGTCAACATTTGAGGGTTCCCTGCTGTTTTCCCCCTCTGCAGACAAAAAACAAATTCCCTATTGACAAATGCTTATCTTTGTGCTACCCTAACTGTGTTAGTACGGATAGTACACTTAAGAAAGGAGATGTGTTTATTTTGCTCCATATTGATTACACGGCTTCCCAACCCATACATCAACAGATAGAGGAGCAGATATGCTCGCTTATCGCCACGGGGATACTGCGTCCCAACGATTGGCTTCCCTCGGTGCGCCAGCTCGCCACGGATATTTCCATAAACCCCAACACGGTACAGAGAGCTTATGCTTCTTTGGAAGAAAAGGGAGTTATAGTATCCGTAAAGGGCAGAGGCTCCTTTGTTTCCCCCGATCTTACCGCTATCGACCGTATTCACGAAAAAATGCTGGACAGTATGATGCGGGAGGTAATCTCCAAAGCCACCCTTGCAGGCTGGAGCAAGGAACGTATACAAAGCAAATTTACCCAAATTCTTGAAGAGGAGAGAAAAACCAAATGATCGTTACAGAGAAAATAACCAAGGTTTTTGACGATATAGTGGCAGTTGACCACATAGATACCGTTATGCGCGACGGAAGCGTATTCGGACTTATCGGCTCCAACGGCGCAGGTAAATCCACCTTCCTGCGTATGCTGGCAGGCGTACTCAAGCCCGATGAGGGTTACGTTAAGATCGACGGTGAGGACGTATGGGAAAACGTGCCCCTTAAAAGACGGTGCTTCCTTGTGCCCGACGATTTATACTTCCTTTCCGGTGCGACGCCCAACAGTATGGCGTCTTACTACGCATCCATATACCCCAAATTTGACAGAGCAAGGTTTGACCACCTTATAAAAGGCTTTGATCTTAAAGGAAACCGCCGTATCGGCACTTTTTCCAAGGGTATGCGCAGACAGACCGCCCTTATACTTGCGGTTTGCTCGGGCGCGGACTACATCTTTTGCGACGAAGCCTTCGACGGATTGGACCCCGTAGCAAGACAAACCATAAAAAGCATATTTATTAACGATATGCAGGAACGGAATATGACACCTATTATCGCATCCCACAACCTACGCGAATTGGAAGATATATGCGATCACGTAGGCCTTTTGCACAAGGGCGGCATACTCTTCTCCAAGGATCTTGAGGATATGAAATTGGGCATACACAAGCTCCACGCCGCATTCAACAGACAATACCAAAAGGAAGATTTTTCCGAACTGGATATAATCAAAATGGAACAGCGCGGGTCCCTTATTACTATGACCGTGCGTGGTAATTCCGAAGATATTATGCGTTCCGTTCAGGCAAGGATGCCCTTGTTTGCGGAGCTTTTACCCCTCTCTCTGGAGGAAATATTTATAAGCGAAACGGAGGTTAAGGGCTATGACATTAAAAAGCTTATTTTCTAAAACGTTCTGGGCTCGTTTCTTCAAGCGGTTTACCCAATACAACTGGCTTACAGCCCTTTGGTCTGTGTGCTTGTTCTTTGCATTCCCCGTTGCGGGTGCGCTTATACTGTCCTCAAACCTCACTTCCGAGAATTACTGGACGGTTGCCCGCGTAAGCAACGTTATTTTAGGTCAGGTCGGCTTTGTGTGCGGTGCGACTATACTGGTGGCAATACTCACACCCAACGCATTTAACTACCTTAATTCCCGCAAGCAGTTGGATTTTTACCATTCACAGCCCGTAACAAGAAAAGAATTGTTCTGGCGCAACTACTTTGTGGGTTGGTTAAGCTTTTTGATCCCCCTCACCGCAGGTTTCCTTTGCGAAGCGGGAATTATAATGCTGCTTCCCGGTATCGGCTGGGAAAACGTGTTCATTTTGTTTAAGGGATTTTTCGCCTGCGTGGGTATGTACTTCTCGGTAAACGCGCTGTGCCTGCTGGCGGTAATGCTGTGCGGAAACAGATTTATTTCACTGCTCACCGGCGTGTACTTCTGCGGCGCTCCCGCAATGATATTCGGTATGTTCTGGTACTTTGTGGAGTCATTCTCCTCCACCTTTGCATACGAAGACGTTATGATCGAAATTCTGAGCGGTATTTCCCCTCTCGTATTTTTGCTCGATTTTATCGGCTTTAAAGACGATGGCTATGCTGTTTTCACCTCTTCGTTCTGGTGGACCGTTGCGTGGATGTTCGTTTCAGTGTGTGCGGTGTTCCTCGCCCGCGGGCTGTATCTCCGCAGAAAGAGCGAGAGTGCGGGAAAACCCCTCTCCTTCCCCAGATCCATTCTGTTTATAAAATATCCCCTTACGGTATTTTGTGCTTGGGTAGGCGGTATGCTGTTCGATACTATGGGAGATAACGTGGTGTGGATGCTGTTCGGGTTCATCACCTTCGCAGTTATCACCTGGTGTATCGTAAGCGGGCTTGAAAAATTTGAGTTCCGCAACGCTTTCCGCGGTATGTGGAAGCTGCTTATCTGCGGCGGAGTATTCCTTTCCTGCCTGCTTTTGGTATTCGTCGGCTGCGTTTTGTTCGATAAACGCGTAACGAAGGACGAAAATATTATTTCTATCGACGTGCAGAGCTTCTATTACAACGAATCCGTAAACGGCGGTGATAATTACCGCATGCACTATGACTATAAGGAAATAGAAGGCGAAGAAGCCATAAAGGCGCTTAACGTCATTATGAAGCAGGGCGCAAAGCAGACCTTTACGGGCAGCGGAAGCATTAACGTAAACGACGTAATAGTTTCTCCCTATGTGGAAAGCGACACGGCAAACGTATCTGTTCACGTGCGTGTGCACACCAAATTTGGCTCATACACCCGTTATTACAGTTATATTTGCCAGCCTCAGAGCGAGATCCTCCAAGCTGTAAAGGATTTTGCATATTCCGCAGGTGCAAAGAAGGCGCAGGCAGAGTACGCGCTGGAATCTATCGATACCACCGTTGACCGTTTCTCATTCCGTCCTTCTCTCCTTACTGCCGCAAAGATGGAGGAGGTTTACAACGCGCTGAAGAAGGATATGGCTGCTGCAACCGTAAAGGATTACGAAGCAGATCCTATCGGCGCTGTGGAGATACGCTATTCCGGCAGATTTTACGAGTGGATGTCTAACAGCGAGGTTGCTTCTGTATCGGTTCCCGTTTACCCCGCTTACAAGGAAACCTTAAAGCTCATCGATGCAGAGTCTATTTCCGATGTTGTCGTTTCGGACTACGTGGGCACATTTGATAAGACCTACTATGATTATACCGATGATGAGTACGATCTTGGCTACAAGGAAGGCTACAGCGAGGGTCTTAGAAAAGGCCAGGCGTGCGGCGACGAGGGTCTGGCTTATGAAATACCCGATCTGAGCGATTATCAGTATTCGTCAAGCACCTATGATCAGGGATACTATCAGGGATTCAGAGAAGGATACGATCATGGCTACAACGTAAGCGGCGACGCTTATACCGAGGGCTACAACAAGGGGTACGAGGACGGCATTGAGGCTGGCAAGGCGGACGCCGAAAACGGCTATGACTACACCACACCCGAATACGTTTACGACGGCTTGTCCTATACCGACGGTTACCAGCAAGGCTACGCCGAGGGCTACTCCGAAGGGTATAATAAGGTAAAGAAGTAAAAGCTAAATAAAAACCCCGTAAAAAACACAAAAACCGCGGATATTATCTGCGGTTTTTAATATTGCGGTGATTATGCATTTGAAATTTTAAACAGCTTTACGGTGGCGAGCCAACCTGCACACGCGCCCAAAAGGTTAAGTAGCAGATCGTCAATATCCGGTGAACCGGTGAGCAGTAAAAACTGCAACGCTTCTATACACACCACAACCAAAGCAACGGTACACACAAATGTGGGTAACTTCCGTTGGCGCTTAAACAGCATAGGCAAAAAGAAGCCGAAGGGCGCAAAAACAGCGATGTTTCCGAATATATTTACCGCAAAGGCTTTAAAGGACACCGTCCCCTCCACAGCACCTTTTACAAATTCCCATACAGTGGCAAAGGGGATAAGATTGCCGTGGGCAGAAAAATATCGGCGGTAAAGCTCAGGACCGGCGTTTTGGAGATTGGATACCCCCGTCCTGCCAAAGGCCCCGTCAAACAGCACCCAGTAGGCAAGAAGGGATACGTATACGGCAAGAAGGCAGATTAAAACCCACTTACGGCACTTTGCGCTCACGGAGACCACCCCTTTCAGGCAGATAATACTTTATTGGTAATAGGGAAGAGCGTCTTCCATAAAGCTCTTTATATAATCCTCTGCCGCGCTGTAATCCTCGGCGAGATACCAATCAAAAATGGGATATTCCTCAAACAGATACATATCGCGCCCGAACCGCATACGCATTTTACAGGTTTCGATGTTCAGCAATGCATCGTAAACAATGAGATCGCAAGCAAGGGGAGCTTTCTGGGGATCTGTCGTTTTTTCATATTCATATGAGGAGAGGATCTGCTCAAAGGCTTTTACCTCGCTCTCTTCCAGCAACAAATAGTACGGGGTTTCAACGCCGTTATCTATTGTGTTAAACTTAAGCAGATTATACGGATTTGCGGGCCAATAACAAAAGGATTCCACAACCTCGTGAGGCAAAGACACGCTTTCGCATATCAATGCCTGCTGTGCTTCGTCAAGCACGATCTTGCAGGGCTCGGCGTGAACGTACTGAACGTAGCTCCAAGGCATAGCGTATATTTCGTTATCACTGGTTCGCAGTACCCAGCCAAAGCCTTGTTCGGAAGAAGGTGCGGTGGAGTAAAAGCGCTTGCTTACAAGATCATACGCCCAGCCGCGGTAGGATAAGGTATCATAAGCATCGTTAGAGCCTTCGGTGGTTTTCGCGGTACAGCACAGCTCGCGGATACCGTCGCCGTTTAGATCGGCAAAATATGCGTTTATCAGCTCCGTAACGGGCAATTTATAGACAGTACCGTCCTCAAAAACACACTCTACCGTGTTTCCGGTAAAACGCATGGTAACATTTTCTTTTTCGGGCAGGGTGTATTCCAAGGGCGTTTTTATATATTCCTTGCGGTTTGCGTATTCGTGCAGAGATACCCAGCAGATAACATCAGGCTTTTCGGGAGCAGCACTTTCCTCGCTTTCAGCGGAAATCACGCTGTTTTCGGTTTCCCCTTCACACCCGCAAAGGACGGACAAAACCAAAATACAAGCCAAAATCAAGATAGCTGCAAATAACGTCTTCTTTTTCATACCGTTCACTCCTTTTCTTTATATTATCATACAAACATCAGTTTGTCAAATACGCAAACTGTTTCCCAAAACTAACGTCTGTAGCATCGAAAAAGCAATTCTTTGAAGCAAGCGATGGTAAAACGCTGTAGAAACGCAAATAAAAGGAAATTCCGTAGGCGATTCGTCTACGGAATTTTTACATTATTTTGTGATTAAAGCGGAAGGGGCAAGCCCCTTCCCTACTTTGTGGGAATTTGCTGTAGTAAAACATCTATAAACGTTGCGTTTCGATCTACAGTGCTTTTACCGAGCGCAACCGAGCGAAGAAAAAAACGAGGTCATCAGACCTCGTTTCTTGTGTGTCAGCATCGACCTATCTTTCCGGGCCGCTTCCAGCCAAGTATTGTTGGCACA
>CAZAJX010000041.1:0-14222 GCA_964485815.1 uncultured Oscillospiraceae bacterium
GAATCGAACAAATAGCTTGCCAGCACCTTTACCAGCTCGGTCTTTCCTATTCCGGTAGGACCGGCGAATATAAAGGAAACCGGCTTCTTTTTATAGGAAATTCCCGCACGGGAGCGGCGAACTGCCTTGGCAACCTTTTCTACCGCATCGTCCTGACCTACAATACGTTCCTTAATGGAAGGTACGAGCTTTTGTATTTTTTCAAATTCGTTTTCACTTATGCTGGAGGCGGGAATTCCTGTCCATATCTCAATAACCTTTGCAAGATCCTGTTCGGTTATGGTAAGAGTATCTCTTTGTGCGGAAAGACGGTCAAACTGCTCATTCTTTTGCAAAAGAACGGTACGGTTTTCTGCGATTGCGGCGAAATCCTCGTCCGTCTTTTCGCTCTTTGCTTCCAACGCCGTCTGCTTTTCGTTAAGCGCCCTTATTTCGTCTGCCAACGCATTTATGCTGTTGACCACGTCGGAATTCATAGAAAGATTTGCGCAGGCTTCGTCCATAAGGTCGATTGCCTTATCGGGCAGGTATCTGTCGGTAATATATCTTTCGGAAAGTACTACCATTCTGCGGCACATATCGTCGGATATGTGTATACCGTGATATTTTTCGTAATTATCCTTTATGCCCTGAAGTATCTTTACACTGTCCTCAATAGAGGGTTCGTTTATCATAACGGGCTGGAATCTACGCTCCAACGCCGCATCCTTTTCAATGTACTTTCTGTACTCGGTAAGCGTGGTTGCGCCGATAAGCTGTATCTCGCCTCTGGAAAGGGCGGGCTTGAGAATGTTAGCGGCGTTCATACCGCCCTCCGCATCGCCTGCGCCCACAATAGAGTGGACCTCGTCAATGACCAGAATAATATTTCCGTTTTGCTTTACTTCGTCAATAAGCCCCTTCATACGGCTCTCGAACTGACCTCTGAACTGAGTGCCCGCTACCATAGCCGTCATATCCACCAGCATCACTTCTTTGTCCTTAAGCTTGTAAGGAACGTTTCCGGCAACTATTCTTGAGGCAAGTGCTTCCGCGACCGCGGTCTTACCTACACCGGGCTCACCGATCAGGCAGGGGTTGTTCTTTTGACGGCGGCAAAGAATCTGCATTACACGCTCCAACTCTTCGCTTCTGCCGATCACCTTGTCAAGCTTGCCTTCTCTTGCTCTGCCCGTAAGGTCAATACAGTATTGATCAAGGTACTTTCTGTTTTTAGTCTTTTTTCCGTCGCCTTTATTTTCTTTGCTTTGCTGTCTGTCTTTTCTCAGGTTGTCGGGAAGATTAAGACCGTCCTGAGAGGGGAATATGGGACCGAGATTAAGGGAAGGCGCTCTTCCCTCGTTTTCTTCGCCGTTATCGCCTTCGGTGGGAACCAGACCGGATATCTCGTCGGACATAGCGTCGAATTCTTCGGGGGTTATTCCCATACGCTCAAGTATATCGTCAACGGGCTTTAATCCCATTTCTCTTGCGCATTTAAGACACAGTCCTTCATTGACCGTATTTCCGTTTTCGATACGCTGCATATATATAACAGCCACACGCTTTTTACAGCGTGAACATAATTTCAAAACCATTGTTTACTCCTCGTTTGTTTTTCCGACTTTTCGGAATATGGTAAAATAATACATCAACAGCGCAAAAATAAGCACGCTTGCCAACAAAACGGTAAGAAGTATATTCAGCACCGGATTGTTGGGATATAAAATAAATATTATCGTAATTGCGGCAAAGACTACCGTTGCCATTTTTCCAAACCAGCTTGAAGGGGTAACCTTGCTTATCTTTTTTGCAAGCACAAGGGCGCCCGTAACCATAGTAAGCTCTTTTACAAAAAAGATCACGGCTATCCAGATATATATGTCGTTCTCTATCGCCAGACATACCATAGCGGCGGCTTGCATCAACTTATCCGCCATAGGATCGAGTATTTTACCCGCCTCGGTTATCCAACCGTATTTTCTGGCAAGAAAACCGTCTATTACGTCTGTTATCTCTGCAGAGAGAAAAACGGCGACACACCACCATTTCGGCGCTTCTTCCGTAAAGAACACCCACACGAACAGCGGTATCATCAATAATCTTAAAACAGAAAGAATATTCGGAATATTCTTTTTTTCAAAACGCATTTTTTCACTTCCTTAACGTACGCTAAAATAACATACGAAAAATGTTGAAACTGCCAAAAAATTTAAAAAGCAGAGTGCTTTCGGGGGAAAAGTTTGCAAATATGCCGCTCAGTGCGTTTATGGGAAGGAGCAATTGTATTGATGATACGAATACGCTTGCTTCGGCAACCGCCAAAACCAAACCCACTACAATTCCCAATAGCGTATTTGCTTGCTTCAACACGGGCAGCGCGGTGAATTTATCAAGTAAAAATACTGCGATCAACGCGAGAACGTAAACGGCGAAAAACACACCGATAAAGGAAACGAAGGTCACCGATGCTTTAAGCAAAGGATAAGCAGTTTTTTCTGCTATGGAGTGCTTTATCTCATCCGTTTTGTTGTCATTCCATTGCTCAATATCGTTTTTAAGCTCGTCGGTATCAACTCCCAGAGAGGACAGCAGACTTTCCAGTTTGGGAAGCGCATCGTTTTCCTCCTTGGATTCTTCCTCTGTATCGGATTCCACACCGTCCAGAACAGTTACAACCGATTCGTATATCTTATTTTCCCATTCATTAGCAGTATTGGTGCTCAAGACGTAATCTCTTACGGGATTAACCAAAGCAAACGCCGCCAAGAGAGCTACTACCAGTGTAAGGGATTTGAGAGCCATTTTCACAAAGCCCTGCTTCCAACCCAGAATAACGTTGGTAGCAATTATCGTCACAATAATAAAATCAAAAATTATATTCATTCGCTTACCTCCGCAAGAGAAGCGTCATCGGGCTGAATTTCGGTTTCATCCATAGTTTCGGCATTGTATACCGTAACGTCGGAATAGGTGAATACCAGCAATTTATCATCGGATATTATCAGATCCACTGCGTTGGCATCGGTTTGTGCTTCAAACATTTTTACGTCATTTACAAGATCGTGTACGGAAAGCTTGCCCATAGTTAACATATACAGTCTGCTTCCGTACAGCAACACGTCATCGGGACGTGCAGAGGTTTCCGTGCGGTATACGTTGTTTCCCATTGAATCGTATACCGTCAGCTCCTTGTTTTCGGAAAGTCCGGTATTATCAAAGACAAGCATAACGTAATTTCCGCCGAAATTACAATTAAGCAGGTTGCCCGAAACCGCAATTTCGCTTTTCAAGGTGTTGTCTGCGCCGTAGAAACGCAGGTATTTGTCGGTCAGTATTATATACCCGCCGTCATCGGTGAAATGACAGTTCAGCGGCAGTTCACCCACGAATTTGAAATTGGCAATAGGCTCCTCCGCGGTAGTGCTGAACAACGCCGCAGAACCGAGATAATCGCCGTTTTCGCTTATATGGGAAAGCACGAGCACGTTCTTGCCCGCTTTATCCAGTTGCATTGCGGTGGAATATTCGGTGGGGAAGTAATGGGAAAAGGTAAGACGGTAATTGGAATCGTACACGTAGACCGCGCTTCTGTAATTCTTTGCCCCGGAAAGCACGGCATAGCTTCCGTCTTCGGCGGCAGAAACTCCCAATATGGGGTATCCGAAGTTTTCGGAATAAACGTGAGAAAATGAGTTGTATACGTTAAGCTGGCTTCCGCCCAGATCGTATATGATCATATTTTTCCCCACTGTAAGGAGCATAGGGTTATCATTTTTTATTCCGGTCCTCTGGAGCAACTGTCCCGCGGTGTCGTAAACCGTAAGCTGGGTTTTGCTCAATACCGCAATATCGCCTCTTACTATGGCGTAACGGTTGGTGGGATCGGTATCGAATATTATGGCAGATCCCACTTCCACGTTTTCCGTTTGCTCAAAGGAAATGAATTTAAGCAGATATTTGAAATTTTCGGCAGTCAATTCATCGGGATAAAAAGAATATGCAAGCAGACAAAACAGTATCAGAGCTATTATTGCCGAAAACATACCGATTTTTGCACGGTTTGCCAAACGGGTATAATACGCCTGAGCCGTTGGTGTCTGTTCTTTATTTTGTTTTCTTTTATCATCCTTGAAAATAGAAAAAGCGCTCATCTTTACCTCGTGTAAACAAGCTTGTTCAAAAATAATCCTTTGGCGGGTGCGGTTATACCGGCGTTGCTTCTGTCAAGGGATGCGGTAATGGCGGGAATATCCGTACATTTTTTGCCGTACGTTGCCTCGACCAGCGTGCCCGTCATTATTCTTACCATATTGTATAAGAACCCGTCAGCCGCAACGTTTATCCTTATATAATCTCCGTCGCGGGTAACGTTCATATATTTTACCGTACGCACGGTATCCGTTATTTTGCTTCCTGCGGACATATAGGCTCTGAAATCCTGCTTGCCCACAAAGCTTTGGGCAAGGGAAGACATTTTTTCGGCATCCAACGGACGGGGACAATGCCACACTCTGTTATCGAATACGTTTTTTATTCTCGAATTCCATATAACGTATTCGTATTCTTTTTCAATACAACTGTATCTGGGGTGAAAATCCTCGGGCACAGCCCACGCCTTCAGCGCGGCGATATCTGAGGGAAGAATAGAATTAAGGGCAAGGGGAAGTCCTGTTTCGCTTATCTCCGCAACGTCGGAAATTACGCACACATATTCACGGGCGTGAACTCCCGAATCCGTGCGTGAGCATCCGGTTACGTTGGGACGAATGCCGAAAACCTTTTCGGCGGCATTCTGAACCGTCTGTTGTATACTTATTGCATTGTTCTGAACCTGCCAACCGCAGTACGCAGTACCGTCGAAAGCAAGTATTACCGCATAGTTCACAGAGGGATCACCACCTGATTAAGAAAGAATATACCTACACAGGCAAGAACGGATATTCCAAGAAAAATATAGTCTGCGGGGCGGGTTTTTATAACCTTCATTCTGGTTTTTCCCACACCGCTTCTGTAGCAACGGCATTCCATCGCCTCCGCCAGTTCAAAAGCGCGTCTGTATGCGGAAACGAACAGAGGAACCAGCACGGGAATAAGCGCTTTTGCTCTTGCAAAAACGTTTCCTGATTCAAAGTCCGCACCCCTTGCCTTTTGGGCGGAGATGATCTTATCCGTTTCTTCAATAAGCGTGGGAATAAAACGAAGCGCTATAGACATCATCATCGCAAAATCGTGTACGGGTACGCCGATCTTCTTCAAAGGAGCGAGAAGACGCTCAATTCCGTCGGTAAGATCGAGAGGGGAAGTGGTGTAGGTAAGGAGCACGCTTGTGCCCGTAACCAAGCTTGTAAGACGTATTACCATCTTTACCGCATTTTCAATACCCTCACGGTACAGCTTTATAAATTTCCATTGCCAGATAATATTTTCCCCGTTAGCGAAAAACAAATTAATAACTGCGGTGAACAACAATACGAACAAAAGCGGCTTTAAGGATTTAAGTACCGTTTTCAAGGGTATTCTTGATATCAGCACAAGTATTCCGGTTGCAATCACCACGGCGGCGAATGCGGCGGCGCTTTTCGCACAAAGCACAAACACCAGATACACTACAAGCAATATTATTTTTATACGGGCATCCGTGCGGTGCAGCAGCGAGCTTCCGGGGAAAAACTGCCCCAGAGTTATATCTTTAAGCATTAGCTATTCCTTTTTCTCTTAATAATTTTTCTCCGAACTTTACGGTATACACATCTTCTCTTTGGGAAACGCCCCGCTTTTTAAGCTCGTGAAACAGTCTTGTTATCTGGGGAAGGTCCAAAGATGAATCAGCCAGAGCACCAATATCGGAGAAGATCTCTTCCACCGTGCCGTGAGCAAATACCTTTCCTTCCTTCAGAACAAGTATCATATCCGAATATTTGGCAACGTCCTCCATACTGTGGGAGATGAGCAGGACCGTGCCGTCCGTTTCGTTTTTATAGTTTATTATTCCGCCCAGAATATCGTTTTTTCCCACGGGGTCAAGTCCCGCAGCAGGCTCGTCAAGCACCAGATATTTGGGGCGCATAGCCATTACGCCTGCAATGGCTACTCTCCGTTTTTGTCCGCCGGAAAGCTCAAAAGGGGAACGCTCCAGAGAATCCTCGGGTATTCCGCACATTCTCGCCGCTTCGGCTACGCGGATGGAAATCTCGTTTTCGTTAAGCCCCATGTTTTTCGGACCGAAGGCTATATCCTTGCCAACGGTTTCCTCAAAAAGCTGGTATTCGGGATATTGGAAAGCAAGCCCTACCTTAAAGCGGACCTTGGGTATTTCCTTGGGCTTTGCCCAGATATCCTGACCGTCAAGGTATATCTTTCCCTGAGTAGGCTTGTTAAGTCCGTTAAGAAGCTGTGCCAGCGTGGATTTTCCGCTTCCCGTATGACCGATAATTCCCGTGATCTTTCCTTTGGGAAATTCGATATTTATATTGTCCAGCGCGACCTGACGGAAGGGCGTGCCCTCACCGTAGACCACGGATACGTTTTCAAGCTTTAAAGACATTTCTTTTTAAATTCCTCTTCGATAATGTCTGCGGCTTCCTTTGCGTGTAACGCTTCGGGAAGTCCCAGATCATACAAAAGTTCGGTAACCTGAGGTACTGCAAGAGAAAGCCTGCGCAAATCATCGACTTTTGCAAAAACCTCTCTCGGCGTTCCGTCCATCGCCACCTCGCCCTTGTTCATAACTATTATTCTGTCTGCCATTGCGGCTTCGTTCATATGATGGGTAACGGTAATGACCGTAATTCCCCGCTCGTTCAATGAACGCATAGCGTTGGATATTTCTTTCCGTCCCGCAGGATCGAGCATTGCGGTGGCTTCGTCAAAAACTATACATTCGGGATTCATTGCGAGAATACCCGCAATAGCAATTCTTTGCTTCTGACCTCCCGAAAGCTTGTATGTGGAGTGTTGCGCGTATTCCGTCATACCCACGGCGGCAAGAGCATTGTCTACCGCCTTTCTTATATCCGCAGGTGCAACGCCGAGGTTTTCGGGGGCAAACGCCACGTCCTCCTCCACTACCGAGGAGACTATCTGGTTATCGGGGTTTTGAAACACCATTCCGCATTTTTCCCGTATGTGAGCCTGATTGTTTTCGTCGGCTGTATCCATTCCGTCAATAACGACTTTTCCTCCCGTGGGAGTAAAAATACCGCACAAAAGCTTTGCCAGCGTGGATTTTCCGCTTCCGTTGTGTCCGATAACAGCCGTATAACTGCCTTTTTCGAAGGAAAGCGAAACCTCCTTAACCGCAGGTATCAGATTTCCCTCGTAGGTGTATGTCAGCTTATCCGTTTGTATAAACGCCATTTTTACCTCGCCGTCCATCTGCTTGCCGCGCCGCAGGGAAGATACATTCCGCTTGCTTCCACGGGCAGACCGATCTCGTCACTTTCCACCTTACCTCCGAACTTTTCGCACAAATGTCTTCCCAGAATATATCCGCAGGTGGAAGCGGACAATCCGGTGGTATAGGAATTAAGCAAAACGAACAGAGGATCGTCGGATATAACACCGGTGATCAGTCCGATAAGATTATCCAGAGATTGCTCCAGCATCCATCTTTCGCCCTTGGGGCCTCTTCCGAATGAGGGGGGGTCGAGAATTACCGCATCGTATCTGTTGCCTCGTTTTATTTCTCTTTCAACGAACTTTACGCAATCGTCCACAATATAACGTATTCCGTCCGAAGGTACGCCGGAAAGAGCGGCGTTTTGCTTTGCTTTAAGTACCATTCCCTTGGAAGCATCCACGTGGCAAACGAACGCGCCCGCTTTTGCGGCGGCAACGCTTGCGCCTCCCGTGTATGCAAACAGGTTAAGCAGCTTTATCTTTCTGCCGGAATTTTTTATCAGGGGCGAAAACCAATCCCAGTTTGCCGCCTGCTCGGGAAACAGACCCGTGTGCTTGAAGCCCATGGGGGACAGCACGAAGGTCATATCTCCGTAAGAAATATTCCATTCCTCGGGAATATCCTTTTTTATCCAGCTTCCGCCGCCGCCTTCGCGGCGGTAGATGCCGTCCGCCTTCTTCCAAAGAGGACTCTTTTTATTTCCGTTCCAGATAACCTGAGGGTCGGGACGTATCAACAGATGACCGCTCCAGCTCTCCAGTCTTTCTCCGTCCGAAGCGTCTATAAGTCTGTATTCCTTCCATCCGTCTGCTGTAAACATAGTATTACTCCATTAAAAGTTGTTGTGTGTCCTTCACGCCGTTTCCGGGTAAGGGAAGTCCCAGATGCTCGTAAGCCGCAGGGGTTACGCATCTTCCGCGGGGAGTTCTGTTAATAAAGCCGAGCTGCATAAGATAAGGCTCGTATACGTCCTCGAGGGTTATGGATTCCTCTCCGATAACTGCAGATAAGGTTTCCAAACCCACGGGACCGCCGCAGAAATTCTTAATTATTGCATTAAGCATACGTCTGTCCACCGAATCCAATCCCAAAGAGTCAACGTCCAGGGAGGACAGCGCTATGTCTGCAATATTCTTGTCGATAGTTCCGTCGCCCTTTACCTCGGCAAAGTCGCGGACACGCTTTAAAAATCTGTTTGCAAGTCTGGGAGTTCCTCTGGATCTTCTTGCGATCTCATAAGCACCTTCCTCGGTTATGGGAGTTCCCAGTATGCCTGCGGAACGCATAACTATGCTTGCAAGCTCATCGGGTGTATACAGTTCCAAACGAAACAGCATACCGAATCTGTCGCGGAGAGGGCCCGTAAGCTGACCTGCTCTCGTAGTCGCGCCGATGAGCGTGAAGGGCTGTAAGGGAATTCGTATAGATCTTGCAGAGGGACCTTTTCCCATCATCAGGTCAAGCACGTAATCCTCCATTGCGGGGTACAGCACTTCTTCTATTGAACGGGAAAGGCGGTGTATTTCGTCGATAAACAAAATATCCTTTCTTCCCAGAGTTGTCAGTATAGCCGCCAGATCACCGGGTTTTTCTATAGCGGGACCGGAGGTAACTTTAATATTCACACCCAATTCTGCGGCAATGATCGTCGCAAGTGTTGTCTTTCCCAGGCCGGGAGGGCCGTGAAGAAGCACGTGGTCCAGATTATCATCTCTCGCTTTTGCGGCTTTCATAAATACAGACAGATTTTCTTTGACCGTTTCCTGTCCCACGTATTCCTCAAGTGTTTGGGGACGGAGAGAGTTTTCGTTTTCTCTGTCCTCGGGCACTTCGCTTGTGGCGGTAAAACGGTTCTCGATATCCAGTTCGGCACCGGTATGGAAATTGTCAGATTGATTTATAGGCATATCGCACCTCTTACATAGAAGCTAACTTTTTAAGCGCTTCTCCGATAATCGTTTCAAGGGGGAGAGTGGGGTCTATACCCTTGAGGGCGGCAACCGCCTCCGCTCTGGTATAGCCCAATACGGCGAGAGTGTCCACCGCATCGCTTCCGCCGCCGGACGCCGCGGTAACAAAGGAGCTTTCAGCGGGAGAAGAGGAAACCATCTCTCCGCTTATTTTGTCTTTAAGCTCAAGTATTATCTTTTGCGCCGTTTTGAGTCCCACACCGGGAGTTCTGGAAAGCGTCTTCGCATCGCCGCTTGCAATGACCGAAGCCAGTCCGTCTGCGGTAAAGGTGGAAAGCACGCTTATAGCCGCCTTGGGGCCTACACCGGAAACGGTAATAAGATGCTTGAATGCGGAAAGCTCGTCCTCCGTTCCGAATCCGTAAAGCTCTACGGCATCCTCACGGACAGCCATATGCGTAAAAAGCATTGCCGTCTTTCCGTAGAGAGGAGAAAGATATGCAAAGGTGTTTTTGGAAACGGTAAGCTTATATCCCGCACCGCCTACGTCTATAACTGCGGAATCGGGAAACAAAAACTGCAAATTGCCTTTAAGATAATAAAACATTTTTAAACTCCCATCTTGTGCATATTACAGGTGCCGTGGCATATTGCCGCCGCCAATGCGTCCGCCGCATCGTCGGGCTTGGGCGTTCTGTCCAGCTTCAACAAAAGCTTGACCATATACTGTACCTGCTGTTTTTCGGCTCTGCCGTATCCCACCACGGATTGCTTTATCTGCAGAGGGGTATATTCAAAGGTGTTTATCCCTTTGTTTTCTGCGGCGAGAAGCATAACTCCTCTTGCCTGGCAGACGTCCACCGCCGTTCTCTGGTTGGTGTTGAAGAACAATTCCTCTATCGCCATACAATCGGGCTTGTAGGTGTCGATAAGCTGACACATACAATCGTATATCTCTTTTAATCTTTTTTCGATAAGGGTGTGAGGGGGAGTGGTTATCGCGCCGTAAGAAACAGGTGTAAAAACGCCGTTTTCACATTTAACTATACCGTATCCCACCGTGGCAAAACCGGGGTCGATACCCAATACGATCATAACCGTCCTCCAACCAAAAATGTAATCAGTATATTATATCATTAAATACCCGTTTCGTCAACGAATCGGGACAAAATAAATTATTTTTTTCCTTTTATTAATAAAGCTATTGCTTTTTTTCTCGTTTTGTTTTATTATAACGCTGCGGTGTGCGTACACCGTACTAAAATTCAGGAGGACATGAAATGGATTTACTCTTAAAGGTGAAGACCATAGTTGCAAACCAGCTTCGTTTGGAGGTGGAGGATATTGCTGACGACGCATCTCTCGTAGAAGATCTCGGCGCTGATTCCTTGGATCTTGTAGATATAGTAATGGCATTTGAAAGCGAGTTCGATACTATCGTGCCCGAGGAGGATATCGGTGATCTTCGCACGATAAGCGATCTTGCCGATTACATAAGCACCCGCGTTTAATTTCAGAACACCGTTGGCAGACTTTTTATAAAAAGAGTCTGCCTCGTTTGTGTATCAGGGGTTTTTTAAAGGAGATTTTATGAGATACGACGCCGTTTTTTTCGATCTTGACGGCACGCTTTTGGATACGCTGGGCGATCTTTCGGCGGCGGTTAATCACGTTCTTTCAAAGAGGGGCTATCCCTCCCGCACCACCGAAGAAATACGCTCGTTTATCGGGGACGGATTTGCTATGCTCATCCGCCGCGCCTGCCCTGCGGATGCCGATCCGGCTTGCCTTGAAACCGCCTATGATGACTTTTCGGAATACTATTCCCGTCATCTTGCGGATACCACCGTACCTTACGAAGGAATACCGGAATTGGTTCGGTACCTTTTTGAAAACGGATATAAAATGGCTGTGGTTTCCAATAAAGGAGATTCTGCCGTAAAATATCTCGTTGACAAGTTTTTCGGCGAACATATCGGTGTTGCTTTGGGCGAAAGGGGAGGGGACACCCGCAAGCCTTCGCCGACGCTGTGCCTTGAGGCGGCGCAAATGACGGGTGCCGATTGCAGCCGCACGCTGTATGTAGGGGATTCCCCGTCGGATATTCTTACTGCCCGCAATGCGGGCATGATTCCCGTAGCTGTTTTGTGGGGATTCCGAACCAAGGAAGAACTGTCGGTACACGGTGATGTGCTTGTTGCCGAAGGTGCCGAAGAGCTTAAGAGGATCATTATCGGTAATTAAAAAATATTTTTTGTTTTACAAATATCGTTGCATTTTTTTAATCTATGTGTTATTATTAAATCAAATGACAAAAAATGGAGGATATGTGCTTTATGAAGGCTATCATCAACGGCAAAATAATTCTTAAAGACCGTATCGTAGAGGGCAAAGTTCTCGTTTACGACAGCGTTATCCGCGGCGTTTGCGACACTGCTCCCGAAGGTGCGGAGATAATCGACGCAAAGGGCGGCTACGTTGCTCCCGGTCTTATCGACCTTCACATCCACGGCTATCTTGGAAAGGACGTTTGCGACGGCGAGCCCGAGAGCATTCGTACCATCGCAGAAGGTATTGTGGCAAACGGTGTTACCGGCTTCCTTCCCACTACCATGACAGTAGATATGCAGGTGATCCGCAAGGCGCTTGAGTGTCTTCGTTCTCTCAAGGAAGAAAGCAAGACCTGGAACGGAACGACCATTCTCGGCTGCCACGCAGAAGGTCCTTTTATCAACGCAAAGAAAAAGGGCGCGCAGGATGAAAAATACATACTCAAGCCCGATGCCGCTTTCGTTAAGGAATATGCTGATATAATCAAGATAATCTCTCTCGCTCCCGAAATGGACGAAGATTTCGCCGCTATCCGCGAGATAGTTGCCGATACCGACGTTGTTGTTTCTATGGGACATACCGACGCGGATTACGATACCGCTTACAAGTCTACCGTAAACGGCGTTTCCCACGCAACCCACCTTTTCAACGCTATGACAGCTCTTGCACACCGTAACCCCGGTGTTGTAGGCGCGGCTCTCAATTCCGACGTTACTACCGAGCTTATCGTGGATACCTTCCACGTAAACCCCGCTTTGTATCCTATCGTTGCAAAGCTCAAGGGTGACAAGCTCTGCTTTATTACCGACTGCCTCCCCGCAGGCGGACTTCCCGAAGGCCAGTACACCCTCGGCGGCACCGCATTCGTTTCCAAGGGTATCGAATGCAGATTGCTTGACGGCACCATCGCAGGCAGTATCCTTAAGATGAACAAGGGCGTTTGGAATGTTTATACCAACACCGATCTTCCTCTTTGGTATTGCGTAAACTGCGCATCTCTCAACCCCGCAAATGCTATCGGTATGGGCGCTACCAAGGGCTCTCTCGATATCGGCAAGGATGCGGACATTATTATTACCGACAATGAATTCAACGTAGAAAAAACAATTATCGGAGGTACAGTAAGATATGAAGCTTAAAGTTAATGCTGTTCTTGATCCCCAGTTCCAGCCCCTTTCTCTCCTTTGCCGCGAAATGCGTGAAGCTACCAAGGAAAACGGTCAGGATCTCGTTATCGGTATCCAGAGAAACAAGGGTTACATCACCACTTATAAGACCAGAATTTATCCCGACGGAATCGGCAAAGATGAAGAAAACATCAATTTTGTTGACCGTCTTGTAAAGAGCCTTCTCTGGGTTGCCGGCGGTTATAAGATCATCATCGCAGGCTCCAAGGTAGTAGGCGAAAACATCAAGGCTGCTTACGCAAAGGGCGGCTCCCGTGATTTCGATAACGGCTTTATGGCACGTGTGTACGAAACCGAATTCGAAGTAGAACTCCGCGACATCGCAGACGCTCCCGTAGACTACAACTCTCCCGCACCCGTTGGCAGACATCTTGACGGATGCCGTATCGGCTTTGACGCAGGCGGAAGCGACCGTAAGGTTTCCGCTGTTATCGACGGCGAAGCTGTATATTCCGAAGAAGTTGTTTGGTTCCCCAAGATCAATTCCGATCCCAACTACCACTACGAAGGCATTCTCAACGCTATGAAGACTGCCGCTTCCCATATGCCCAGAGTTGATGCTATCGGCGTTTCCTCCGCAGGCGTATATATCGATAACAAGATAATGGTTGCTTCTCTTTTCCTCAAGGTTCCCGATGATCAGTTCGATAAGTGCGTAAAGAATATGTATATCGACGTTGCAAAGGAACTTGGCGAGAACATTCCCATCGAAGTTGCTAACGACGGCGACGTTACCGCTCTCGCAGGTGCAATGGATCTTGACGATACCAACGTTCTCGGCGTTGCTATGGGTACTTCCGAAGCAGGCGGCTACGTTGACGGTCAGGGCAATATCACCGGATGGCTCAACGAGCTTGCATTCGTTCCCGTTGACAACTGCAAGAACGCTATGGTAGACGAATGGTCCGGCGATTACGGCTGCGGCGTTAAGTACTTCTCTCAGGATGGCGTTATCAAGCTTGCTCCTTATGCCGGCATCGAACTTGACGAAAACCTTTCTCCCGCAGAAAAGCTTAAGGTAGTTCAGGGCCTTATGAAGGAAGGCGACGAAAGAGCCGCAAAGATCTACGAAACCATCGGTGTTTACTTCGGCTATGCTATCGCATACTACACCGAATTCTACGATATCAAGCACGTTCTCATCATGGGTCGTGTTACCAGCGGCGAAGGCGGAACCATCCTCCTTGCAAAGGCACAGGAAGTTCTCGACGTTGAATTCCCCGAGCTTGCAAAGAAGATCACCCTCCACATTCCCGATGAATCCTCCCGCCGTGTAGGCCAGTCTGTTGCAGCAGCAAGCCTTCCCGATCTCGGCAAATAAGCATAGATAATCATTAAGGCAGAAGCGAAAACTTCTGCCTTCAGATTACTGACAAAGTCTATTTCAAGCAAGAGATAGACTTTGTTTTTTTG
>CAZAJX010000042.1:0-12287 GCA_964485815.1 uncultured Oscillospiraceae bacterium
CTGCAAGGGATACTGCCATTTCGGGCTTGGTTCTCATAAGAGTGCTGTACTTAACAGCCTTGAGGCCGCCAACGTAACCGCTGTGATGATAATAGGTCTTCTGTTCGAGTTTTTTGCCGGTGAGAACTACCTTCTCTGCGTTGAGGATGATTACGCAATCGCCGCAATCAACGTGAGGGGTGTACTCGGGCTTATGCTTACCGTTAAGGATGGTAGCAGCGGTAACAGCAACCTTACCGAGGGTCTTGCCTGCGGCGTCGATTACATACCACTTGCGGTTCACATCTTCGGTTCTGAGCATGAATGTGGACATGGAAAATTCCTCCGTTTAATATACTTTCTTTTTTCGTGCCTTGCCATTATACCACGCAAAAATAAAATGTCAATAGGTTTTGAATAATTTTTTTAAGTTTTCTATACTTTTTCTTTCATTTTCTTTATTTTTCTTTAATTTCGTGAAGTGCGAAAAACGATTCGCGCATATTTTTATTGATTTTATTTAAAAGCCATTGTATAATACACTTTGAAAGGCAGGGATAAAAAATGCTGGAGTTTGACGGAATACAAAAAATGCTGGGCTATACCCGCCGCGCCTGCGCGGATTATAATATGATCGAGGACGGCGACAGGATAGCTATCGGCGTTTCCGGCGGCAAGGATTCTCTGGCGCTCCTTTGCTTTTTGGCGAAGATGAAGCGGTTTTACGAAAAGAAATACGATATAGTGGCGATCACGCTGGATGCGGGATTTCCGGGAGCTGACCTTTCCAACATAACCCGTCTGTGCGAGGGGCTGGAAATAGAGCACCACATAATCCCCACGGATATATACGATATAGTATTTAATATAAGGAAGGAAAAGTTCCCCTGCTCTTTGTGCGCAAACCTGCGCAGAGGAGCTTTGAACACCGCCGCAAAGGAATTAAACTGCAACAAAGTAGCGTTGGGACATCATTTTGACGATACGGTGGAAACCCTTATAATGAATCTGTTTATAGAGGGCAGGTTCGGTTGCTTTTCACCCGTAACATATCTTGACCGTATCGGCGTAACCGTTATACGCCCTCTTGTTTACTGCCCCGAAAAAGAGATTATCGGGTTCATAAACAAAAATAAAATTGAGGTTTCCCCAAAGTATTGCCCTGCGGACGGCACCACGCGCCGCGAGGACACCAAAAAAATGCTGGAGGAAATGTCCAAGAACGACCGTTATTTAAAAACGCGGCTTTTCGGCGCTTTGGAGAGAAGCGGAAAGGACGGATGGCACACCAATGAAAGACAGCGCAGAACAAAAAGCGAAAAAGCACCTGAATAGGCTGATCGATCTGTTTTTCGCACCCCAATGCTGTGTGTGCGGGGACAGAGCGGCGGACAGTACGCTTCCCTTTTGCAAAAGGTGTATAAAGGATTTTCAGGTGTCCCTTGTAAAAGATTGCCCCGAATGCGGATGTACACGAAAAAGCTGTTCCTGCGAAAAGAGCGGAAACACGGTGTTTTTGTTTTATTACGATACGCCCGATGAAAAGAGAGTTATACTGAACTTAAAGCAAAATCCCGATAAACGCACGGCGCGGTTTTTGGGAAGGCTGTTAGCAGAAAAGGTAAAAAGCGAAAAGAGCGCAGGCTTCGATTGCGTGGCATACGTTCCCAGAAGCCCGAGAAACGTACGTACTCACGGCGGAGATCAGGCAAAGCTTATCGCCGCGGGAGTGGCAAAAGGCTTGGAAACGCCTTTAAAGCCCCTTCTCGTACGGAAAGAAAAGCGGGGTTCGGACCAAAAGCTTTTGGACGCCGTTGAGAGAAGAAAAAACGTAAAAAACACCTTCTTCCCCTCTGAAGAGGCGGCAAATTACCGCCGCGTACTGCTGATCGATGACGTAACCACCACGGGCTCCACCATTGACGAATGTGCGGATATTTTGCGCGAAGCGGGAGTGAAACAAGTAGTAAAAGCGGTATTAGCCCGCACGCCTTAAAGCTCGAAAACAAAAAACACCCCAAGAAGCCTTGCGGTTTCTTGGGGACCCAGAAAAAAAACACCCCAAGAAGCCTGACGGCTTCTCGGGGACCCAGAAAAAAAACACCCCAAGAAGCCTGACGGCTTCTCGGGGACCCCGAAAAACACGCATCCCCGCCGAAAAGGCGGGGATGATTTGTTTATAGGGGTGATTTATTCGTTTTCCGCGGGCTTTACAGCCAGACCTGCCACATCGGACACGGGAAGAGAAAATACTATTCCCTGTGCTTTTTTCTGCATACCCATCTGCTTATAAAGCGCGTGAAGAACCTGATCGCGGATATCTTTTTCCACCACCATCATCAGAATCTCTTTATCGGAATGGATAGTGATGCCAAAGAAAGCGGCTTCATTTTCGCGGGCAACGCCTCTTCCGTTGATTATGGTACCGCCCATTACGCCCTGCTCACGGGCTACGTCCATAGCGTCCTCCGCATAGCCTGCGTTAACGATGGCGAATATCACTTCGTGGTTATTGGTAGTCATTGTTATTCCTCCCTGCCCTGCTTATTGTTGCTGAGAAACTGGTACATATTTACACCGATCACCCCTGATAAGGGCACGGCGAAGGCTATGCCTTTTCCGTTTCGGATGGTTTTGAACTTTTCCTCAAGACATTTCATAATGGGGTCAACCATATCCTCTCTCACGACGCTGAACAGCACCGCTTTGTTGATATTAAGACCCAGCATATCCACGATCTCCGAATTCGCGGTGCCTTTGCCGCCTGCAGTCATTTGAAAGTTTACCTCAAACTGACTGAGCACGTCCAGATAAAACTCCGCTTTTGAACGGTCAACGACGGAGATGACCAGCTTCAACGATTTTATTGCAGAGTCATTGATTGCGTTTGCCATACGTCCGCCTCCTTACATAAAGTTGATGATCTGTTCATCATCTGCCAGCAGGATACGCTTCATTGCACGTCTTTCCTTTATCTTGTTGGAAAGTATCGCTTTAAAGCCCAAAAGCTGAATGGTGATCAGCGGTGCCATAGCTACAAGAGCTACCACGCCGAATCCGTCCCGCAGTACTGCACTCTCGCCCTGCAAAGCCACGCACACACCTACCGCAAAGGGAAGGATGAAGCCCGATGTCATAGGGCCGCTGGCAACTCCGCCGGAGTCGAAGGCGATAGCGGTATACACGGGAGGTACAAACAGGGACAAAGCGAGAGATATAAAATATCCGGGAATGATATAATATGCCAAAGAAAAATCGAAAATAATGCGCACTACGCTTAACGCGATCGCCGCACCCACACCGATGCAAAGACCGATCATCATTGATTTTTTCTTAACGTAGCCGCCGGTAACTTCCTCTACCTGAGTGTTGAGAACATGGATGGCAGGCTCTGCCAAGACTACCAAAACGCCGATAACCAGCGCGATTCCCACCAATAATGCGGGGTGAAGCTGTGCCAACTGCGTACCCATCTTATAGCCCACGGGCATATAGCCCACGTTAACGCCGGTAAGGAACATTACCAGCCCCAGATATGTAAACACAACGCCTGCGCCGATCTTTAAAAGCTGGCGCTTGTGAAGCTTGAGGAAAAACACCTGACACAAAAGGAAGAATACTACTATAAGCCCCAACGCGATGGCAACCTCTTTTGCAACGTGGAGGGCATTTTCGATATACGCGCCCAAAACGCTTTCGCCCAAAGAGCCGTAGTTTACGGTGTATTCAAGGTTGTTATTCGCAAACATACCCAGAACGAGCACGGCGAGAATAGGTCCTATGGAGCAAAGCGCCACAAGACCGAAGCTGTTTTCCTGACTGTGCCTGTCGCCCAGAACACTGGAAATACCGATACCCAACGCCATAATAAAGGGAACGGTAATAGGTCCCGTGGTTACTCCGCCGGAATCGAACGCCATAGGAAGCAGCTCCAGATTATCGTTTACGGCGAGGAGCAGCGCCAAAGCGAACAAAAGCATATAAAACAGCATAAGCAGTACGGAAAGCCGTCTTTTGAACACTATGCGAAGGATCGCAACTACCAAAAACGCGCCTACGCCGAATCCTACCACATATACAAGCAGTTTGCCGTTCATAACAGAGCTTACCTGGTTAGCCAGCACCTGAAGGTCGGGCTCGGCGATGGTGATAAGCATACCCAGAACGAAGCACACCGTAAGGAGAAGCCCCAGCTTCTTTTGGCGGGAAAGTCCCGCACCTACGTTAGTGCCCATAGGGGTCATTGCGATATCCGCGCCCAGATTAAAAAATCCGATTCCCAGAACCAGCAGCACCGCGCCGACGGTAAAGCTGATCATCTCATTTTTATCAAAGGAAAAACCGGGGAGCAATGCAACCAGATACACGATAAGCGTGATCGGCAGCGCAGAAACCAACGCTTCCCGAATTTTTGCCCGTAATTCCTTCAAAATGCTTCACCTGCCGAAATTGATCATTGTTTTTTTACAGTATACCATATAAAAGCGCTTTTGCCAAGCAATAATATGCAACTAATTTGTAAACTTATTACCGCGCTTTACCCGGCAAAATAACCGAAACCGTGCGTTTGCCCGCCTGAAAACTATTAACACGAGATGGTATGTGCAACTTTTTGTTCGTTTTTTATTAATGCGGTCTTTTGCGTTAATATTAAGTATAAATCGCCCCGATTTTACAAATAATAACACCACAAATGCAAAAACAAGGAGAATTTTATATATGAAAGCAACGGGAATTGTGAGGAGAATCGATGACTTGGGCAGAGTGGTTATTCCCAAGGAGATTCGGCGCACTATGAAGATACGGGAAGGCGAAATGCTGGAAATTTTCACGGGCAGGGAAAACGAAGTGGTGTTTAAAAAATACTCTCCCGTAGGCGGTATAGGCGAGAGCGCCGCAATGTTTGCGGAAGCGGCGGCAAAGGCAAGCGGAGTTAACGTGGCGGTATGCGACAGAGATACCGTAACCGCGGCGGCAGGCAAGGACAAGCGTGCCGTACTGGGCAAAAACGTATCCCACACCCTTAACGAGCTGATGGAAAACAGAAAATGCTACACCGCAGACAGCGAGGGCGCGTCCATTACCGACACGGGCGAAGGAAGTATATCCCATTTTTGCCCCGTAGTGGCAGACGGCACGGTGGTAGGCGGAGTAATGTCCTTCCGCACCGACGGATTTACCGCACCCGCAGAAGCGGAAAAACAGGTAATTTCAACAGGAGCAATGTTCCTGTCAGGTCAAATAGAAATATAAAGAAATCGGCGAATACTCGCCGATTTTTTGTTTATTGGGGTCATTTAACTATAAATCTGTCCGTTGCTTCAAGGGGGAACACTTCGAGTATTCCTTTTAATTTTTGCGGTGCGCGCATAATATCTGCGTTGTGGTGGGAATCCGATCCGAGATAAAACTTGCAGCCGCAATCCTTTGCGATACGGTAAGGACGAAGCACGCGGTCAAGCTCATCCTCATTATACCAATGGGTGTAGATATTCAACTCCACGCCTGCGCCGCAGGATGCAAAGCCGCCGAAAATATCGTAAAACTCCTTATCCGAAACCATATCCACCGTATTTATATGAGCCTTTTGGGAAGAAGGGTCGATAAGATTGCAGGTAAGGTGGGCTATGCCCGTTTTATTAAAGGGCAGGTCCGATTCCAGAAACTGATAAAATCTGCGGACGTAACGCTCTTTGCGTTCCTGCATCGTCATTCCCGCGGGGACGGTAAAACCCTGCATATGAAAATGGGTGGTGGAAACTATGATGAAATCGAAAAGAGAATAATTTTCTTTTGCAAGTCCGATATTGCCGTTCATATCCATATCCGTTTCACAGCCGAAGAGAAAACGCACCTTATCGCTTTCGGGCAAAGGCAGGCTTTTGGAAACGTGCGCGTAATCAAGGCTTTTATACCAACCAGACGCGCCCGAAACAGCCCCGTCCCAAAAATGGTCGGTAACCGCAACGGTATCCAGATTATTTTGCACAGCGTAATCCAGTATACGCCCGCAGGTCTGCCCCTCATCCCCCGAGCAGGGAGAAAGGCGGGTGTGTATATGCATATCGTGATTATATTCAAAAGCCATAGGAATTTTCCCCTTTACTCCTTGAATTTATCTGCTTCTTCGGTTGCCATACGGTCGCATTCCTCGTTTTCGGGATGTCCGTCATGGCCCTTTATCCATACGGTATGAACGGTGTGATAGTGAATAAGCTCGTATATTCTCTGCCACAGATCGGGGTTAAGAACCGGCTTTTTATCCGCTTTTACCCAGCCTTTTTTGCGCCAGCCCTCCAGCCAGCCCTTCTCGAGAGCATCTATAAGATACTTGGAATCGCTGCACAAGGTGATCTCACAGGCTTCCTTCAAAGCCTCCATTCCCACTATTGCCGCCATAAGTTCCATACGGTTGTTGGTGGTGCTTTTTTCGCCTCCCGAAATATGTTTTCGGTGGCCGTTGTATTCGAGTATTACCCCGTATCCTCCCGGACCGGGATTGCCGCGGCAGGCGCCGTCGGTATACATATTTACTTTTTTCATTTTATTCACCGAGCTTGATAAGTCTTACGTCGTTACCCGAGAAAACGCAGGTATCAAATGAGCCCAGCAGACGGGAATATATACGCTCCCCGTAACGCTTCAACAGCTCTTTTCCGCCCAAATTGGTGCTTAAGACCACGGATTTTCCGTTTACAAGGCGCTGATTCAAAAGCTGATACAGCACAGCCGCGGTATATTGGGTGGAAAATTCCGTGCCCAGATCGTCTATTATAAGCAGATCGCAGGTAAGGTATTTTGAGGTATCGTCATTTCCTCTGCCGAAACGGACGGATTCAAAAGCATCAAACACCGTCTGGGCAGATTCGTATATAACGGTATAGCCTTTGTCTATTACCTTCTGGGCAATGGCAGAGGAAAGGTGAGTTTTTCCCAAGCCCGTGCCGCCCGTAAGGAGCAGGTTTGCGCCTGTGCCGAAGTTATTGGCATAATCAAGGCAGGTGTCCAGAACATCGGACATATCGTCCCTGCTTTTTCCGCCGTAATATTTAAGAGAAAAGTTTTCAAAAGTCTGGTCAAGGAGCGCTTTACCCAAGCCGCTGGAAAGGTATGCGTCCACCGCGCACATTTTGATTACGCAGGAGCAAAAGGTCTTTCCGTCATAGCCCGTATCCGAGCAGACGGGGCAGGAAAAAACGGGAGTATCGTAATCCTCGGGAATGCTGTATGACAAAAGCTTTTGACGGCGGGCTTCCTGCAGACAAAGGTTTCGTTCTTTTATGCTTTCAATCTCAGATTCGCAATTTTCGCTTCTCATTGCGCCGATAATGCGGGTGGAAACGGCGGACAACTCTTTATCTATTTCGGCTATATCGGGATATTTTTCATCCAGCGCCAAGGTCTTTTGGTATGCTTCATTAAGCGCCTTTTCACGAAGAGCACTCTTTTTTTGCATAGCCTCCGATGCTGTCATTTGCGTTCACTCCTTTTCTTTTTGGTGCGGGCAACTGCGGCGGCGAAGAATTCATCGTCATCAAAGCTTTTGCCCGTGCTTTCTTTTTGCTCTTTTTTCTCGTTTTCCGCTTTGTCCACCGCTTCCGTAGTAAGCAGGCCGTCCTTGTGCCAACGGGCGAGAATTTTGTTCATATAGCTCAGCTTTACCTCGCCGATAGAATTTATCATAATATCGTAGGCACGCTGTATAAGCTCAAAGGGCAGGTCTTTTTCTATAAACCAATCTCCCAGATACTGCTCCTCCTTGGCGGTAAGGGCACGGTCCCCCATACCGCAAAGTCTGCGGAGCTTGTACACACGCTCGTTGGCGCGGTTGCGTTTTTCAAGGTGAGATTCCAGCTTTTCGTATGTATCCACGCCCTCGGACACCAAGCCCTGAGCGGTTTTGGTAAAATATTTAAGGGCGGTCTTTCCTCGGCTTACGCAATAGGAAGCAAGGGTACACATATATTCTGCCGTAAGACCGCAATGATCGTAAAGATAAAGAAGAGAATCGTAATCAAAACGGGTGAACATCTTGCCGTAAAGCGCCTGCAAGGATTCGCAGGCGGCGCGGAAGGCTTCGTCCTTTTGTATAGAATCCGCCACGGTGTCCGCATCGTAGAGCTGATCCCGTTTATCGGGCGCGACGGGAGTACTGCTTTGAGAATCAAAGACTACTCCTGCCCCTCTCCAAAAAGATACTGCGGCGCGGAAGACCTCTTCCGAAACCCCCAAATCCTTTGCTCCGTCGGAAACGGTGTATTTATCCTTTGCGCAGAGATACAACGCTACCGCAAGCTCATCACGGGTAGCGCCTGATATTACCGCAGATATATTCGCAGGGAATTTTTTTGCCGCGTTATCGCTCATTACGTCCTCTTTTCAGGAAACGAGTCCGCTTTGTGGAAGCACGGAAAAGGACATTTTCGTATGCTCCGCCAGATTGCCGACTATCTCCACAGTATAGTCAATATCTATTTTTCCGCCCTGCTCGGTAAGTCCGTTACGCAGGGATTTGGTGTTTACCTTAATATGCATAGGCATATTTCCGTTGTGGTAAACGCAGGAATAGCTTTTTTCCGTGTCAAACACCATAAGAGAATTGAAATCTCCTATCTTGTTGACGGAAACCAGATTTTTACCCAGAGATGATACGGTGGTTACCGTATCCGTTTCCTCCTCGGAGAAAACGCAGGTAAAGCCCTTTCTTGTACGGGAAAGGTAGCCGTTTACCGTAGCGGTGCGCACCTCTGTACGGGGATTATCTATATGCAGAGGATCGTGGCTTTTGCGCTCGGTCTTTATGTTTACTGTTACGGGAATCTTCATAGGTTTAATAATTGTTGATATCTATAACCGTTACGTCGGAAACGGGAGCGTGGAAAAAGCGGTGTGCGCTTTCGGAAAAGCTCTCCACTCCGTCGGAAACGTAATATTTGCCCTTTCCGCCGCCCTGAATATCTTGGCGGCTTGATACTATAAGCATATCCTTTAATTCCGAAACCGCCTCCGCACCGGAGGAAATCAGCACGCTGTCAGGCAGGAAATAGGATATGACCTCCGAAAGCAGAGGATAATGTGTGCAGCCCAATATTACCGCATCGGGACGCATATCCGCCACGGGAGAAAGATACTCACGGGCGATCTCCAAAGCGGGAATATGGTTTACGGAGGTATAGCCGTTTTCCGCAAGGGAAACGAACATAGGGCAGGCAACGCTTACCACGTCATTACATCCGTTTTTATTAAGAGCTTTTTCAAAGGCACCGCTTTTAATGGTTGCGGGAGTGCCCAGCACGAGAACTCTGCCCCTGCCGCTTTTGGCAATAGACGCCGCTTTTTTCGCCGCACCCTCCACCACGCCCACTATGGGCAGGTCAAAGTGTTCCCTGAGGGTGTCCAAAGCGTTGGTGCTCACGGTGCCGCAGGCGGCGAGTATGGAGGTAACACCTTGGGACACGAGAAAACGGCAGTCCTGCAAAGCATAAGAGCGTATAGTGTCCACGCTGCGCGTGCCGTAAGGAATACGGGCAGTATCGCCGAAATAGACGAAGTCCGCTCGGGGAAGCACCTTGCGCAGCTCGGCAACAGCGGTGAGTCCTCCCAAGCCCGAATCAAAAATTCCTATCATAGCTTTTCCTCACAGGAGTTCTCTATAAGCTTTTCTATAAGGGCGGAATAGCTGTAACCGCACTTGCCCATAAGGCCGGGATACATACTTATGGGAGTAAAGCCGGGAATGGTGTTGATCTCGTTAAAATACAACACGTCGTTTTCATCAAGGAAAAAGTCCACTCTTGAAAGTCCCGCGCAATCCAGAACGCGGTATATTTTTTCCGCGCAGGTACGGATAGTATCGGAAAGAGTATCCGAAATGCGGGCAGGAACGTAATAGCTGGCGGTATCGGAAACGTATTTGGTTTCGTAATCGTAAAAATCGGCGCCGGGGGCTATCTCTCCGCAAACGGAAGCAACAGCGTTTTTATTCCCCAGCATGGCAACCTCGATCTCACGGGCGTTTTTAACACCGGTTTCAACCAATACTTTATAATCGTTATCGAATGCAACCTCAAATCCCTTTATAAGCTCTTCACGGTTATTGGCTTTGGTTATGCCTACGGAAGAGCCTGCGTTGGCGGGCTTTACGAACATAGGGTAAGAAAGATTTTCCTCACATTCCTTTACCGCGTTCTCCACGCAAAAGCCGTTTTTACGGAAGAAAACGTAAGGAACCACGGGAATGCCCACTTTTTCGCAAAGGATCTTGGTGGTGACCTTATCCATACATACGGCGGAGGAATAGGTATTACAGCCCACGTAAGGAATGCCCGCAAGAGCAAGAAGTCCCTGCATAGTGCCGTCCTCACCGTTTTTGCCGTGAAGCACGGGGAACACCGCGTCTATACGGATAACCGTACCGTCCTCAAGCAGTATGCCGTGGTGGGTCTTTGAAGGGGAGATAACGGCGGGAGTGAGAAATTCCGCTTTTTTATCCCACGTGTGGTTACGCATACTGTCGGTATCGCCGTTATAGAGATACCATTTTCCGTCCTGCGTGATACCCAAAAGGCACACGTCGTAAACCTCTTTATTTATATTGTCAGCCACGCACGCCGCAGAAACGCAGGAAACGGCGTATTCGCTGGAAACACCGCCGAAAAGAAGGGCTACTGTTTTTTTCATTTTCAAAATTACTCCTTCAAAAGCTTTCCCATTACTTCCCCGATATTTTCCCGTATGATCAGATCCGCCATACTGTCTGCGGGGGTGGGAGATTTATTTATGAGAACAAGATATTTTCCGCAAAAATAGTTTATAAGTCCTGCGGCGGGATAAACCGCCAAGGAAGTACCGCCGACGATAAGCGTATCACAACGGGAAATATCCGATACAGCGGAATACATTGTCTTGCTGTCAAGGGGTTCTTCGTACAGCACCACGTCAGGCTTTACGATACCGCCGCATTCGCACACAGGAACCTTATCCGAAGAGAGTATATGCTCTACCCCGTAAAATTTGCCACAGCGGGTGCAGTAGTTTCTGTGCACCGAGCCGTGAAGCTCGTACACCTTCTCGCTTCCTGCCGCCTGATGCAAGCCGTCTATATTCTGTGTGATTACCGAAAGCAGTTTTCCCTGCTTTTCCAAAAGCGCAAGGGCTTTGTGGGCGTTGTTGGGAAGTGCGTGAGGATATATCATCTTGGTGCGGTAAAATTCATAAAACCTTTCGGGGTGGGAAACAAAATAGCTGTGGCTTATCATTTGCTCGGGCACAAGACCGTACAAGCCGCCCTCACCGCGGAAATCGGGAATACCGCTTTCAGTTGACACGCCGGCGCCGCCGAAAAACACAATGCGTGAAGAATCTTCAATTATTTCCAAAAAACGGTCTGTCAACGTGTCCTACCTCCCGAAAAGGATTTTTTAGCATTATATTGTAACATAAAAGAGCGTGAATTGTAAAGTATAAAAAAAGAAAAATGATGTCTTTTTTGAAATATATTGACATTTTTCCTTTTTTGGCACATAATTAAGGTACATATTTTACGGGAGGGAACGCCGTGCGTAAACTTACTGCTGTCCTGCTTATCGCCCTTACGCTCCTTTGCGGATGCAGAAAAACGGATATTGTGCTGGAAGACACCGTCTGGAAATACGGTAATGACGTTATAATATATTTTTATGCCGACGGAAGCGGAAAACTGGACGTGGACGGATTAAAGCTGGATTTTACCTATGAAACGGACGGAGAAAATCTTACCGTCTGCTGTACCCACGAAAACATCGCCTACAATTACGGATTGGATACCCTGCCCTTCTTCGGAGTGAATTCCATCTCTGCCGAAGACGGATATCTTTACGTGGGAGCGTGGGAGCTTATCCAAGTAAAATAGTGAAAATTCACATTGACATTTTTGCTTCGGTAGGATATAATTAACTTAAGATCTTTACATAACTGACGGATTTCGCGGATACACCGCGGGGGAGTGTAAAGAGATATACAAGCCGACCGTCTGGGCAAGATCAATTCATTACAGAACTGATTTTGCCCGTTTTTTTATTTTTTCGGGCGAAATCGAAAAAAGGAGAAAGAAAATGGAACACGTTAATTGGACCGGTTTTAAACCCGGAATCTGGCAAGAGGAAATAAACGTAAGAGATTTTATACAGACAAACTACAAAGAATATACGGGGGATGCCGATTTTCTTGAAACCGCAACGGAGCGCACGAGTGCCCTTATGGCAAAGGTGCAAGAGCTGTTTGCGCAAGAGCGCCGCAAAGGCGGTGTTTTGGATATAGATACCGAAACC
>CAZAJX010000043.1:0-4194 GCA_964485815.1 uncultured Oscillospiraceae bacterium
ACCGGACTGCTCTACTCCGCGATATATAATGTGGTGCCGGTGACCGGGGTCGAACCGGTACGGGATATAATCCCACGAGATTTTAAGTCTCGGGCGTCTGCCGATTCCGCCACACCGGCTTATCAGCTTAATTATAATACCACATAAGACAGTTAAAGTCAACCCCAAAAAACAAAAAAGTGCCGAAAAATATTTCGACACTTTGTTACACGCTTTTTACGCCTTTTTGATTTTCTTTGAAAAATAATCCCAAAGCTTGTTTACAAGCCATACTGCGAAGAATGCAAATGCGGTGGCAAGAAGGATGCCTGCAAGAATATCGGTAGGATAATGCACGTAAAGATACATACGGGAAAATGCTATAAGCGCCGCAAGCACTACCGCGGGAATTCCTATGTACTTTTTCTCTCTCAAAAGAAGTACCACTGCGCCCTCAAAGGATGCCAGAGTATGCCCCGACGGGAAAGAATAATCGTGAGGGGTCTTGATAAGAAGCTGTATTGCCTCGTTATATTCATAAGGGCGTATTCTGGCGACGACAGGCTTTAAGAACAGGTTGCCGATAAGCAGACCGCATATAAGTGCGACGCCCATCATAAGCCCCGTTTTGCGTGTTTTCTTGAAGATGAGCATTACCGCCGCGATAGCGATCCAAAACCAACCGCCGTTACCGAGGAAGGTTATGGCAGGCATTACCACGTCCAAAAATCCGCAGTGCAAATGCTCGGCAATCCAATCCAGCACGGGAAGCTCGTAGGGGTTTAAAAAATTCATTTAACCACACTCCTTTCTACCGATATTTTAATACATTTTCAGATAAATGTCAATGGCGATTGACAACCGTAAAATCAAATGTTATAATTTGCCGTAAGGAGATTAATATATTATGGAAGATTTACTTAAGCAACTTTTACAAACACTTTTTGAAATTTCAAAAACTATAGGTCTGCGTCTTGTTTTTGCACTGCTGCTCCTCTTCGTGGGGCTTAAGTTGGCAAGAACTTTATATAAAAAGATTAAAAACGGCAAAGGAATGCAACGGATAGATAAAAACATTGCATCCTTTCTGAGCAGTCTTATTAAAATATGCTTGTATGCATCAGTGTTTATCGGCTGTCTGCTTATTTTGGGCGTGCCTGCCGCATCCTTCGTTACAGCCATCGCCTCCTGCGGATTGGCTATCGGTCTTGCACTGCAGGGCTCACTCAGCAATTTTGCAGGCGGAATAATGCTTCTTATATTCAAGCCTTTCCAGATCGGCGATTATATCGAAGGCGCAGGACATTCCGGCACAGTAGAGGATATTACCATACTTTATACCCACATTATCACTCCCGATAACCTTAAGGTTTCTCTGCCCAACGGAAAATTATCCGATGATGCGGTTATAAACTACACCGCTTTGGGAAAGCGCAGAGCTGATATTTCCGTAAGAGTGCCTTATGAATGCGATCTTAAAAAAGTTCGTGCTTTGCTCCGCCAGGTTGCGGAAGAAAATCCCTACAGATTGCAGGAGCATCCCATCACCGTAGAGATAATGGAATACGGCGAAAGCTCTATTACAATGTGCGTGCGCTATTACGCAAATAATGACGTTTTCTGGACTTCGATCTTTAAGACACGTCAGGACGTGCTGGACGTACTGAAGGAAAACGGAATTGCCATTCCTTATAACAGAATCGACGTATCCACTCCCGAATCAAATAAAAAGCAATAACGTTAAACGGTCTGCCGAAAGCAGACCGTTTTTGTGTTTTTTATTTTACTGCAAGAGTGTTGAACACGTTGTTTACAAGTGCGGAATCGCTTGTGGTTTCGGTAACCGTAACGATATAGTTTCTGTTACCTGCGGCACAAATGAACATAGTCTGCTTCATCTGTACACCGCTTGCAACTGCAGTATAAGCAATTTTGGTAATCTTGGTGGAAAGCTCGTTTTCTACCTGCTCAACCTTCACGCCGGAAACGGAAAGTCCTGCGGATTCAAACATAGGCTTAAGGGTGGTATTGAAGGAATCCACGGTCATGGTAGAATACATATCGCTGGCCGCTTCATAAGAAACGGTGATATTGTTACCAACGCCGCTTTCGTTTACGATAATAACAACGCTTCCGTCGGTAACATTCCAAGCTTCGGGATAAACGAACAAGATATCGCCGTTATCGTACGTAACGTATCCCTCGGGAATAACGGGAGTTTTCGGCTCTTCTACATCGGGAGATATGCAGGATGTGAGAGGAAGACAAAGCGCAAACAAAAAAGCGAGTAAAATGCAAGTTGTTTTTTCACAAATAAGATCTCCTTAAATTATTCCGTTTTGTTTTTTTGATAAACAGGAAATAAAGCGCTTGAAAGAATCAAGATCCGAAAATACGGAGCAATCTGCCAGCACGTTTTTGAATACCAGACCGATCTCCCTTTGCAAAACCGCATCTATATTGCTTTCATCCACGGAAACGCGGGAAAGTATTTCCTCCGCCCAATCAGCGTGGGAAAGCGTAAGCGCATCGCTGCGAAGATCTTCGCCGGAAAGGATCATTTCCTTTAACCGTGCCATCTCTTTTTCAAGACGGGCGGGAAGGACTGCAAGTCCCATTACCTCGATAAGACCGATATTCTCTTTCTTAATATGGTGATATTCCGGTCTGGGATGATGTATGCCCATAGGACGGTCCAAAGACACCTGGTTATTGCGTAGCACCAGATCCAACCGATAAATATTATGATCAAGATGGGCAATGGGGGTTATGGTGTTATGTAAACCATTTTCATCTTTCGCATAGATATTATCCGATTCGTCGCAGTATTCGCGCCACTTTTCCAGAATATGCACTGCGAGAGCTGTCAAGCGGGAACGATCGGAGGATTGCAGGCGTATTACCGACATAGGCCATTTAAGCACAGAACAAGTAACTCCGCTGAAACGAGGTACTGTAAATTCGTATTCGGCTTCGGCACGGTCCATAGGGAAAACGTAGTTTCCGCCCTGAAAATGCTCGTGGGAAAGAATACTTCCGCCCACGATGGGAAGGTCCGCGTTGGAGCCGACAAAATAATGGGGAAATTTCTCTGTGAAATCAAACATACGGTCAAATACGCCGTTATCTATGACCATAGGCTTGTGTTCTTTGCTGAGAACGATGCAATGCTCGGGATAATAGGAATAAGGTGAATACTGCATCATCCACTTTTCTCCCGCCAATTCAAGGGGAATTAACCTTAAATTCTGCCTTGCAGGGTGACGCATATTGCCTGCGAAGCCTTCATTTTCAACGCAAAGCAGGCAGGCAGGATATTTGCTCTTGCTTAAAGTAGCCGCCGCAGCCGCAATGTCCTTGGGGTCTTTTTCGGGCTTGGAAAGGTTGACTGTAATATCCAGTGCGCCGTATTCGGTATTGGTTATCCAACGCTTATCCTTGGCGATGCGCTCCTTGCGGATATAGTTTACGTCACAGCAGAAATCGTAAAACCAATCGGTTGCCACGCGGGGCGACATGGAATAGCAACGGTCAAACTGCCACAAAACGTCATAAGGTCTGGGAGTGAGAATGCCCATAACGCGGGTATCGAACAGATCGCGGCGGGTAACCGTATCCTCGGGGATCATTCCGTTTTCGCAAGCGTAATCACATATTTTTTCAAGTATCTCGTGTATTTCGGGACGGTCGGTAACTTTTTCGGGAACGTATCCGTCCAGACCGAAAAGGTCAACAAACTGGTTAGTTATGTAAACCTCATCGCATTCGGCGATAAGCTTTTTTTCAAGTGCATAATCTATGAGGCAGGATAAATAATAGTTTATCATATCTTTGTTTTGCGGGGGCAAAAAGCCCCCGCACCTTTAGTTTATTTGATTTTTGGAAATGTTTTTTTCGGGGTCCCCGAAAAAGCGTTTTTCATAAAATGTACTTTTGTCCATACGGGCGTTTCGTGAAACGCCCCTACGAATCTGAAAAACCTTTTGTGGGGGTCTAATTCGGGGTCCCCAAAAATCCGAAGGATTTTAGGGGTGAATATTACGCCCAATGCATAGTTGAAGGCTTGGGATCGCGGATGATGATTCCCGAAAGGAATTTAACCGCTTTTTCAAGACCTTCTTGGCTGGTCATATAGCTGTCCTCGTGCTCGATGGAAATAATTCCGTCATAGCCGCCAAGCTTAAGCTCGGAGATCAGCTTACGCCAATATTCCTC
>CAZAJX010000043.1:4204-12073 GCA_964485815.1 uncultured Oscillospiraceae bacterium
GCCGTAGCCTACTGCACGGAACACCCAAGAGCGGTGAAGCTCATCGCCGTAATGCTTGGTGTCAAGCACGCCGTTAACAGCGGTGTTGTATTTATCTATGCAGGTATCCTTAGCGTGGAAGTGATAGATTGCGCCGGAGAGTGCGCGTACTGCGGCAACAGGATCTATTCCCTGCCAGATAAGGTGGGAAGGATCGAAGTTTGCGCCGATAATATCGCCCACTGCGTTGCGCAGACGAAGCAATGTTTCGGGGTTGTATACGCAAAAGCCGGGATGCATCTCAAAAGCGATATGCTTAAGTCCGTGAGCCTTACAGAACTCTGCTTCTTCCTTCCAATAAGGAATGAGAACTTCGTTCCACTGGTAATCCAAAACCTCAAGATAATCCTCGGGCCAAGGGCAGGTTACCCAGTTGGGATGCTTGGATTCGGGGCAATCGCCGGGACAGCCGGAGAAGGTAACCACGGTGTCTACGCCCAGCTTTTCTGCCAGAAGAACCGCATCTCTGAAATCGCTTCTCCAAGCGGCAGCCTTTTCTTTATCGGGATGAACGGGATTGCCGTGAGCAGACAAGGTCTTTACGGGCATTCCGAATTCTTCGATAGTCGCCTTGAATTCAGCAAGCGCGTTTTCATCGTTAAGGAGCACCTTGGGATCGCAATGAGCCTTGCCGGGATATCCGCCGCAGCCCAGTTCAAGAGATTCTACGCCGATAGAGCGGAGATACGCAAGAGCTTCGCGCAGGGACATACTGCCCAGCAGATTAGTAAGTACGCCAAGTGTCATAGCAGTAAAACTCCTTAGTTTTCTTCGTTAAAGTAATAGGGCTTGCCGGATTTTGCGGATTCGTAGATACCTTCAAGTATCTGGGATACGCAGTAAGCCTGCTCGGGGAGAACTACGGGATCGTGATCGTTAACAACTGCATCGATCCAGAGAGCAGCTTCCATATCGGAGGGAGAGCCGGAGCCAACGCCTTCATAGAAATCTGCGCCGCCTGCGTTAAGATCGGGAGTAAGAGTATATCTTCTGCCCTGACGGATGCCGTTCATACGAACGCCGTTATTCATATCGATACCTGCTTTTGTACCGCAAAGAGTGGTGCAGGCTTCACGGGGATCAAGTATGTTAAGTGCCCAGGAGGATTCAAGCAGAACGGTTGCGCCGTTTTCCATTACGATGAAGCCGAAAGCCGCATCTTCTACGGTGAACTGCTCGGGATCCCATTCGCCCCAAGCGTTGCCGGAGGGAACTTCCTTCTTCAGCTTTTCGTAGGTAGTACCAACACAGAACTTGGGCTTGTAGTTGTTCATAGACCAAAGAGTAAGGTCAAGCGCGTGAGTACCGATATCGATAAGGGGACCGCCGCCCTGCTCGTATTCGTTAAGGAATACGCCCCAGGTGGGAACTTCACGGCGGCGAAGTGCGGTTGCCTTTGCATAGTAGATATCGCCGAGATTGCCTTCATCGCATTCCTTCTTGATAAACTGTACTTCGGGACGGAAGCGGTTCTGGTAACCGATAGAAAGCTTTTTGCCGGTTCTCTTTGCGGCGTCTACCATCTTCTTTGCTTCGGTTGCGTTAATAGCCATAGGCTTTTCGCACATTACGTTTTTTCCTGCTTCGAGAGCGTCTATAGTAATGAAACTGTGGCTTCTGTTGGGAGTACAAACGTGAACTACCTCAATGGATTCATCCTTGAGAAGTTCCTTGTAATCCTCGTATACCTTTGCATCGGGAGTACCGTAGGTCTTTGCAGCTTTCTCTGCCTTTTCTACGATGATATCGCAGAAAGCAACAAGCTGTACGTTGGGAAGCTTGTGAAGAGAAGGAAGGTGTTTCTGGTTAGCGATACCGCCGCAGCCGATAACGCCGACTTTTACGATTCTGTCTGCCATAGTTTTGTATTCTCCTTAAAAATAATGTTTTTTATTACTTTACCTCGCGGTAATATTTGTAGTATGCCATAACCGTCCGTTCTCTGTCAACGGTACGGTCGTATCCCGTGATAACAACACCATCGAGAGATAAAAGCTCCCATATGGTGAGAGTATCAACCTCTCCGCAAAAAACGGTGTTGCCTTCGGAAATGATTTCAAGAATGCCGTTTTTCAAAGCGAAAAAGCCGCTTTTTCCGATAACCGTATCGGTATAATCGGCGTTCCTTTCAAGAACGCATTTAATTAATTTATCGCTGATACGCTCTGCCATATAGCGTTTGAATTCAACGCTTGAGGTATCCTTGGGCGGACGCTTTTTCCGTAAAAAAAGTCCCATGAGCGTTAGTCCTCAACAAACAAAAGCTGTTTCATCATTTTAATGGTAAAGGCTATACCCTTTTCGCCAAGCTCGCCCTGCCAGGTTTCGGAATGAGGCTCGATAGACATTACGCCGTTGTAGCCGTGCTTGCGCATAATGGAAACGAGCAGACCCCAATTAATGGAATCCATACCTGCGGGGGGATCGTCAAATCTGCCGCCGCCGATATCTACCGTGCCCTTGACGTGCATATGGTAAAATCTGTTGCCGTATTTAACAGCTTCGTCCTGCCAGTTTCTTCCGCCGATAATGGTATGGGAAGGATCGAACTTGATGCCAAGCTCGGGCAGATGATCGTGAATAATATCCCACTCGTGAGGCTTGTTGGTATATGCGTTCCAATTGCAGTTATAAGTGCATATCTTTACGTCGTCGCCGGCATAGTCAATAAGGGATTTGAAGTAATTGATGGTTGCGGTAATGTTTGTATAGTAAGAAAGTCCGTCAACATAGTTGCAGCCTGTAACGTATACGGGACATCCTACCTTGCGGCAGAAATCGATGAGCAAAAACTCGTCCTTTTGCTCTTTTTCGTTTATACTGCCGTCCTCATTTATTCTGAATCTTCCCCAGCGTCCGACGGAAGCGACCTTAACGCCCGTTTCCTTGCAGGTGTTGATAACGTCATCGGCATCAAGAGAATAGATCTCATCGCCGTTAAGGCAAAATTCAACGTTGTTAAGTCCCAGACTCTTTACCCAACGGATACCGTCTCCATTGGGCTGATAAGTTATAATACCAAGCTCGATCATTTTTTCTTTATATCCTCCTCAGATTCACGCACGATAAATATCGGACGTTTTTTGGTTTCCATATAGGTACGGGAAAGATACTTTCCCAAAATTCCGATGCAGAAAAGCTGTAAACCGCCTACAAAAAGTATTACGCACAGCATTGATGCCCACCCGTACGCAGAGGGCACTCCGCACAGCGCGCGAACGATGACTATAACTATACCGAGAGCCGAAAGAGCGCAAAGGGCGAAGCCCGAAAAGGAAGATATATCCAGAGGAACGGTGGAGAAATTGTATATGCACTCAAAGGAATACTTAAGCAATTTCCAGAAGGACCATTTCGTCTGCCCTGCCACACGCTCGATATTATCGTACTCCAGCCACTTGGTCTTAAATCCTACCCAGCAGAATATACCCTTGGTAAAACGGTTGTACTCTGTCATCGAAAGGATAGCATCTACCATACGGCGGCGCATAAGACGAAAATCTCTCGCGCCCTCCACAAGCTCGGTATCGCTTATCTTGCTCATTATCTTATAAAACACACGGGCGCAGAAGGAGCGCACGGGAGGCTCGCCGTCCCTCGTCTTTCTTCTGGTTGCCACGCTGTCATACTCGCCGTAACGGAGCGCTTCGTACATCTCGGGAAGTAATGCGGGAGGATCCTGAAGATCCGCATCCATTATGGCAACGTAATCTCCCTTTGCGGCGGAAAGTCCCGCATACATCGCCGCTTCCTTACCGAAATTACGGGAAAAGGAAAGATAGCGTATACGGCTGTCATTTTGCGCAAGGATGCGAAGCTTATTAAGAGTATCGTCCTTCGAGCCGTCATCTACGCAAATTATCTCTATATCCGCATCCAATCCCTTGGCTACGGTTGCAATTTCTTTATAAAAATACGGGAGTGCCTCGCTTTCGTTATAGCAAGGAACTACTACCGATATAAGGTCTTTTTTCTTGATAGCCACGTTCAAAACCCCCTCACCTACATAATACCACTCAGGCGGTATTTTGTCAATTTTATTTTCCTATTTTTTGGGTTGCTATTGATTTTATTTTACCCATATGCTAAACTGTTTATATAACAATATGGTAATATTTTAACGAGGTGGCATTATGTCCGAGTTTGCTTCACTCCGCACCGAGAGTACTAACCAACAAACAAAAAATATCGATAAAATGGATGCTCTCGGCATCGCAAAAGCTATTAACGAGCAGGATAAAACCGTAGCCGATGCAGTTGAAAAGGCTTTGCCCGACATTGCAAAGGGGATTGATCTTTACGCAGAAGTCCTTTCCGCAGGCGGCAGAGTTTTTTATGTGGGCGCGGGAACGTCCGGAAGACTGGGCGTGCTTGACGCAAGCGAATGTCCCCCCACCTACGGCGTATCGCCCGAAACCGTGCAGGGAATTATTGCCGGCGGCAGAGATGCGGCGTTTGATTCCATAGAAGATGCGGAGGACGATCCCGAATCTATAGTAAGACAGTTAAAAGCCAAGAATTTCTGCGAAAAGGACGTTTGTATCGGTCTTTCTGCCAGTGGTTCTGCGGCTTGCGTGCAAAACGCCTTGGTTTATGCCCGTTCCATAGGCGCAAAGACAATGTGTGTTTCCTGTAATTCGGACAGTGCCCTCATCCCCCTTTCCGACGTGGCGATGATCGCTGTAGTCGGCGCAGAGGTTATAAACGGCTCTACCCGTATGAAGGCGGGCACCGCACAGAAAATGATACTCAATATGCTTTCTACCGGCGGAATGGTACGTACCGGCAGAGTAAGAGGCAACTATATGGCGTATATGGTTCCGTCAAACAAAAAGCTGGTGGACCGCGCCATAAGAATTATCTGCGATGAAACGGGATGCGATTATGAAACCGCCCGTGAATATCTTGAGAAGCACGAATATATGATTGCAGACGCAATTGATGATATTAATTCAAAATAAACGAATATTAAGGAGGCATACCAATGAAAAGAATTATTTCTCTGGTTTTGACGGTATTGATGCTGTCTGCATTGATAACGTTAATTCCCTTTGCCGTTACCGCGGAGGAGGCAAAAACCGTTTCCCACACTTCCCCTGCCATAACCGGCGATGCGGGAAGCGAGATCGACCTTACGGGATATTCTGTTGAGTTAAGCGACGGAACCGTTCTTGAATCTCCCGAATGGACTTTGGACGGAAAGACGGTAACAAGCGTAAAGTTTGATGAAAAGGGTGTTTATTCCCTTACCGCTTCGGGCGACGGACAAAGCCGTACCGTTTACGCAGTCATAAAAAATGCTGACGAAACCGAATACGTTCTGTATGAAAATAATTTTGATACTGCGGCTGATATCGAAGGGCTTTCCAAGGTTGCAAACGGAAGCGTATCCGTTGACGACGGCAAGCTTGTAATAGATACCACGGGAAAATCCAACACCATTCTCCTTATGCCCGAATGGCTGGGAGATTTCGGAAACTATAATATAGAAACCTCTGCGGCAATGATATCTTCTACCGATGCCAGCAGATGGTTCTCCATATGCTACCGTTATCAGTCCGGTCAATATATGCATATGTGCGTAAGAAAGAGCATGTCTAACCCCGGCGGTGAAAAGTCAACCGGCGGCGTTGAGTGTGTGGGGCATGACGGAAGCACATGGCGTTATCTCCGTTCTGCGGGATATGATCAGGATATGACCTACGGTGATTTCTATAAATTCAACGTTTCCGTATATGACAATACAATTCAGTACAGAATCGATGACAGCGTAGTGGTACATATCGACGATATAACCACATACGGATATACCCTGAAGAATATGGGTATGATCGGTCTGCAGGGTAACAGCTCCGTAATGAACTTTGATTATATCAAGGTAACCGTTGCAACCGAAGCGGCGAAGAAGCCCGAAGTAAAGGATCCCCTTATCGCAGTTGAGCATACAAACACCAACATCCTTAACGCGGTAACAAACGTTGCCACGGTAGCGGAAGCGGATCTTGAAGCCCTTCTGTCCGGCGAAACCAAACCCAATTCCGTATTGGTTAAATACGAAGCGCTCACAACCGAAAAGCTGGACGCATTGTACGAGCTTTGCAACGAAAAGGGCGTTATCCCCGGTGTATACGTAAATTCCGCGGAGGACAGCGAAGCCGTGATCTCCTGGTGCGCCACCAACGCTTTCTGGGATATTAATATCGCTTCCGAAAACGGCGAAATACTTAAAGCTATCCGCGCAAAGAAAAGCGTGCTGCGTACCGTACTGGTTCTTAACGATATAGCCGGCAAAACGGCACAGCAGATGCGTGAAACCGCAAGAGGATACGCAGTAAACGCAATTATCATTCCCGCGGAACAAAGCGCAAAGGCTACCGTAGCCGCATTGCAGGAGCTGCACGTAACCGTTTGGACCTTGGGCACGGATATTGACAAGATCGATGCCGCGTGGATGATCGCATCCGGTGCAAACGGCGTTGTTTCCGATAACCATACCCTTATAAACACGGTAATGTGCGAAGTGTTCGGAAAGAACGCACTTACCAAGACTCCTTCTATCGTAGGCCACAGAGGCAACCCCTCCCAGGCTCCCGAAAACTCTATTGAGGGTTATATAACCGCAGTAAATAACGGCGCCACCGAGGTTGAAACCGACATTTATCTTACCAAAGACGGCGAGATAATTATAATGCACGATAACACCCTCAACCGTACCACAAACTATACAGGTTCCAAGACTGTTACCCAGATGACTCTGGAGGAGATACGTGAATACAGACTCCTTAACAAGGACGGCTCTGTTTCCGATGCTCCCGTCCCCACCCTTAAAGAAATGTTTGAAGCCCTTAAGGATTACGAGGTTTATTACGTTATCGAGCTTAAGAGCGGCGATGAGAATATGGTTGAGCCGTTGTATCAGCTTATAAAAGAATACAACGTTCAGCACAGAGTTAACATAATATCTTTCTCGGGTCCCGTACTCAAGAAGACCTACGAGGTTGATCCCATTATTTCCGCAGGTTATCTCAGCGGCTCTCTTACAGCAAATGCGGCGAATATGGAAGAACTGCGTATAAACACCTTCAATTTAATTAAGGGTGCGCAAACATATAGCGCAACCGTAAATATTAATTTCGGTAACATAAGCAAAGAATTTTACCAGATGCTTAATGACCGCGGCATAACGCTGTGGCCCTGGACATTCAGCACAGGAACTTCGATGGCGTTCTATAACGAATTCCTTTGGGGCGTAGACGGTCTTACTACCGACGATGCCCAGCTCACCAAAGACACTGTAATGGATTTCAATGTAGATAAAGTCGGCGCAAACACCCTTGTTGCAGGCGAAACGATGGAAATCAAGGCAGAAACCGTTACATACGGCAAAACCGTTGCAAACGCATCCGATAGCGTAAACGTTGTTTGGCTGACAGAAAATCTGGGCGCAAGTTATGATCCCGCTACCGGAATATTCACCACGGGCGAGGAAGAAGGCAGCGTTTCGTTTATGCTCAGTTATTCCACAAAGCTCCCCAACGGAAAGGAATACGTGCTTTATTCACAGCCTATAACCGTTGATATACAGCCCAAACCCGTAGATATGTTCAAGGTCATCTGCCTCTCCGTAATCGCAGTTTGCGGAATCGCTACCGTAGTAATACTCGCCACCGGCAAAAAGAAAAAAGACTAATCTGAATTAATACCAAAGCCTTGGGGATGCCCCAAGGCTTTTTTGTACACCGAACAAGAAACTACTAACTATGAACGAGGTAGCGATATGCATCCTGCGGATGCGTGATATGCGCCTGTGGCACGTGATATGAACACTCT
>CAZAJX010000044.1:0-11930 GCA_964485815.1 uncultured Oscillospiraceae bacterium
CATCTTTCGTGAGCAATAACCTTTTCTCTTGTGATATCATCAAGCCCGTAGGGAATATAAATTCTGGGCTTAATAAATCCAAGGGTAAAGGGGGAAAGCACGTTTTCGGAGCAGAATACGTTTTTCTCATAGCGGGTGGCGGTGGACATACGCCTGTAAACTATTATATAGGAAATAATTCCGTATATAAGCATAGCAACAACACCGCACAGCCAGAACGCGGCAAGTATCTGCATTACGGATATGCCGTGGCTTACGGATATAACGGGATCGCCGGCAATATCGGTTATAACGTCTTGGTTGCCCATATCCGGAATTATATCGGGAATAACGGTGTTCCCGGGAATCGGGTCGGTTATAACCGTTTTTGTGTCCGCACCGTCAAAAAAACGGCTTATTCCGAATATGCTCAGTTTTGTTCCCACACTGAAGGGAAGGCACAGCCTTAATGCGGCGGCTGCCCAGAGAATATAAGAATGCTTTTTCGGTGCCCGTGCAAGAATAAGTCTTGCAATCATTATTACGGCAATGACAAAACAAGCCTTTAAGCTCATTTCCAGCACAGTTTCAAATACCGCACTCATACTATTTCTCCTTGTGCTCGTCGATAAGACGCTTCAGTTCTTCGCTCTCCTCTTCGGAAAGTGTTTTTCCTCCCAGAAAAGTAACAAGGAATTTAGGCAGAGAGCCTTCGAATGTGTTTCTCACAAAATGCTCGCTGGAATCCTTTTGCACGCTTTCTCTGGGAATAATGGAGGTTACAACGGTGTTTTCGTTTTGGGCGTAACCTTTTTCGCACAGCTTTTTAAGAGTGGTATAGGTTGTGGATTTTTTCCAGCCCAGTCTGTCGGCGCAAAGCTCAACCAACTTGCCCGATGCCACCGGCTCGTTATCCCATACCACAGACATAAATCTGTAATCGCTTTCGCATAATCTTAAATTGTCCATTTTCGTTACCTCTTTTTTTAACCGTTTTGTGTGCACACGGAGGTTTGTAACTACCAACCTCTGGACTTAGTCTACAACAACCAACCAAATTTGTCAATACTTTTTTTCAAAAAAATCTGCCGAAATTAAAAATTCGGCAGAAAAAAGTTTATTTATCTTTGTAATATGCTACCGCAAGGTCTACCACCAGACCGTAGCTGGCGCTTCCCGCTTGCTGTCCCTGACTTTCCAAATAAGAATTGTTTATGCTTCCCACTACCTGAGATGCCGTGGAATCGGAATACTTTTTGAAAAACTCAGCATAAGAAACAAGCTCCGCTCTTATGTCTGCGGTAATGCTTTCTTTAACCAATTCTTTGTATAACGCACTGTCCGCCTTGTTCAGAGCGGAGAGGAGGTATTCCAGCATATTAAACAGACCGCTGTAGCGCACGTAATCGTTATCACTGTTTATACATACCAAAAACGCCACGAAGTTTGCTTCGTCCTCTCTGGCAATGCCTCTCTGGTGCGCCATTTCGTGTGCCACGGTAAATGGCATAACAAAATCCGGATAATTAAAATTTATATTTGCTTCTCCCGTAAAAAAAGAGTATAATCCTGATATGTGAGTGTAAGTCATTACAGGGGAAAGGGAAATAAGCTTGGGGGTCGAATCAAACCAAGAAATGTAATCGTTACGGTTGCAGTAATCCTTGAAGGATGTTTTTATTTCTTTTATCAATTCATCATATCCGCCCATAAGCACGGTAGCGCCCGAGGAATCCGTTGTTACCGACAGAGTGTTGATCTCTTCGATCACTTTCTCCGCGGTATATTTTAATTCTTGTGGGGTTACGTCGTTTTTCTCCATATTCAGGTTTTGGTCAAGGGTGTTTCGGAAGTAACACGGACCGAATACGCCGAGAAATGTAGAAGCCAACACCAAAATAATAACCAAAAGAGGACGCAGACATCTGTAGTACTTTTTGGGATCCTCCGCGCATATATATTTGTTGGAAACAAGCATGTACAACACTGCGCAGGGAATAAGCAAAAAGAGCACCATTTCGGCTAATGAAAAGGGAATAGGGTTGGTAACAGCGGCAAGCAAGCCCCGTATCCATTGAGAGGGATATCGCGTCCACCATTCCGCAAAGGCGGGGAATATACGCGCTGTTATATATACCGTCAGGCTGCAACCGAATACTGCAAAGGCGGTAATTATTACGGGGGTGAACAGCCTCTTCTCTTTCATATAAACATCTCCTTTCCGATTATTATAATACCATCACATAGACTTAAATAACAGTGTATTTTGTAAATAATTATGATGAATTCGCTGTTTTTTGAAATATGACACAAATACTTTAATATTTTGTAACAATTTGTTCATAATTAGGTGCTATAATACCTGCAAATTATTGTGGAAAGTAGGGGCATTTTTTTGAAGAGAATTCTAAAGATTCTTGCTAAAAAGCCGGCTTTAATAAGTACGATCACATTCCTTTTGATCCTTGCCACCGTTGCGTCAGTTGCCTTTGCGGGCAGAGCGCCCGAAGCGGTTGGGGACACATCTTCTCCCGCTCAGAATCAGACGTTGCGCACAGGATATGGTTTGTATGTTGACGGCAAGCTTATTGCCGCCACATCGATAGAAGCTGTTATACAGGATACTCTGGAATACGTGTTGGATTCCCGCTTGAACGAGTTTGAGGGGGATATCGTTACCAACGGTTCCTTTACAAATACCATTACCACCGTTTACGGCGAGTATGATGAAAACGCATTCGTTACCGCGGCGGAGCTTTCCGCACTCCTCGGTATTGAAAGCGAATCCTCTTATACCGTTTCTCTCAAGGATTATACGGGAGAAGCCATTGGTGTAAACCTTAACCTCCGCGTTACTACGGAAAGCAAGGTTGTCACCGTTCTCGAGTCTGACGTTGTTTACGTTGATAACAGCAATCTCCTCTCTACTCACGAGGACGTAGTCGTTGCCGAGGGACAAGACGGAATTACCGAAGATACTTATGAAAACGTATATATAAACGGTGAGTGTATTTCCAAGAAATACCTTTCTTCCACCGTTGTTGTAGAAGCTGTTGACCGTGTTATTGAGCGCGGCGTTCTGGATAATGAACGTATGACTGCCGCTTCGGGAAGCACTTCTGTAGACGATAGTCCTTTTATTATGCCTTATGACGGCGGATTTATCTCTTCCTATTACGGCTGGCGCAGTATGGGCTGGCATACAGCTATTGATATTATCGGCGGTTTCGGTGTTTCCTGCTACGGAGATCCTTTCTGGGCTGCCCGTGACGGCGTTGTTACCTTTGCGGACTATTCCGGTACTTACGGTCTTGTTATCATTATTCAGCACGAAGACGGATCTGAAACGAGATATGCTCACTGTAGTACTGTAAAAGTAGAAGTTGGCGAATTTGTAGAGCAGGGACAGATTATAGGCAATATCGGCGACACTGGCTTTGTAACTGGACCTCACCTTCACTTTGAGATCCGCTTTGACGGACAGACCGTCAACCCTCTTGAGTACGTGCGCCTTTATAAATAAAGGAGGGGTTTTCCCATGTTTAAAACAAGCTATGCAGAAAGAGTATATAATCAGGTAGTTGCAAAAAACGGCAACGAATCCGATTTCCTTAATGCAGTAAAAGAAGTACTTCTCACTATCGAGCCCGTTCTCGTCGCTCATCCCGAGTACGAGAAGGCAGGTATTCTGGAGCGTGTAACAGAGCCCGAGCGTCTTATCGTTTTCCGCGTAAGCTGGGTAGACGATAACGGCAATGTTCAGGTTAACCGCGGCTACCGCGTTCAGTTTAACTCCGCAATCGGACCTTACAAGGGCGGAATCCGCTTCCATCCTTCTGTTAACGCGTCCGTTATCAAGTTCCTCGGTTTTGAGCAGATATTCAAAAACTCTCTTACCGGTCTTCCTATGGGCGGCGGTAAGGGCGGCTCCGATTTCGACCCCAAGGGCAAGTCCGATAACGAGATCATGCGCTTCTGCCAGTCCTTTATGACAGAGCTTGCAAAGCATATCGGTGCGGATACTGACGTTCCCGCAGGCGATATCGGCGTAGGTGCAAGAGAGATCGGCTATATGTTCGGTCAGTACAAGCGTCTTCGCAACGAGTTTACCGGCGTTCTCACCGGCAAGGGACTTATGTACGGCGGTTCTTTGGTAAGAACACAGGCAACCGGTTACGGCCTTTGCTATTTCACTCAGGAAATGCTGCGCGATGCGGGCACATCCTTTGAGGGCAAGACTGTAGTTGTTTCCGGCAGCGGCAACGTAGCTATTTACGCTTGCGAAAAGGCTACCGCTCTCGGCGCAAAGGTAGTTGCCATGAGCGACAGTAATGGTTATATCGTAGATAATGACGGCATCAAGCTTGATGTTGTTAAGCAGATAAAAGAAGTTGAGCGCGGCAGAATCAAGGAATACGCTTCCCGCGTTCCCGGCAGCGAATATCACGAAGGATGCAAGAACATCTGGACTGTTAAGTGTGATATCGCGCTTCCCTGCGCAACCCAGCGCGAATTGGATATCGAGGGCGCAAAGGCTCTCGTTGCCAACGGCGTAATGCTGGTTGCAGAGGGTGCAAATATGCCCACTTCTCTTGAGGCTATGGCATATTTCCAGGAGCAGGGCGTTCTCTTCGGTCCTGCAAAGGCGGCAAACGCAGGCGGTGTTGCTACCAGCGGTCTGGAAATGACACAGAACTCCATGCGTCTGTCCTGGAGCGCTGAAGAAGTAGACGAAAAGCTTCAGTCCATTATGAAGAATATCTACGCAAACACTTGCAAGGCAGCAGAAGAATACGGCTGCAAGGGTAACCTTGTTGCAGGCGCAAACATTGCGGGATTTGCTAAAGTGGCGGCGGCGATGTTGGCCCAAGGCGTAGCTTATTAATTGTAGCCGTGGGGACTTGCTAAACAGCGCAGATCGAAACGCAAAAAACTTTGATACGTAATTACAAATGCGAGAGATTTTAGTTTATCTCTCGCATTGTTGTTTTCTTTATAGGTAGAAATCTGCAAACAGATTTCTTTTTGTTTTGCGTTTCTAAATGTTTTTACTTCGCTAGCTGTAGGTTACTACAGCACGCTCGTGAAATCGATTTCTGCAGCGAATTTCCTCGTCCCTCCGCTTCAATCAGACTTTTTGTTCTATAGACGGCAGTTTTGCTGAACTTTTTGCTGTTTTAGTACCGTAGGGGCGATTCACGAATCGCCCATTTCATAAACAAAAGGACCGTTGCGTTTTGCAACGGTCCTTTTGCTTGCAGGGATTTGTAATTCAAAAAGGATTTAAACAGCGTTTTATTCGCCGGGGGTATAATAACCGTTCTGAACGACGAATTCGTAGGTTTCGCTTTCTTCGGGCTTGATAACTCCGAATGCGGTGAAATATGTGAACTTGGGAGCGGGGCATATCCAACCGTCCATAGGACGTACGTAGGTGCTGTCTTCCCAATGTATCATATCGGGAGATACGTCAACCGTTACGGGATAATGTTTATAGTTGCTTTCCATACCGGTATCTATCCAGCATTCGCACTTTCTGTCGAGAATCATGTAGATTTCGCCGTTTTCATCAAAGATAACAGTGGACACATCCTTCATTATACGGGTCTGCTCAGTGCGGTTTTTAAGTTCCATGTGGGGCAGACCGTGCCAAATTTCGTCTTCGCTTCCCATATCATCGGGATCCCAATAAGAAAATCCGAATTCGCCTATAAGGTCGTTTCTCCAGGTTTCGCCTTCAAATGCGGTCTTTTCGATGGTGAGCAGGTAATCCACGAAATCATAACCGGGACGGAAGATAAAGTTTTTGGGGAATCCCTTTTCAAGCTGATCATAGCTCTGGGTTTCCTTACCCAAAACCTCGCCGTTTTCGCCGTAATAGGTTACGTTAACGTTAACGCTGTAAACGGTATCCGCAAGGTTTTCCATAGTAACCAACAGCAGCTTTTCTTCGCCGTAAACGTGGTCGGAAACGGTGATGACGGTTTCGTCATCGCCGATAACGCCGGCTTCGGGAAGCACAGGGGGTGCATCGGGCACCTTGTCAACGGCGGCGTTGGCTTCCGCGTTGGATTCTTCGATAACGTCGGATATTTCATCAGCAGCGTATACTACGGCGGCTGTAAAGGTCGTCATAAGCAAAAGCGCGCAGACGACAAGTGAAACTATCCTTAAAGAATGTTTCATTTTTGTTCCTCCTTTAAAATGATATAAGCCTTTTTGGCTCTCTGTTAACTAAATACCCTATATAGTCGATACGGAGAAAAAATATTTTATAAAAATATTTTCTTCAAAAACATTTTTTATGGTATAAATATATATGAGGAGGGATGCGTCGTGCTCACAGAACCGCAGCGTGATTTCGCAGAACGGTTATATAAAGAAAACTACAAACTGCTTGCCAAGCGTATGAACGAGCTATTGGGCGGCGTAGACCCTGCCGCAGTAGAGGATTGTCTGGGCAATCTGTTTTTAACCCTTTGTCTTTGTGTACAAAAGGTTATGGAACACGAAAATCCCAGAGCTTGGCTGTTTTTAACGGCTAAGTATATATGCCTCAAGCACATACGCAATACGGGTGCAATTACAAAACGCAATATACCCCTTACGGACGAAATGGCAGATACCATTTCCGGCGGCGTTTCGCCTGAGGATACGGTGCCCGATGATATATTGTGGTGCCAATGGGAAAATACCCGTGTGCGGGAAAAACTTATTGCGGGCCTTACGAAAAACGAAAAACAGATTCTTCACCTTCGGTTTGAAAAAGGGCTCTCCAACGGTGAGATAGGCAAGCTTTTGGATAAATCCGAAGATTCGGTGCGTTATACCGTATATTATATCAGAAAAAGGATAACCGATAAAGTCTATTCCGGTAAAATATGATTGAAAGGAGCAAAAAATATGAATTGCGAACTGATCTACCAAGGCATAAAAAACGGTTCTGTTCTTGCGGAAGACCTGCAGGAAAGCGAAGTTTCCGCTTTGTTTTCATATCTTTGCACCCTTATCGAACAAGGTCGGGAAGTGGATGAAGATTTGCTTCGTTTGTGCGGAGATACGGCTTCGGAATTGCCCCCCGCCGAGGAACTGATGGAAAAGGTATATAAAAAAAGCATTTTTAGAACCGAGAGCAAAGCAAGCGTTTTCAAACGTGTTGCCGTGGCGTGCGCCGCAGTATTTGTTTCAATCGGTCTTTTTGTGGGAACGGCGTCTGCTTTCGGTGTGAATATCGTAGAAGAACTGCATTGTGTTATTACCGATGATCACGTAGTTAAATTCGAAGAATACAACTCTCTTTTAGGCAAAACGGTTACAAGCAATTATTCCTATAACCGTCTTTTCGAAAAAAGGCTTGAAGGACTTATATATCCCCAAGCGTTTCCCGAAGATGCCGTCCCCGTAAAGGTCAAGCAAAACATACGATCGGACGGCAGGCTGTATACTCTCTATTTGGAGCCGTCTTCGGGCGAATATTGGCAGATATTCGCCAAGCCCGAATCCGAAAGCTATCTGCCTATGGGCTACAAGTTCAAAGTGGATTACGGAAACGCGGTTTTGGAATATGTATATACCGTTTCCCGAAGCAGCGAAGGTATAACGGGCTACAAGCTTTATACCGTTTATAACGGGGTGCAGTATCATTTTATTATAAACAGCCCCGATTGGACGGACGTAAAGATCATACTTGAAAATATAGTTATAAAATAAACAGGTGTTTTTTCACCTGTTTATTTACTTTTTGTCCGGGCTGTGATAAAATAAAGTGTACTCATTATTATGGAGGTGCGTGTTTTGGAAACCTTGGAATACAGATGTCCGAATTGTAATGCTTATCTCGTTTTTGATCCTAAAAGCGGCGAGATGAAGTGCGATTATTGCTTAAGCCATTTTTCGGTTGATGAGGTAAAAGAAAACAACGATACCAGAGGTAAAATATACAACGAAGGCAAAGAGCATACCCATTCCCATGAAGAGCCTGACAGCGAGTATTTTTCTTATTCCTGCCCGTCCTGCGGGGGAGAGATCATAGGCGATGCCACCACAGCCGCCACGGAATGTCCGTTTTGCGAAAATCCCGCCGTTATTACACAAAGGCTAAGCGGCGAATTCAAGCCGGATTTCGTTATCCCCTTTAAAATAACCAAGGATGAAGCTGTAAAAGCTCTTGCCAAGCTGTACGGCGGTAAAAAGCTTTTGCCGAATGCTTTTACCAAGGATAACCGAATTAAAAAGGTTACGGGAATGTACGTGCCTTACTGGATATGCGATTTTCAAGCTTGCGGCTCGGTGCGCTATGACGCTACCCGTGTCCGCACCTACAGCGACGGAAGATATATAAACACCCGCACGGATTTTTACAACGTTTACCGCAAAGGCACCATCGCCTTTGATAACATTCCTCAGGACGGCACCACCAAACTGGAGGGAATACACACCGAATCCATAGAGCCTTACGATTATTCGGAAATGATCCCCTTTTCCAACGAATACCTTTCGGGTTATTTTGCGGACAGATACGATGTCCCCTCAAAAGACGTTCTTGATCGCGCGAAGGAAAGGGCAAAGGCGTCTGTTAAAGAAAGCTTTAAAGATACCGTTATCGGTTACACCTCCGTAACAGAAGGGGAAAGTAAAATAGATATAACCGACGGAGATATTCATTACGCCCTTTTGCCGGTGTGGATGCTTAACACCAACTGGAACGGAAAGACCTATACCTTTGCAATGAACGGTCAGACGGGCAAGGTGGTTGGCGATCTTCCCGTAGACAAAAAGAAGTTCTGGAAGCGGGTTGCAATGTTCTTCGGTATCTTTGCTGCGATCGCCGCAGTCATCGCATTCTTTCTGTGAGGTGACGGTATGAAGAAAATAATACTTGTACTTTCAGTTATTCTTATAATCGTTATCACCGCTTTTTCCGTATATGCGGGTAAAAACCGCGTTATAGATACGGCGGATCTTCTCACCGCAGAAGAAGAGCAAAAGCTTTCCGAGCTTACCGATAGAGTCTATGAGGAATACGGTGTTGATATCGTAATACTTCTTGAGGATACATTTGTTGCCAGCCCCCGTATCCGCGCGGAAAGTTATTACGATAACGGCGGTTATTCGGCAGACGGAATTATATTTTATCTTTCCATGTATGACAGGGATTGGTATATGGCAACCTCGGGAAGCTGTATGGATACCCTTTCCGATTTCCGTCTGGATGCCATCTTCGAAGAAATAAGATACGATCTTTCAAACGATGAATTTTACGATGCGTTAAGTGATTTTGTGCTTTTGTGCGATGAATATATCGCCCAAGGACCGCCCCTTTCCGCATCTCCCGCGGTAAATTATGTTTTCTGGCTTTGCGTGCTTTTGCCCGTAGCGTTTCTTATCGCGTTTATCGTGGTGTCCGTTGAAAAGAAGAAAATGAATACGGCAGTGCTTCAGAGAAACGCAAATCAGTATATTATCGACGGCAGTCTTGATATGGAGGAACAAAAGGACGTATTTGTTACCTTTACCGTTACCCGCGTTCCTATTTCCCAAAACAACGGAAGCCGAGGTGGCGGAGGACGCTCCCACGGCGGCAGAGGCGGCAAGTTTTAAAAATTCCCCACAAAACAACGGCAGAGCAGTTTTGTTTATGGACGTTGCTTGTTCCGTGCCGATATTTTGCGGGGACCCCAAAAAAGCACCTCACAAAAAACACAGGAGGCATTTATGGTTGAACAGTATTGGGAGTTATTCGCCCTTTCCTTAGCAGGAATGGTAATGTTCGCCGCTATGCTGGTTTTAAGCTTTGTATTTGCAAAAAAGTTGTTCCTGAACCAAAAATACGGCGTAGTATGGCTCGTCTTGTTTTCGGCGCTTTTGATTCTCGTTACAGCATTATCCACTCACCACTTTATACTTTGCTGTAAAGATCACAGCTATGTGTCCGATAACACTTATATTGAGGCCAAAGCAGAAATGATAGAATACACGTCTGTACGGAAGGGTTCGGAGGACGGCTTGGTTATATACAGAGAGTCAAAGTTCTTTTTGCCCGAGCGAAAAGAGTATGTTGTTTTATACACCAAAGACGTTGTTGTGGGTGAAACGTATCTGATACGCTATTATCCCAATACCCGCATTTGCGAAATTGTGGAAAAAGTATCGTAACAAATTTCCACGTTAATAATGAATTTTACAATTTTCATTGTAGGGCGGGAGCAAGCCCCCGTCCTACGTTGAGCATAAGATAATAGACCCCGACGTATTTTTCAACATTTCGTCGGGGTGATATTTTTTATTCAACTCGGTTTCTTATTTCGCCTTTTAGAAACGCTTTTATATTCTCTGCCATTTCGTATACCACCTTGGTGCGGGCTTCAAAGGATGCCCACGCCATATGGGGAGTAAGACACACGGAAGGCATATCCTTAATACCGTAAAAGGGGTGGTCTTCATCGAAGGGCTCTGCGGAATACACGTCGCAGCCGAATCCGCCCATTTCTCCCTTTTTGACCCACTCTGCCACCGCACTTTCATCGCATACCGCGCCTCTGGCGGCATTTACTAAAATAACGCTGTTCTTCATAAGAGAAAGTCTGCGTGAATCTATAAGGTTACGTGTGCTTTCGTTGAGAGGGCAGTGAACGGTTATAATATCGCTGTTTTTGCAAAGGGTGTCGATATCCACGCAATCGGAATCGTCAATGGGAGTGTTTTTGCTGTATATCACCTTGCAGCCGAAAGCTCTTGCCACGTCGGCAACCTTTTTTCCGATATTGCCGTAACCGATAATTCCCCAGGTCTTTCCGTAAAGATCGTGAAAAGCGGGGGAAAGCTTGTTTGGTGCGCCGGAAGCTGTATAGCCTCCGTCGGATACGAAGGCGGAATATTCTTTAAGATGTGTAAGCAGATTAAGCACGGTTGCTACTGTTACCGCCGCAACGCTGTGGGTGGAATATCCCGGCACGTTGGCTACGGCGATACCGTGCTCACGGCAGTACTTGGTATCGATATTATCAAACCCCGTGGCGGCAACGCAGATAAGCTTTAAATCGGGTGCGTTTTTCAACACGTCCTCCGTAAGCTTTATCTTGTTCAGCACGGCGATTTGCGTGTTTTTGAGTCTGGAAACAAGCTCATCACGGGTTGTGTGAGAAAATACCGCCGTGTTTCCCAAAGAGGAAATAGGGGATATATCTATATCGTTTCCGATAGAATTTATATCAAATACCGTTATATTCATAACCGCTCTCCTTTGTGTGAAATACAAACAAGATTATATATCAAAAAAACCCCAGTGTCAACGCTTAAAGTGTGGTTTACACTTGTTGACAATCGGGGAAATGGGTGGTATAATGATAAACGCAAAAGTATTTTTATACAGTTTGGAGTAATAGATATGTCAACTAACAAGCCTATAGTATTCACCGGAACAGGAACAGCGCTTATAACCCCTTTCAAGGACGGAAAAGTAGATTATTTTGCTCTTACCGCCCTTATCGAGCGTCAGATCTCTTCCGGCATAGATTCCATAATTATATGCGGTACCACGGGTGAAAGCTCTACTCTGCAGGATGAGGAACACCGCTGTGTTATCGAGCACGCGGTAACCGTTGCCGCAGGCAGAGTTCCCATCGTGGCAGGTACCGGCAGTAACGATACCGATTACGCGGTTTCTCTTTCCAGAGATGCCTGCCGTGCGGGCGCAGACGGTCTGCTGGTGGTTACACCTTATTACAACAAGACCAACGAAGCAGGTCTTGTAAAGCATTATTACGCTATCGCAGACGCATCCGAAAAGCCCGTTATCCTTTACAACGTTCCTTCCCGCACGGGTATGAACATATCTTTGAAGGCATACAAGGCTTTGGCAGAGCATCCCAATATAGTTGCTACCAAGGAAGCCAGCGGCGATATTTCAGCTATAATGCGTCTTATGGATACCTGCGGGGACAGTATGCGCG
>CAZAJX010000045.1:0-11414 GCA_964485815.1 uncultured Oscillospiraceae bacterium
CAAAAAAACAAAGTCTATCTCTTGCTTGAAATAGACTTTGTCAGTAATCTGAGGCAAGCAGTGTTCAACTGCTTGCCTTTTCTTCTTGGAGTTATTTATTCCTGCTGAGCCTCTTCCTGATTTTTAAAGGTGCGTTTTTGGAATACCGTAATTCCAAAGCAACCGAAAGCGATAATCAGCGAAGCGACGGTGGCTACTCCGCCCACATAGGGAAGGGCGCAAAGTATTGCAAGAGTCGTTGTTGCAATAACGGAAGAGATAAATCGGTTCATTGTGGGGAACAGCCTTGCGCCCAGCACGCATCCCGCAAAAAGCTGGGAAACGGTGATCATAGCAAAATACAAAAGCATAATTGCCACAGCGATATCGGTGCTGAGCATTAGCATAAACACCGCAAATCCGGGTACGGAAATAAGCAGCATTATGCCGGACATAGAAAAGCGCACGGGGTGTACTTTAAACGCATCTGCGGTACGGCGGGTCGCCTTACCGAACACAAGCTGAATTATCAATGCGCCCGATAACGCATACAAAATAACCGCCGGAAGCTTTTCAAGAGCATCCATCCATACGTTGACTTTATCCCAAGTGAGAGTTTTAAAGTGATTCAAAGCATCGGAATATCCATCGGTATCGTTAAGATAAGGCGGGGCAACCGATTTCACTGCTACGTTGTTTACGGTACAATCCGAAGCGAAGCTTACCTCGTCCGCGTGTATTTCGGCATTGCTGTTTATATTGCCTTTTATAATAACCTTATCCGCGTATACGGTAAGAGTATCGCAAGTGCCTTCAAACACAAAGGTACCGTTGGTATATGCAACAATTGCGCCTGCATTAACATTTTTGCCTATCGTTGCCTCCGCACCTGCGAAGGTAAGGTTACGGCAGGTAACGTTTTCGATAACGGTTTCCATGGAAACAAAGCGCATACTGCCGCCGATAACCGCATCTTTTACGGTAAGGGAAGTGAAAAATCCGAGCAGATCTCCGCCGATATTTCCGCTTAAGGTCTGAACACCGCCGGTAAGGTTAATATAGTCCCCTTTTACTTCCAGCTTTTCATCCGGATCTTCGCCGTTTTCCGTAACGTTGCCTGCGCCGTCATCCAGAGTATACGCCAACACGGGCACGGAAGCGAGGGATAAAAATAAAAGAGAAATAATTATGATTGCAAGGATCTTCTTCATTTTTTGGCTCCTTTGGTTAATTACGAGGATTATACTACAAATCCGCACACAATTCAAGAATTAAATTGTTAACTAAAGCATAATATTTGTTAACGGAAGGAGGAAAAGCACTTTGCGAAGAAAAAACAGTATTTTGGAAAGCGCTTTGGCGATCACCGCCTTTTCTCTTGCCGTTAAATTTCTGGGGATGCTGTTCCGTCTGTACCTCACCTCCCGTATCGGGACGGAAGGTATGGGACTGTACCAACTGATAATGTCGGTGTACGGGCTGTTTACAACCCTTGCCACCGCAGGACTTACCGTAACCGTTTCGGGGCTTGCATCGGAAAAGCTGATAACCGCAGGGAAAGGCGGGGCGGTTCTTTTGCTCCGCAGAGCCATACGGCTGTCCCTTTTCATAAGTATACCCGCAGGAATAGTAATGTTTGCGGGGGCATCGATCACAGCATCGCGGTTTATAGGCGACATACGCACAGCGCTACCGTTAAGGATACTCTCCCTCTCTATGCCGTTTATGGCGGTTGCCGCCTGCTTAAAGGGATGGTTTTTTGCAGTAACACAGCCCGTAAAGCCGTCTATTGCATCACTTCTGGAGCAAAGCATAAAAATATCCGTTACCGTTATATTACTCAGCACTCTTATGAAGGGGAAAAGCGATCCCGTTTCTCTTTGCGTGGGAACGGTGGCAGGTATAACCTTGGGGGAGATGGCATCGACTGCCATATTGGGCATAATGTACGCTCACAAAAACCAAAGGGAAACCATACCGCGGGAACACAAAAAAGAATTTGATAAAAACATAAAGAGCGTATGCTTTCCAATTGCCGCAAGCGCTTGTATGACGGGGCTTTTGCACACCTGCGAAAGCGTGCTTATACCGAAAATGCTTACGCTTTACGGAGGAAACCGGGAAAGCGCACTGGCAGATTTCGGAATTATACGGGGAATGGCGATACCTTTACTGTTTTTCCCTTTTTCATTTTTATCCGCTTTGATCTCCGTAACGGTTCCCGAGATATCGCGGCTTAAGGCTTTGAAAAACAGCGGCGCCTTAAAGGAACGGACATCAAAAATACTCACCTACAGTTGGATGTTTTCCATCGCGGTGGGAGGACTGTTCTTTTTGTTTCCCGATACGTTTTCAAAAGCATTTTATCACACCGACGAGGCTTCCCGCGCAATACGGATCCTTGCGGCAGTCACTCCCATGATGTACATAGAAACCATTACCGACGGTATGCTTAAAAGTATCGGCGAGCAAATGTGGACCTTTCTGACGGGGCTTATCAATTCGGCGTTAAGAATACTTGCAGTCGTTTTTCTCATATCCAGAACGGGTGCGGAGGGATATCTTTGGCTGTTGGTAGTATCCAACGTATTTTCCTACATAATGTGCGCCTACCGTATGAAGAAAAAAGCGGGCTCCGCGCCGAAAATCGCATCGGGAATAACAGTTCCCCTGCTTTGCTGCGGAATAGGAGGCATAGCCGCAAAGGGAATATTGCCTTACGTAAGCGGAATATATCCGGGGGCGGTGTGCGTAACGGCGGTATACCTCGGTGTGGCAGCCGGTCTGTATCTGGCAATAAGTAAGCTATGGAAAGCATACAGCACATAGCCGCTTTCCTGCCGCCAAGATTAAAAAAAGCGGTGGAGGGTATGCCCGCCGAAACAAAGAAGATAACAGACGAGATACGTTTGAGAAAAAACGGCGTTTTTTCTGTTTTCGCCGGAGGGAAAAGTCTGTTTCCCGATGAAAACGGACGGATATGCCGTATAGAAAAAGCACTTACGGTTACACAGACGGAATTGGAGGAATGCGTTTTTCTTCTTTGTAAGGGGTCGATGTATTCCTATGACGATACCATCCGCCGAGGATTCATACCCATTCCCTACGGCAGGGCGGGTGTATGCGGTGACAGCGTTACCGAAAACGGACAAATGAAGAAAATAAGAGAGATAACCTCCGTTTCATTGAGAGTACACCGAAACATAGATCATTACGGAAGAAAAATAATAGACATCTACAAGCAAAGCGGTCTGAAGGGCACGCTTATATACTCCCCGCCGGGAATGGGGAAAACCACTTTGCTTCGGTCCATAGCATTGATGCTGGCAAGAGGCGAGGGAATACGCCCAGTCAAGGTGGGAATTGCGGATGAACGGGGAGAAATTATACTTCCCAACACCGACACGGGACTTGCGGATATATTTTCGGGATGCCCGAAATCCATAAGCGCGGAGATACTTACACGCACTATGTCACCCGAGGTCATAGTGTGCGACGAAATAACGGCATCCGACACCGAGGCTCTTATTCATTCCACGGGAACGGGAGTTTATTTAATATGCTCCTGCCACGCGGAAAACCGCAGGGAGCTGGAGCAAAAGCCCCATATCAACACCCTTATATCCAACGGTTGCTTTGGCATTTTGGTATCTGTACGGCGCACAAACGGAGTGTACGGATACGACACGGAGGTATTATGAAAGCTATTATCGGTGCTGCCGTTATATCCGTATCCTTCTATTTTATGGGGCGAAAAGTAACCGAGCAGGACAGAACGGCAGTGAAACAGCTTTCCGCAGTATTAAAGCTGTTAAGGCATATAAAAGACGGAATATCATTATCCCTCACTCCCCTGCCCGATATATACGAATCCTTTGAATGTAACGAAAGCTGTATGACGGATTTTATTTCACAACTGAAAAAACACGGTCTGGTATATGCGCTGGATGGGTTGATATTGCCTCACGATGCCTTAACCCCTTTACGGGAGCTGGCTTACGCTTTGGGAAGATCGGACAGAGAAAACCAATGCGAAAAGCTGGAGGGAACCATAGGAATTCTGGAACGTGTATATGAAGAATTCAAGCAGACGGAACAGCAAAAAAGCAAAAGTATACAGGCGCTGTTTTCCTTGGCAGGTGCGGTAGCAGTAATACTGATGTTCTGACAGAGAGGATTTTGGGAATATGAGTGTTACCCTGATAATAAAAATAGCGGGTGTGGGACTTCTGGCAAGCATCGCCTGCCAGATATTGCAGAAGAGCGGCAAGGACGAGCAAGCCACGTTCGTGAGTATTGCGGGAGTGATTACGGTAATGATTATGCTTATAGGCGAGATAAGCGAGCTGTTTTCCTCCATACGAGGTATTTTCGGACTGTGAATATTATGGCGCTGTGCGGACTTTCGCTCATCTCACTGGTATCCGTAACGGTTATCCGCGAATTAAAGCCTGCGGTCGCTCCCTTTTGCGCCGCCGCATCTGGAATAGTTATTATCGGATACGCCGTTACCTCCGCTTCTCCCGTGGTGGATTTTCTGAAAAAGATGGACCCTTTGGCGGCAGGCGGAATAACCTTGATGATAAAAGCCTTGGGAATAGCCGTGGTAAGTCAGATAACCGCGGAAATATGCAGAGATTGCGGAGAATCCGCATTCGCTTCAAAGGTGGAACTGGCGGCAAAGATAAACATACTGTTGCTTGCTATGCCCCTTATAACGGATATCGTAACCATTGCGGGAGAATTAACGGGATGAAAAAAACTTTTTTGCTTTTGATCGCTGTGTTTATTGTTTTTTCCTTTCCACTGCGCTGCAGTGCCCAAATTAATGCTGAAACCGTTATTTCCGATGCGGGCGGAGAAACGGAAAAGCAAATTCCCGCTAATCTTTTGAACCACGCACTTTCTCTTATATTTTCCGCTTTTTCGGAATCGGGAAAAGGGATTATCGGGCATTGCGGAGGAATTCTGGCGATCTGCGTATGCGCCGGAGTGATCAACAGCTTCAAAAGCTCCTTTCCGTCTATGGGAAATATGGGAGAATACGTAAGCATACTTGCTTTGTCCGCGGCGGCGTTTTCGACGGTAAACAGCGTAACCGTCTTCGTACAGCAAGCAACTTTAAGGTTTTCCCAATACCTGCTTACTCTGCTTCCCGTTATGACCACAATGTACGTTTACGGAGGAAGCACAGGTGCGGCGGTTGCATCGGCAACGTCGGTGGATCTGTTTTGTACCGTGGTTACGGTAATATGCAACACGGTCCTTGCTCCTCTTATAAACATATGTCTGGTCCTTTCGCTTACAGCCGCCATACCCGGATGCGGTTCTGTTCAGCCTATAGCAAGCGGTATTAAAAACCTTTCCGCTTCCCTTACCGCCTTTGTATTTTCCATATTGGGGTTCGCGGTATCGGTACAGACGGTAATATCCGCCGCCGGAGATTCATATGCTTCAAGGACGGTAAGATTTGCTTCGGGCGTATTTATCCCCGTTATCGGAAACATGGTGGGCGAAGCGTCACGAACGGTTCTTGCGGCGGTGGCAAAGGCAAAATCAGTTATAGGACTGGGAGGAATAACCGCTTTGCTTACCATAGTCCTGCCTCCCGTTGCGGTGGTGGTGATGTATAAGCTGGGATTGCTTTTTTGCGCTTCTGCGGCAAAAATGATAGGATGCGAAAAGGAATCGCGGCTTTTATACGATATAAACGGTATATTCGGAGTGTTATTGGCGGTGATGCTGGGAGCTTCGCTGGTAGGCTTGCTTGCTATTACCGTATTCGTGTGCGCGGGAGTGAAGGCATGAAGGAATGGGTGTTTATAATATTCACGGTGTCCCTTGCCGGCGGAATAATCAACCTGCTGGCGGCAGGCGGCGTGGGCGAAAAGCATATCAAGCTTCTTTGCGGAATAATTTGCATATACGTAACAATAGTCCCCATAAGACAGTTGTTCACGGATTTTGAAAAAGGAAATATCCCCGAAATATCGGAAAACGTGTCCTTGCCCGACGGAAACGGATATTTAAAAGAAAAAACCGAAGAACAAATAAGAGAATATATATGTACATATCTTGGGGAAGAAGGAATAATCTGCAGGCAGGTGAGCATAGAAATAGCAGTAACGGACACGGAAACGGTTATAGGAGATATAGTTGTTTCCGTAGACAAAAACGATGTTCCCAAATCCCGCGAAATGCTTTCCGGAATTGCCGAGGTGATATCCGACGGATAAAGAAAATCTGTTTGCAAGACTTTTTAAAACCAAAGGAACGGGACTATTGTTTCTCGCTCTCATTGCAGGCGCATTGCTTATGCTTTTGCCAAGCGGTAAAACGGCAGACACATCGCAGGTCTTTCCCGATTCGGAGAGGTACAGAACAGAGCTGGAGGAGCAGACCCGAAAGCTTATAAAGGAGCTGGAGGGCGTTTCGGATTGCAAGGTAATGATAACTCTTGAAAGCGGCTATGAATATCTGTACGCATCCGACCAGACCCTCGACCGCGCATACGATAATTCGGGAACGCTTTTAACCAGCAACGCGGGAAAAGAATATATACTGAACGGAGAAGGGTATCCCATAATAATATCCGAAACTCCCCCCACGGTAAGCGGTATTGCCGTAGTGGCAAAAAACATTTCGGCAGAAACCGAATATAAAATAGTACGTCTGCTTCAGGCGGTATACGGAATATCCGCCCACAGAATTTCGGTGGAAACCTAAATAAAAAAATACATATACATTAACGGAGGCAACAATGAAAGAATTCACCCTATGGAAAAAGATCAAGGAATACGAATGGAAAAAGCTGCTGACCACCAAAAATTTCATAATAGCGGGATGCTTGGCATTGGTAGCTGCTGCTATCGTTGTATCAAGCGTGCTGACTGCACCCGATGATGCGAATACGGTGGGCAACGAAAGCAACAAGACCTTGGGCAACGCCGTACTCGCCGACGGAACGCTGGCAGACGGGGACAAGGAGGAAAACGAGGATGCCGATACCGACGCAACGCAAAAAGAAGATGATTTCTTTGCATCCGCCATACTTAACCGCGAACAGACCAGAGATGAATCCATGGAAGTTCTGAACCAGTTGGCAAACAATCCAGATGCACTTCCCGATACCAAGGAAGACGCGCTTAATGCTATTGCCCGCATTGTTGAGGATATGAATGCCGAAGCAAATATAGAAACGCTTATAAAAGCAAAGGGATTTGAAGAATGTGTCGCTATCGTTTCCGGCGATAACTGTACTGTTATTGTGGGAACCAGCGGACTTAATGCCGCAGAAACCGCAATGATACTTGAGATCGTGTGCGAACAGACCGAAGCACAGCCCGAAAACGTAAAGATTATCGGAAAGTAACAAAATACCATATATTACCTGCCGAAGAGGACACCCCTCTTCGGCTTTTTTATTGTGGTGTTATTGACAAACATTATGTAAATGTATATAATGTATCTGTGATACTGTCCAAATCTTCGGAGGTTTTAGAATGACAAGACGTTTTAAAAAATTCCTATGCTTGCTGTTGTGCCTTGCCATAGCCTTTGCAAGTATCGGAAGTTTTAATAATATAGAATCCCTTGCCCTTACTCAGGCACAGGAAGAATATATGGAAGTTATCGGTGCCGCCGCTACGGAGGATATGCTTACAAGCGGTGTGCTGGCTTCCCTTACGGTAGCGCAATCCATACTGGAAGCAGGATGGGGCACGTCCACTATGGCGAAAATGGCGAAAAACCTTTTCGGTATAAAAGCGTATTCGTCCTGGGCGGGAATGGTATACGACAGCAATAAGGGTATAGTATATCCCTCATATGCGGCGTACGTTACGGCGAATACCAAGGAATACGTATCATCCAACGTACAGCGCGTATGGAGAGCATATTCAACCTGGTATGAATCTCTGGCAGACCACAGCGCATTGCTTACGGGCTCTTCCCGTTATGATGATATTCCTTATGAATACGATTACGTTGCGGCGGCGTGGAACATTATCGAAGACGGCTACGCTTCCGATATGGAATATACCAAAAAGATAATTAACTGCATTGAGTTATATAATCTTACCAAATACGATGCTATGAGCTACCCCGAGGATCAGGTAGTAATAGTTACGAAAACAAGAAAATTTCTTCCCTTAAACGAACAATGGCAGCTTCCCGTAACGGTAATACAGCCCTTCGGCGCAGAGGATACCCTTACATACTCCTCCAACAACCCCGAGGTAGCAACCGTAGACGAAACGGGACTTATAACCCCCGTTTCCGACGGCGAGTGTATGATAACGGTTACCAGCTCCACAGGCTGGCACGCCTGCTGTTACATAGCAACCTATGAGCCCGAAACCGCATACGCGGAATACGTTTGCGTGGGTGATATTCCCATGTATACCGAGGCAAGCACCGAAAGCGAAAAGATCGGAACGCTTCCCTCCCGTCATTGTATCATCGGTATCGGCGAAAAGTTCCAGACCGAAGACGGAAACACCTGGATGAAGGTAAGAGCAAAAGCACTTATCGGCACAGAGGTATTGGTAAAAACCGGATATGTACTTGCTTCCGGAATCAGCTACGGTCAGGCAATAACTTATACATATCTTAAGGATGCGGTATCTATTACGCTGGATCAGACCGAGATAAGCGTTGCCCAGTACACCTCCGCTAACGTAAACGCGGAAGTTCTTGCCGAGGACGGCAAAAGCTCCACCTCCACCACGGTAAGATGGATATCCGATAATCCCTCCGTAGCCACCGTAAACGCCGGCAAGATAATCGGTGTGAGCGAAGGCGAATGTACGGTGTACGCCGTTTCCACAGACGGTGTGTATACATCCGTTAAGGTAACCGTTACCCCCGGTGTGTATGTCCCCGCAGATAGTATATCTCTTAATCAAAGCGAATTATCATTGAATATAAACGATACCTTCACCTTAACGGCAACGGTAACTCCCGAGGACGCTACGGAACCCCAGGTAAAGTGGTCCTCCTCCAATGACCTTGTGGCAAAGGTAATACGAGGCAAGGTAACCGCTGTGGGCGAAGGTGAATGTACCATAACCGCCACCGTAGGCGAGCTTACAACTACCTGCACGGTAACCGTAGTAAAGCTTGTTTACACGGGAATAAAATACGACGGAACCGTAATGGGCAATCTGGTAAATCTCCGTCAGGGACCCGATACCTCCTATGCATCCCACGGATTTTTGATGCAGGACGATACGTTGGTAATATACGGCGAACCCACTCCCAACAACTGGTACAGCGTTCTGGTGACATCGGGACAGTGCGAGGGGTTGGAGGGATACGTTTACGGCGATTTCGTAAAGATACTTAACGAGCAGGTGGAAAGTCTTACATTCAATACGTCGGATTCCATTATGACTGTAGGCGATACACTTAATCTCTCCTGGACGGTAAGCCCTTCCGAAAGCACGGTAACCTTTGAAAGCAGTGATACGAATATCGTAACGGTAAGCGAAAACGGCGTAATTGCAGCAATCGCCGAGGGAACGGCAGTTATCACCGCAAAAGCAGGCGAATTATCCGCAACCCTGAACATAACCGTTACGGAAAGCGGATTTACAGGCACGAAATATATCGGAATAACCAATACGGGCAGCAGCGCTCTTAATTTAAGAGAAGGCCCCGGAACAGATTTTAAATCCATTGGCAAGTTTGCAAACGGCACGGAAATTACGGTATACGGTGAAGCGCAAAACGGCTGGTATGCGGTTATGGGCGTGCTTAATAACGGCACCGAAGCAAGCGGCTACGTATCTGCCGATTGGGTGAAGGTGTTGGGTAAATACGCTTCGTCCTTGGCGCTGGGCACGGATCACACTACCATAACCGAAGGCGAAACCTTTACAATTACCTGGACAGTCGATCCCGAGGACGTTGAGGTGACATTCACCGTTTCCGACGAAAATATAGCAACCGTAGACGAAAACGGCGTTATAACCGCATTGAAGGAAGGAAACGCATCCATTACGGTTTATGCGGGAGGAAAGACAGCAACCTTCGTGCTTAACGTGCTTCCCAAGCCTCTGCCTCCTCTTCCCCAGAATCTGTTGCCCAAAGAAGGAATCTCCGTTTCCGAAGGATATATTCTGGGTGTAACGGAAATGACCACCGCAGAAGAGCTTTTGAATATGTTTGAAAACGAGGCTCAGTATATCGTTATAGAAAGTTCAAATGATTCTTATGTGGGAACCGGCACAACGGTTTCTCTTAAAGACAGAGACGGAAACATCATTCAAACCGCAACAGTAGTAGTTATGGGAGATTGCGACGGAAGCGGAACGATATCCGCTACGGACTATCTTATAACACGGCGTATCGTTATGATGACCATAGAATATACCGACATTCAATACGAGGCTGCCCGTGTATCCGGCATGCCCTCCGTTACCGCTACGGATTATCTGATGGTAAGAAGACACTTCCTTGGATTATTTAACCTTTATACACAAACTGCAACCGAATAAAAAGGAGAACGGAATATGAAAAAGCTTTTATCTGTAAGCATTGCCCTTTTGCTTGTATCTCTCTTTGCATTAAGCGTTTCCGCAGAAACGGAAAACGTAGCCTTGGGCGCATCCTACACGGTAAACGGTATTTATACCGATGCCGACGGAAAAACCTATTATCCCGATGAAAACGGCGATTCTCTTACCAACGGAGTTTTTGCCCAGTCCGCGGATTATTCGGATATCGAATTCGTAGCACTTAACGTTACCTCCGAATATACCGCCGCCAACAATAAGATTTCCACCGTTGTACTTGATCTCGGCGAGGTTTATTCTATCGTTAACGCAACCGTTTCCTGCAGTAATCTGAATTCCGCAGGCATATCCCTTCCCAACCACGTTTACGTAACCGTATCTGCCGACGGCGAGAATTGGTCTGATCCCATAGGCGCGGAATACGAAGTGGACACACCTGTTGACGGTGAGGTTATTAAGGCGATTGCGGAAGTAAACGCAGAGATAAGATACATAACCTATCACTTCGAGCACAAGACAAACTGGATATTCGTTGACGAAATTCAGGCTTTCGCAGGCGATATCAGCAATACCGAAAAGCCCGACGAAAGCGAAAAAGCCGAGGCAGGCAACGAAGCTTCACAGCCTCAAAGCACAGAAAAACCTGCTCCTGCCGATGTAGACACCGATTGGATATATATCGCAGGTGTTGCGGTATCCATTGCGGCTCTTATTGCGGCAATAATCTACAGAGTAAAGAAAAAATAATTACACATAATTACCCCAAGAAGCCTAACGGCTTCTCGGGGACCCCGATAATTACCCCAAGAAGCCTAACGGCTTCTCGGGGACCCCGACAACCAAAAACAGCCGTTAAAACGGCTGTCAGATTACTGACAAAGTCTATTTCAAGCAAGAGATAGACTTTGTTTTTTTGTG
>CAZAJX010000046.1:0-10981 GCA_964485815.1 uncultured Oscillospiraceae bacterium
TACGGTTTCATGCGTTGCCGACATTCCCGCCGACATAAGCGTTGACGTTTCCCGCTCCGAACCGCAACAAAACGAAAGCAAAAACGAATCTATTTCGGGCGAAAGCAAGCCTGAGGAAGATAGTAAACCGGCGGAAGAAAGCGTCCCCGATGAGGAGAGCAAGCCCGAACCTACACAAGAAGAAATCAAAGCGCTTTTTGCAGAGGATATTTCACGTTTTACGGAAAAGAAAAAGGATGGCTACGTTACCAAGTTTGAGAACTATACAGTGCAATACTCCCGCGAAGACTATTCATTTTTTGTCAAAAACGAAACCGCGGAGTTTTATTATCATAATAACGTCATTTATGCTCTCATACCGAATGAACCATACACGTACGTAGAAATAAAATCTGTTGGTTTCAACACGTTCACGGAATTGGCAGATTGCACGATAATAGACTACAAGTGGGATACTTTCATTGAGCATATAACGAAAACGGAATCCAAGATAGCGATCAAGGAAACAGACGAAATGATACGCTACTCTGCAGAAAACAGTTATATACATTTGGGCGAATACGATGGTAAAGTAACCACAACGTTTTATATATACGATACGAAGATCAGAATAGTTGCAGAATATCAGTATGGAGAAAAAGATGATCTGCATCATTTCAGCGAAAACTACACGATCTATCTGCAAGCAAATACCGCCAAAAAGCCAACCGCCGACGATGCGGGCAAGGCGTATGTCTTTGAAAACCTTGACGAATATAAAGCCTTTGCCGACAAGCTGTACGCTTTTTACGGAAGCGTATACAAATACAAATTAAACAATAATACGCTTAATAAGGCAATCTACGCCGATTATAAAGGCACAGACAGTACCGGCGGAGATTATTATATAATCGAAAAGACGGTTGCCGTGGGAACGAACGATGACTTTGTTAGGGCGTCAAAAACAAATTATTACAGGCTTCCCGGTGAATTTTATAAATATGATTCCTATGCATATGTCACCGAAGAAAGCTACGATTACCGCCGGATCTGGGAAGGGTTTAATTATCACAACGCAGATTATGAATACGGAGCGGTAATCACGGGAGAGGACAACGAATCCAAGCCCGGGAACCGGATTTATTCGGATCTCTATGTAAATATATACCGCGACGAAGCGTTCTTCACCGCCTACTTTCCAAGCAACGGTGAGTTGAAAACAGATATCAAAAATTTTGCAATTATTGCCGGCAGATTTGACAGCATAACCTACACAAGCAATAATGACGGAACCGTAACCGCAGATTTCACCTGTATCAACGACAAATGGACGCACACTTTGCTTTTCGGATCGGCGCAAAATACCAACAGCAGTTGGATGCATCCGGATAACGACTACGATTATACCGCATTTCTTACCTATGATACGGAAACGGGATTGATGACTTCCCTTTCCATCTACTGCAAAGCCACGAGAAATGACGGATTTTGGTACGAGCATAAGCTTGAAGTTACGGTAACAGATGCCGATGAAAGCATGCTGCCCGAAAAAGCAGACCTTCTCGAAGGAAACTGGTAAACAGCACAAGCCATAACAAAACGCCCGAGAGATCGGGCGTTTTTATTTGGTGTTGTTTTATTTATACTGTATTATTTTACCGCCGTTGTCTGCGGAAACGGTTTCTGCATTCACCAGCTTTACAGCCTGCATACTTTCATAAGGCATACAGGTTTCGGGCTTACGTCCTTCCAGCACGCAGGTGAGGAAATATTTAAGCTCATTGTAATATGCATCCGTGGTTTCGCCGTAGGAGGTAAGATCGGGAGTGAACTTTTCGCCGACTTCGGGGTAAACGGTAAGAACGTTATCTTTATATTCCACCGTGCCGTGCTCATAGCTTACGGTAAATCCGTAGCCGAAGGGATAACCCTTGTACGCCACGTCATCGTGAGCATAAACGGGTTTATCGGGATAGCCGTAGTTGGCGTTTACGATATCGTGGGCGCTCTTGGGATGAACGGTCTTGCCGAAAACGGAAACCGTTTCGGGATCGCCGAACAGCCAACGGATACAGTCCGCATCGTGAATATGCTGGTCAAACAGACCGCCGCCGCCCTTTTCACGGGTGATTATCCAATCCTCCCAAGAGGGGGAATTAACGTGGTCCTGATATCCGCCCCGCCAGAAGGATGCTTTGAGGCAGGCACCGTAAACCGAATTTGCGGTAATTTCCTTAAGATATGCGTATTCACGCCAGAAGCGGAGGCAATGACCGATCATAAGAGTTTTGCCGTTTTTATCGGCGGCGTCTATCATTGCGCGGCACTGTTCTTCGTTAAGCGCCATAGGCTTTTCGCACATACAATGTCTGCCGCTGTTGAGCACCTTTACAGCCGAAGGGCTGTGAAGATATGTAGGCATTATTATATCAACCGCATCCAGATCCTCGTTTTTAAGCATTTCGTCAAGATCGGTATACTGATGGTATGCGGAAATATTGCCCTTTTCCCCTGCCAGGTTGGAAAGGGTGGATTTGCTTCCGTCAAGACGGGAAACGTCCACGTCGCAGACTGCAACTACTTTGACGGGAAAGCCCTCGTTCATTAATTTCTCGTATACGGCGAGATGGTACGAGCCCATTCTGCCGACACCGCTTAATCCTATTTTTATCATACGTCGTTCACCTTTATAAAAGTATCAAAGCACAGCCGAAGGGTTCAAGGGTAAGCACGCCGTTTTCATAGCTCTTTATGCCGTCGCCGTTAATAACCTTGCCCTCTCCGCAGGCGTATTCGGTAGCTTCGGGAGTAAAGGAGTTTATGCTTACTATCTTTCCTTTTTCGGATGTACGGGAATAGCACACACTCTTTTCAACGCCGAAATCAAGGGGTGCAAAAGAACCTTCTACAAGTATATCCTTGTATTCGGAGCGAATGCGTATCATATTCTTATACCAATGATAGATGCTGTTTTCATCCTTCATCAGCTCTTCTGCAGCAAATTCCTTATAATCGGGATGGCATTTAAGCCAAGGGGTGCCTGTGGTAAATCCGCCGTTTTCACCCGTTGTCCAAGGGAAAGGCACGCGGGCGTTATCACGGGAATAACGCATAACTCCATCCAGCGCTTTTTCGGGAGAAAGACCGTCCCTTAAAGCGACGCGGTAATGGTTTTTAGTGGAGATATCGTCAAAATCTTCGATTCTGTCCATACGGGTGTTGGTCATACCCAATTCCTGTCCCTGATAAATAAAGGGAATACCGCGAAGGAAGAAATACATATTACCCAGCATTCTCTGAGCACGCTCACTTCTGTACGCATCGGGAATGAATTTATCCATAGAACGGGGGTAATCGTGGTTTTCTATAAACACCGCGCCGAATCCGATCTTTTCCGTTTCGGTCTGGCTCATATAGAGAGTATCTCTCCAGGAAGCGAAATCCCATTCACCGGGACGGTAGCAATCGTGCCAGCCGTTTCCGTATGCGTAAGGCTCGGAATAAGAGAAATCGAACATAGTATCAAAATATCCGTCCTCCGCACCTATGTATGCGCCCAGATCGTGGTAGGGCACACCTGCCGCCTCCGCAACGGTAACACATTCGTAATTATCGAAGGTGTTTTTGCGCAGATCCGTGAGATATTCGCCGATACCGGGGAAGTTTCTGGTAGGAGCAAAGCAGCCTGCCATTCCGTCCGCATCCGCAGGATAGGATTTTAATGTGGGATCCTTCTTTATGTGGGTGATAGCGTCTATACGGAAGCCGCCCAAGCCTTTATCCAGCCAATAATTAATCATATCGTACAGCTTCTGTCTTAAAACGGGATTTTCCCAGTTAAGATCGGGCTGCTTTTTGGAGAACAGATGCATATAGTATCTATTGCCTCCAACGTTTTCCCAAGCAGAGCCGCCGAACATAGAGCGCCAGTTGTTGGGAGGGCCGTTCTCGCTCTCGCGGAACCAGAAATAATCCGCTTCCTCGCAGTTCGGGTCTGCAAGAGCCTTTTGGAACCACTCGTGCTCATCGGAGCAATGGTTGATAACAAGGTCCATAAGTATCTTTATGCCCCGCTTGTTTGCTTCTTCCAAAAGCTTCTCCATATCTTCTTTTTTGCCGAAGATAGGGTCTATATCGTAATAATCGGAGATATCGTAACCGCCGTCATCCATAGGAGAACGGTATACGGGAGAAAGCCAAACTATCTCCACACCCAAGTCTTTAAGGTAATCAAGCTTGCTGATAATGCCGTTTATATCGCCGATACCGTCGCCGTTGGAATCCATAAAGGAACGGGGATATATCTGATACGCAACTTTATCGTGCCACCAAGTTTTGTTTTTCATGAGGTTCATTACTCCTTTCCCTTAAATTATATCACACTTTTTTCCAATACACAAATATTTTATATAAAATTAGTATACTTTTTTGTATTTTTTGTTGAAAAAATATCAAGTATATGCTATTATATATTGAATATATGTGCTGTTATATACTTTTTTATATAACGCTTGATATTTTTACAAAAACAAACAGGTCTAAAACTGTTAAATAAGTTTTTCAGGAGGACAAAAAAGAATGGCATTAACAAAAGAGAAGATGGAGCAAAAGACAGCCGAGCTCAAGGCGTTTATTGAGGAACACAAGAATATGGACGGCCCTCTTATGCCCATCATGCAATACGCACAGGGACTCTTCGGATACCTTTCTTTGGAAACACAAGAGCTTATAGCAGATTCGCTGGATATCCCTCTTACCGAGGTTTACGGCGTTGCTACATTCTATGCCCAGTTTTCTCTTAAGCCCAAGGGAGAATACATTATCAGCGTATGCACAGGTACCGCTTGCTACGTTAAAGGTGCGCAGGCAGTTCTTGATAAGGTTATGGAGATACTCGGCATCGGCGCAGGTGAAACCACTGCTGACGGATTGTTCACTATTCAGGACACCCGCTGCCTCGGTTGCTGCGGTCTTGCACCCGTAATGACGATAAACGAAGACGTTTACGGTCGTCTTACTCCCGCAGACGTTAAGGATATTCTGGATAAATACAGAAACTAAAAGGATACAGAAATTTTCCGGCTTTCAAACCGGCGCATTCCCCCGGGCGCAACGGACGTATCCGAAAGGAGATATACAAAATGACGGTAAACGAGCTTATTACACTTCTTGAACCGCAAGTGCTTTCACTGCCTTGCGGAGAAAAGACTGTGCGCGGCTGTTATACCGGCGATCTTCTCAGTCGGGTAATGGGAAAAGCGCGTCCGTGCAACGTGTGGGTAACGATAATGTCAAATATCAACGTGCTTGCCGTGGCATCTCTTGCAGACGTAAGCTGTGTTGTTATCGGGGAAAACGCCCGTCCTGAGGATGACGTTATCTCCATGGCGGAAACAAGAGGAATCAACCTTTTGCTTATGCCTGATAACGCTTACGATATCTGCACGAAGCTGAGCAAGATACTGTAATATATCTTATCGATTACCACGAGGCAGAAAATGAAAGAGTTATCCCTTAATATACTTGATATCGCCCAAAATTCCTTTGATGCCCGCTCCTCGCTGACAGAAGTTCTGTTGAAAGAAACGGAGGACAGGCTTATCGTATGCATAAAGGATAACGGCTGCGGTATGAGTGAGGAAACGCTTAATAAGGTTTCCGACCCGTTCTACACTACCCGCACCACCAGAAACGTCGGACTCGGTATTCCGTTTTTCCGTCAGGCTGCAGAGCAGACCGGAGGTCACGTTGAAACACAAAGCTCGCAGGATGAGAAAAACCACGGAACAGCAATAACCGGAGTGTTTTTTAAAGACCATATAGATTTTACACCGCTGGGCGATATGGCGTCCACCGTATGCCTTCTGGCACACGGCTGCGGCGAGGGAGATGTGGTGTTCAAACACGACGTTATGGGCAAAACGGTAGAGCTTGATACAAGGGCTTTACGGGAAGCCCTGCAGGGATTGCCCCTTTCAAATCCCGACGTACAGCTTTGGATAAAAGGCTACGTCAAACACCAATACGAAAATATAAAAATGTAAATATACCGAAAAAAGAAAGGATCTTTTTTAATGAAAACATTAGCAGAACTTGCCCAGATCAGAGATAAGATGAAGGACAAGGTCGGTATCCGCGAAGGCGTAAACGGTGTACGCATAGTAGTGGGTATGGGCACCTGCGGTATTGCAGCAGGCGCAAGACTTGTTCTCAACACTCTTGTTGAAGAGGTAGCAAACGAGGGACTGTCCTCTGCAGCTACAGTGCTTCAAACCGGATGTATCGGCATGTGCCGGTATGAGCCCATGGTAGAGGTTATCGAAGCAGGCAAAGAAAAGGTTACCTATATCAACGTAACCCCCGATATGGCAAAGCGCATCGTTGCAGAGCATATCAAAGGCGGTAAACCCGTAACCGAATACACTTCAGAAAATAAATAAGATATAAACGGAGGAAATATATAAATGATTCGCGCTCACGTACTTATTTGCGCAGGTACAGGTTGTACCTCCTCCGGCAGTGCCGCTGTAAGAAAAGCACTGACCGCCGAGCTTGAAAAGCACGGACTTACTGAGGAAATTAAAATGGTCCAGACCGGATGCTTCGGTCTGTGCGCTCTCGGCCCTATAATGATAGTTTATCCCGAGGGTATCTTCTATTCCAGAGTTACTGCAGAAGACATTCCCGAAATAGTAGAAGAACATCTTCTCAAGGGACGTCCCGTTCAAAGACTCGTTTACAACGATCCCGTTGTTGAAGGCGGCGAAGCTGCTTCTTCTCTTAACGAAACCGCATTCTACAAAAGCCAGATGCGTATCGCTCTCCGTAACTGCGGCGTTGTAGATCCTGAAAATATCGAGGAATACATCGGACGCAACGGTTATACCGCACTCGGTAAGTGTCTTACCGAAATGACTCCCGATGAAGTTATACAATTAGTTCTGGATTCCGGACTCCGCGGACGCGGCGGTGCAGGCTTCCCCACCGGTCTTAAGTGGAAATTTGCTTCCGGCAACAGAGGCAACGTTCAGAAATACGTTTGCTGTAACGCCGACGAAGGCGACCCCGGCGCATTTATGGACAGATCTATCCTTGAAGGCGACCCCCACGCAGTTATCGAAGCAATGGCTATCGCAGGATACGCTATCGGCGCAGATCAGGGCTACATATACATCCGCGCAGAGTATCCTATCGCTGTACAACGTCTTACCACCGCTATTAACCAGGCAAAGGAATACGGTCTGCTGGGCAACAACATTTTCGGAACAGATTTCAGCTTTAATCTGGATATCCGTCTTGGCGCAGGCGCATTCGTTTGCGGTGAGGAAACCGCACTTATGACCTCTATCGAAGGTCACCGCGGCGAGCCCAGACCTCGTCCTCCTTTCCCCGCAGTAAAGGGTCTGTTCGGCAAGCCCACCATACTCAACAACGTTGAAACTTACGCTAACATTCCCCAGATCATTATAAACGGCGCAGATTGGTTCAAGGGCATCGGTACAGAAAAGTCCCACGGCACCAAGGTATTTGCGCTTGGCGGCAAGATCACCAACACCGGTCTTGTTGAAATTCCCATGGGTACTCCCCTCCGCACCATCATCGAAGAGATCGGCGGCGGTATCCCCAACGGCAAGAAGTTTAAGGCTGCTCAGACCGGCGGTCCTTCCGGCGGCTGTATCCCCGCAGACCTTATTGATACTCCCGTTGATTACGATAACCTTATCGCTATCGGCTCTATGATGGGCTCCGGCGGTCTGATCGTAATGGACGAAGACAACTGTATGGTAGATATCGCTAAATTCTTCCTCGGCTTCACCGTTGATGAATCCTGCGGTAAGTGTACTCCCTGCCGTATCGGTACCAGAAGAATGCTTGAAATTCTTGAGCGCATCACTGAAGGCAAGGGCGAAGAAGGCGATATCGAAAAGCTGGAAGAGCTGGGCAACACCATTAAGGCTACCGCACTCTGCGGTCTTGGTCAGACAGCTCCCAACCCCGTACTTTCCACTATTCGTTATTTCCGTGATGAGTATGAAGCTCATATCCGTGAAAAGAGATGTCCCGCAGGCGCTTGTAAAGCTCTTGCAAAGATCACTATCGACCCCGAAAAATGTATCGGCTGTTCTCTCTGCTCCAGAAAGTGCCCTGTTGGTGCTATTTCCGGCGTTATCAAGAGCCCTTACGTTATAGATCAGGACAAGTGTATCAAGTGCGGTGTATGTCTCGCAAGCTGCCCCAAGAAGGCAATCGTAAAGAAATAAGGGGGAAACGAAATGAACAACGTAACAATTACTATAGACGGCATCAAGGTAACAGTGCCCGCAAATTACACTGTGCTTGAAGCCGCCAGAGAAGCACAAATAAACATCCCCACCCTTTGCTATCTTAAAGACGTACAGCAGATCGGCGCTTGCCGTCTGTGTCTTGTAGAGATCAAGGGCGCAAGAGCTTATCAGGCAGCTTGTGTTGCTCCCATTTCCGACGGAATGGAGATATACACCAACACCGAAAAGCTCCGCAAGGCAAGAAAGATCAACCTTGAGCTCATCCTTTCCACTCACAACAGAGAGTGTACCTCCTGCGTACGCAGCGGTAACTGCGAGCTTGCTACTCTCTGCAAGGAATACGGAGTAAATGATTATCCCTATGACGGCGAAAAGTACGAATACGAGATAGATGACCTTTCTCCTTCTCTCGTACGCGATAACAGCAAGTGTATCTCCTGCCGCCGTTGTATCGCCGCTTGTAACGACGTACAGCAGATCGGCGCTATCGGTCTTTCCAAGCGCGGTATAAAGACTGTTGTGGGTTCCGCTTTCGAACGTTCTATCGTTGACGCACCCTGCGTATACTGCGGTCAGTGCATACTCGCCTGTCCCGTTGGCGCACTTAAGGAAAAAGATAATACTCAGGACGTTTGGGCTGCCCTCAACGATCCTAAAAAATACGTTGTTGTTCAGCCTGCTCCCGCAGTAAGAGCAACTCTGGGCGAAGAGTTCGGTATGCCTATGGGCACTTCCGTAACCGGAAAGCTGGTTACCGCACTCCGCAGACTTGGCTTTGACAAGGTATTCGATACCGATTTCGGCGCAGACCTTACCATTATGGAAGAGGGCACCGAGCTGCTTCAGCGTATGCAGAACGGCGGCGTACTTCCTATGATCACCTCCTGCTCTCCCGGTTGGATCAAGTACTGTGAAACATTCTTCCCCGAATTCATTCCCAACCTTTCTTCCTGCAAATCTCCTCACGAGATGGAAGGCGCGCTTATTAAGAGCTACTTCGCAGAAAAAGAAGGTATTGATCCCAAGGATATCTACGTTGTATCCGTAATGCCCTGTACCTCCAAGAAGTACGAGGCTGCACGTCCCGAGCTTTCCAGAGATGGTATGCAGGACGTTGACGCGGTGCTCACCGTAAGAGAGCTTGCAAGAATGATCAAGACCGCAAGCATAGACTTCGTTCGTCTGCCCGATAGCGATTTCGATAGCCTTATGGGCGAATCCACCGGCGCATCCGTAATCTTCGGTACCACCGGCGGCGTTATGGAGGCTGCTCTCCGTACCGTATACGAGGTTGTTACCGGCAGCGAGCTTACCGACGTTAACCTCACCGCAGTTCGTGGTCTTGACGGTATCAAGGAAGCTGAAGTTGATCTTAACGGTAAGATCGTACGCGTTGCAGTTGCTCACGGCACCGCAAACGCAAAGGCTCTGCTTGAATCCATAAAGAGCGGCGAAAAGCAGTATGACTTTATCGAAGTTATGGCTTGTCCCGGCGGATGTATCCACGGCGGCGGTACTCCTATCGTTAGTGCAACCGAGCGCAGCTACGTTGACGTTAAGGCGTCCCGTGCAAAGGCTCTGTACGCAGAAGATGCAGGCAAGACAAAGAGAAAGTCCCACGAAAACGAAGAGGTTAAGAAGCTTTACGCAGAATACCTCGGCGAGATCGGCGGACATAAGGCTCACGAACTTCTCCACACCCACTACACCGCACGCAAGAAGTACAACTAATAATAAACGCAAATAATCATCCGCCCGCATAGCGGGCGGTTTTTCATTTTCGGGCATAGCCCTAAACGATACTGGCTGCGCACAAGTGCGCTTAAGATTGGCCTGCCAGCCATGCAATTTTACTTGCTACCCGTAAACGGGTCTTTGGGATCGTACATACTCGGCTGATCGCTTTCTTGATCTTGTTTTAATTGTTCGCTGATGTATTCTTTTATAGCCTTCGTGTTTTTGCCTACCGTATCCACGTAGTACCCTTTGCACCAAAACTCACGGTTCCTGTATGCAAATTTCATGTTTCCATACTTTTGAAATATCATCAAGCTGCTTTTTCCTTTCAAATACCCCATGAAACTTGATACACTCATTTTGGGTGGTATACTTATCAACAGATGTATATGATCGGGGCACACTTCTCCTTCTATTATCTCCACACCTTTCCATTGGCACAATGTTCTCAATATCTCCCTTATCTCCAAGCGTTTTTCTTCGAAAAACACTTTCCTTCGATATTTTGGGGCAAACATTATATGGTACTTGCAATTCCATTTTGTATGTGCTAAACTCTTTGTGGCGTTAAAATTGACTTTTTTCTCAAACATTTTAATGTCCTCCGATTGTGTTTTTTGGTTTTGACTGGCAGGTCTTTTCTAATCTATCACAATCGGAGTTTCTTTGTCTATACTCACCGGTAATAACCTTCACGGAACCCCGCCACTATGGCGGGGTTTTCTTATACAACAAAAAGCGGTGCGGAAACGCACCGTTTTAGCACATTCCCCAAAAAATATTTGAAAATTATTTCGACTTCAAAGCTATCCCCGCACCTTCCGGAGGGCAAAACCGGAAGAATAGAGAATTAAGCCCTACTCTTAAGTAATAGGCGTTTTTGGTTAAAAAGTCAAGGGGTGCACACCAACTTTTTGCCTCAAATTGGAAACATTTTATGACGAAAATGCACGTCCGACATTACTGCCGGACGTGCTGTG
>CAZAJX010000047.1:0-10443 GCA_964485815.1 uncultured Oscillospiraceae bacterium
AAGCACCTATGATTTTCCTTGTTTTACGGCACTTTTGGCAGTTCACACCGCCTAATTTGGCTCCTTATCCTCAAAAGTGGTACCACTTCGAGAAAAGAGCGAAAATGCCGAAAACCCTTGTGCGGTCGGCGTTGCCGTCCGCTGTGAACCGAGTCGAGGGGCGTTTACGACCCCGACTCTTTCTCCTGCTTGATTTTCGACCCATCGAAAAGCCTTAAAAAGATACCACAAATCATCCGCTTTTGCCTTTGGAAAGCTGTCCTCAAATCGCCCGAAATGGGCGGTTTTCTCTTTGGTCTGGTGTTTGCTTGCCGTTTCGCTTTCGTGGCACACGGGTGATCTGTGGGCGACACACGGGTGATCTGTGGGTGTGGTTACGACAGAGAAAATATTTTCTTTTCTGCTGTTCTGAACGCCTGGCTTTTCTTGGGGAAGGACTATACTGCAATCATCTGCATTCCACCTTTCGCTTGGTTATGTAATCAAGGCGAGTGCAAAACAAAAAGACTCGCACATACATCGAGACGGAAACACAAATGAGCGAACTGTATCGGTTCGCTTAAAAATGTTCCGTGCCGATGTATGTACGAGTCTATAACTCTTAAAAAATGGGTGGCACATATATTCAATTTTCAGCCGATCTCTCGGTGGCTTTATTATACCATACGCAGGAAACTTTTGTCAAGGTGGGGTGAATAAGTGAGGCAAGATATGGGAATAATATGATTTTTTGAGTATCTCTAAAAACTAAAATCACCCTGCAAGATTCAAATCTTTGCAGGGTGTAATTCATAGACGTGATACTTGAGTTATGCTTCTGTGTTTTCCAGGCGTTCGAGAAGACGTTTGAATTTTAAGGTGTCTTCATAGTAATATGCATCATATAGTATATATTCATTTCTTATTCCATGCATCAACACTTCAAAGGGCTTCAAGCAGTAACTGTTTCCACACTCGTTTAGTGCAGTTTCTATAACATCGCTATGATTGCAAATTGCACGCAGATCAATACCGGAAAAATCATTTTGTCCGATATAATGCTGCTTATTTAGTTTAAGTCGAATCATAAGCTCGTTATCAGGATTTTTTATGTACTGTATTAATTGCTCAAGCTCGGCTTCGGAGTATGGGCGAGTATATATTTGCTGAAAAGCAGGAATAGCATCGATTTTATTTTTTAAGATTCGGATAGCATCTTCTTCCGTCTCGCCAAAAGCGCTATCCGAACCGTTGATCGCAGCTGCTAAATATTGTATTCCGTTTTTTTTGCCTTTGTGTTTTGTTACGGAAATTTCATATCCTTTGTAATTCATGAGTGTTGTACCTCTCACCATTTTCTATCTTCATAAGGCGAAGAATCAATTCCTTTGGAGCGCAAGTTTGTAATCATTCGGTCAAGGTTACCTTTCCAAAAATCCTTAAACCAGTTAGTGTGTCCAAACCATTTTACGAGCGTTGGACTAATCGCATAATATGCTTTTATAAATAATCTACCATACCATGTTTCCGCAAGAGTATAGTCTCGATACCGGCGAAGAGTCCACACCTGAGGACAATCATATGAACCATATACACAAGTTGCAATATAACATCCGTTGTTACTTTCTGCTTTTTCCTTGCCCGAATCAATACTATCCGCAATGGAAGACCCAATTTCAGCAGGTAGACCTTGTTTGAATTCAGCTATCTTCTGTCTGCGTTCTGCCATATTTGCGTCATTAAGATATGCGGAATAAATTGTTACCCTGTTTACGTAGGAATTGCAGTAAGTGATATATCCATTAGCAGCCTTTCTGACCAATTCGATATATTTGGGGGTAGCTTTAATTGTTTCAATAGGAACCTCTTTTTTTAATGATAAAGCACCGTTCGCCAATGTTTCCATCATACCCAAAGTGGTTGCATCGGAAGCAATTACTTGTGCAGTGACATTAGACGGATTTACTCGCATTACACTTTGAGTTAAATTCTCTATCATCGTAGTATCAACAGCAAGATTTGTTGCGATTGCGAGAAGATCATTTGCCCTCTCCAATAAATATGTATATGTCTTATCAATAAGCTCGGTATTGTTCGTTACGTTGCTTGCTCTAATTACTTGTCGAGAGCAACTTACTACTTCTTCGACTTTCGGATTGCCAATTTTAGCAATAAATTCAATGGCGCGCATTTTAACATACCACGCAATTGCTGATGAAGAATCTTTCTCCAATACTTTTTCAGCATAAGAATAAGCTTCTTGTCCATTTTTTGCATCTAATGCAGTCTGTGCAATATCTAAGTATTGCGTTATTTGAGCGTTATTTGTTTCGCCTTTGATATTAGCAAAAATTTTTTTAGCCTGATCTACCGAATATTTACAACCACAATCGGTGCAAACAAAACCATCCTCATGTCTTTCTATGTTTGAGCCACCACATAACTCACAAGCAAATTTCATATTCTCAATCCCTTTCTTTCTATAAAAAAGTGCGTGACCGAAGCCACGCACCGAAAAGCGCAACCCCGATTGTCGCCAAACAAAGCTCAAATAGAAAAGGATACCCTTATTACCATCCGAGTGGAGTTGCGTTTTTACCGAACTCATATCGGATGATAACCAAAAAAGGGTATAATATCCCCTTGATGAAAAATCCTTTTCCTTATTTGCTTTGTTTGGCAATAAATATTATACCACAATAGTTCAAAAAAATAAAGTGGTTTCGATAAAGTTGCGAAATTTGTTGAACATAAAGCAAAAGACAGTACAGTCTTTCGACCATACTGTCATTTTGTTCATCCTATTCGGTTTTTGGATTTCTCCGTTAAGGGCATCCCGCTTTCGCGCAGGGCATTGTGCTATTCTTTTTCTACTATAACGATTTCTATGCCTTGTTTATCAAACTTGGCGAGGTCCTCTTCCAAAGCGTTCCAATCGGTTACAAGCACGTCCAGACGGTTAGCGGGGCAGATGCTTACTATGGATTCAAACCCTATTTTTTCGGTAGGGAACAGACCTATAGTCTGCTTTGAGCTGTCCATAACAGCGTTCCAAAAGCTTATAGCTTGGGATTTTTGTATGGAAAGTCCGAAATCTGCGCTGATTGCGGCGGCGGTAAGAAAACATTTATCAAACCGCAGTTTTTTAATGGTATCTATAGCGAAGGCATCGTAGCAGTTGCCCTTTACGTCCATTTCGCCGCCCAGCATAATAACGCTTATATTCTGCTTTTTTCTTAATTCTTCTGCGATTATTATAGAATTGGTTACGGCACGTATCTTTAAGTTCTCGGGCAGGTCGCGTGCCATAAAATATCCCACTGTTGCGGAGGTTATGAATACCACGTCGTTGTTGTTTATCATAGATACCGCTTTTTTCGCAATGGCAACGTAGTTTTCTTTTTCTTCACTGAAATCCCTGCAGGTAACGTTTTTCGGCTTTCCTGCGGCAACCTGGCGAACAGGAATAGCACCGCCGTGGGTTCGCTTTAAAAGACCTTGCTCCTCCAGCAGGCGCAGATCTCTCTGGGCAGAGCCGTAGCCTACGTTGAATTTTGTTTGTATTTCTGTTACGGATATGCTTCCCGTTTCCGCAAGTATATCCAGAATTGCTCTGTGGCGTTCTTCTATAAACATTATAAATTCTCCCTTTGTATTTTTTGCAAATCTTCTCGAGCCGGTTTACCGCTTGTTGATACTATATCACGTTTGTTTACGTTTGTCAATCCCCAAAACGTCAATAAACGTGAATATTTTTTGACGTTTGTTGACGTTTGCATTATTCGTCAAGCTGTGCTATACTATAAAAAAGGAGGTGGAACAGGTGGTATATCTTAAAAGCTTCAGGCTTCCGAGCCGCAGGGATGAGGACGGATATCTGCTTTCTTTCCCTCATCAGCTGGAGATGGAATGTTATTCCCACACCAACGTATATCCCTTCAAGCTGTTTCCCGAAAAGGAGTTTAAGGATATTTCCTTTGAACCCATAACCATATTTTACGGCGGTAACGGTTCGGGAAAATCCACGCTTTTAAACGTCATTTCCGAAAAGCTGGGTATATACCGTTCTTCGTGCTTCAACAATACGCCTCTTATGCGTTCTTATCTGGATATGTGTTCTTATTCTTTGGCAGGGGGCGCAAAAACGGTTCCCTCCCATAGCAGAAAGATAGTAAGCGATGACGTTTTCGATCTCCTTCTGGACGTGCGCGCCCAGAACGAGGGAATCGACCGCAGAAGGGAAGAACTTTTCGAGGAGCATTACCGTATCAACGAAACGCCTATGCCCCGTTTTACCTCTCTTGCGGAGCACGATGAGTTTAAAAAATGCTTGGAGGCAAAGCGGTCCACCAAATCCGCCTACGTTTCAAAACGTATTCCCAAAGAATTAAAGGGAAGCTCCAATGGGGAAAGTGCCTACGTTTACTTCACCCAAAAGATAGAGGAAAACGCCTTGTATCTTCTGGATGAGCCCGAAAACAGCTTATCTCCCAAGCTGCAAAAGGAAATGGTATCTTTTATAGAGGATTCCGCCCGCTTTTACGGATGCCAGTTTGTAATCTCCACCCATTCGCCTTTTCTTCTTGCCGTAAAGGGCGCAAAAATTTACGATCTGGATACGGTTCCCGTACACACCAAAAAATGGTTTGAGCTGGAAAACGTCCGCGCCTACCACGATTTCTTTAAAGAAAATACGCATCTTTTTAAATAACACAAAAAGCTTTTTGCCGATACAGCAAAAAGCTTTTTTACATATATTCTATTTACTCACGGTTACACGTTTATTTTCCGTTTTGCCTGCAAGAATTTCTTTTCCGTTTCGGCAGACGGAATAGGTGTTTTTGTTTATCTTTATATCGTAGCAATCGCCGCAGATATGTATATCGGAAAGGGAAATTTCCTCCATTTTACCGGGAACGGCAGGTACAAACGAAAAGCTTTCAAGGCTTTCGGGTCTTATACCGAATAATCCTTCGGTTATTACACGGACAAACAGTGCGCTTTCTGCGGAAAGATGGCGTTTTGCCCCTTCGGGGTAAGCTTCAACAGCGTAGGGAACTCTGTCGCACAAAAGCCGTTTGCGGCAATATTTAAGCAAAGGGGTTAATATTCTGTCCCCCGCACCAGCCATAAACGCGCATTTCATACCGTAAAGGGTAGATCTGTCCCAGATAGTATCCGAGTCGTTTTCAACCCCTCTTTCGCAGGTGAGCATACCTTCTTCTGTCCACAGATAGGGGGAAAGCATTGCTTGCAAGGTGTCATCGCTTCGGGTATTTATTCCCATACACAGAGGCAGGCATATCCACGCCCGCAGAGTGTCAAACCCGCGGGAATATCTGTAGGTTTCAAACCCGTGCAAGTTTGCGCCGAAATAGCTTTCGATCGCCTTTTCAAGCTCTTTTGCCCGCATTTCGTACAGACGTGCGGTTTCTTCGTGACCCAGCGACCTTGCCAGCTTTGCGGCAAATTTCAGACCGCCGTAGCACAGCGACGAGGTGGAAAGATTTGCATATCTGTCTGTAGGGAATCTTCCCTCCAATTCGTCGGAATCGGAGCGTATAACTCCCTCTTTCGTCTTTTGTCTTTCACAATACTCCGCGCACCATTTTATGGCGGGGTAAAGCTCACGGGCAGTTTTTTCGTCCCCAAGATACAAGCAGAACAGCGATGCACCGTAAAGATACATTGCCGCATCTCCTCTGTCCCCTGCGCCTTCCCATATATCCAGCCCCTCCGCAATTATGGAAGAGGGGAGCCGTGTGTACTCATCGGACATAAAGGGAATATACGCTTTATATGCGTTTACAGAGGCTTCTACGGCGGTTTTATCTCCCGTCATGGCGAAGTGAGGACCTGCGTATTCAACCTGATCGTTGCACCATATAGCGGCGTAGTATGCGTGTCCTCCGGGGGAATGGTATTTTCCCGTCAGCGTTTCAAACACGCTTTCTCCCGCCCGCAGGCAGGCAAGGCGTGTCATCATATCCAATTCGGGATATCCGCTTTTAAGGGTAAGGGCGTTTTCGGAAAGCTCTTTTACTCTCTGAACACGGCGGTCATATTCGGTCTGTCCGTCGGGCAAAATTGCTTTTTCATTTGCGATATGGGCGGAATAGCCTATATCGATATATACGCTTTCACCTTTTTTAAGGGAAATAACGTCGGGCGCACTATGCTGAATACGGCAGATATACACACCCTTTGTGCCTCTGCCTCGGGAATGAATATGCTCTTCCGGCAGGGAAAGGGAAATATTTATATCGTCACACGCGGTTACGGTTATCCGTTCCATACAGTATTTACTGTCCGATGCGGGGAAAAGCTGTCTGTGGGTATCAAATCCCATATCCGTTTTGCAGTAAATATGCAGTATTCCGTCAAATTCAAACCGTGCGGGGTATTCCGTTACCGTTTTACCGCTCGCAATAAAAACGGGACGGTCCGTATCGGAAACTTCAAAGTAAAATGTAGCGTGGGTGTTGTTGGGAATAGTCCGCAGGGTGGGGAAATAGCACTTTTGGGAAAGGCACAATCTTCCCCCGTCCTTCACACCGTAATACACTATCTGGTCGGCGTAAAGACCGCTCATCTCAATATCATCGGAATGTATTTGGTTTTCTTTTATGTCCCAAGCTATTCCCTTTTGGGTAAGGGACCAGATCTGTTCAGTCATATCTTTTATTTACCGGATGCGATATAGGGGCTTATAGCGCCTGCAATGCTTACAATAGGCATTGTCTGCAGCCATACCTTGCCGGGGCCGGTGAGCACGGTGAGGAACAGTCCTTCGCCGCCGAACAGCACGTTTTTGACGCCCTGAACTCTTTGAATTTCCATATGTACGCTTGCTTCAAATGCCGCTACGTTTCCCGTGCTTAAAACCAGCTTTTCGCCGGGAGCAAGCTCTTTTTCCACAAGGTCGCCGTCAATTTCAAGGAACGCCATGCCGTTTCCGGAAAGCTTCTGCATAATAAATCCTTCGCCGCCGAAAAGTCCTGTGCCAAGGTTTTTATTAAAATGAACGGAAAGCTGTACTCCGCTTTCGGATGCCAAAAAGCAGTGTTTTTGCGCAATAAGGGGCTTTTCGGGGGTAATATTAACATCGAGAATAGTTCCGGGGAAGCTGGAACCGAAGGTAATGGACGCATCTCCCTGTGCGGTGTAGATGTTCTGGAACATACTTTCACCTGTAAAAGCCTTGGAAAACATTTTTCCCACACCGCCGCCGCTGGTCGCCATTTTCACGTTGGGCGACATCCACAGCATAGAGCCTTTTTCGGTTATCATTTTCTCGCCGTCTTCAAGTTCGCAGGTAACGAAAGGGAACGCGCCTCCGTCTATTTTATATTTCATATCAATTACACTCCTTTTTTATGGTTTAAATTATTATATTACATTATTTTAAAAATGTCTATATTTTTGTTTTGCTTTCCTTGCGGTATTCCGTGGGAAGCATACCGTATGTGTCCTTGAAAACGGCGGAAAAACGGCTCTGGCTGTCATATCCCACAGCCTTTGCCACAGAATAAACGCTTTCATCGGTATCTTTAAGCATCCTTTCCGCCTTTTCCATACGGTGGTTTTTAACGTGAGCGGCAACGGAATTTCCGTAGACTTCCTTGAATACCTTTTTTAACGTGGTGGTATTTATATGAAATTTCTTTGAAAGCTCTTCGATAGTTATTCGATCCGAAAGATGCTCTGTAAGATATTCGTGTACCGCATATATTATTTCTCTGTGGGAAGCGCCGTTTTCTTCGGTTTCAGGGCAGGAAACCTCCATTACCTGCTCCACTATCTTGTGCAAAAGGCGGCTTTCCACCGTGTCCGCCGCACGGTAGTATACCTCCTTGCCGTCCCGCCTGCTTTCAATAAGTTTAAATTCCTTCAGGGGGCGCAGATGGTGGGAAACCGCAGGGCTGGTCATATTAAGCAAAGCGGCAATGTTTATTACACATTCTTCTCTGTGGCACAGAAGCCAGAAAATGCGTATGCGGGTAGTATCGCTTAACTGACCGAACAGCTCGGATGCGGCGTTAAAACGGGAAAGCTCTTCCAGCTCTTCGTGTATTTTAACTGCGCTTTTATTATCTCCGTGGTTGTGGGGAAGCTTGAATTCGTTCATAAAACCTCCTCTTTGGAAATGGTATTCGCCTTTTCGGAAGCAAATGCCGTGTAGTTATTGAATTTTTCTCTTTATTTCATTATACTACGTTTGCAACAATTAAGCAACCGCTTAATTGAATATATTTTTAAAAAGGAGCAAATCAATGAAAAAAACATACGGCATTGAGGTCGATTGCGCCAACTGCGCCAATTTAATGGAAAAAACGGCGGCAAAGATAGAGGGCGTGGCTAACGTAAACGTTAACTTTATGTTGCAAAAAATGGAAATAGAATTCGCAGAAGGTGCAGATATTAAAAAGGTAATGAAGGCAGTCCTCAAGGCTTGCAAGCGTATCGAGCCCGATTGCGAAATAGATTTTTAACGCTATGAACAAAAAACAAAAAAAGATGCTCTTTCGCATCCTTTTAACCGCTTTTCTCACCGCCGTTCTGCTGTGTCTGCCCCTTACGGGAATTTACCGCTTTGTGTGTTATTTCGGGGTATATCTGGTAATAGGATCTGATATTTTGCGTAAAGCGGTAAAAGGAATATTTGCGGGCAGAGTGTTTGATGAAAACTTTTTAATGTCGGTTGCCACTCTGGGCGCGTTCGCTCTTGCTATATATACGGGGAGCGGTGATTATATCGAAGGTATTGCCGTTATGCTGTTTTATTGCACGGGGGAATTGTTTCAAAGCTGTGCCGTGGGCAAAAGCAGAAAGAACATAGCCGCCCTTATGGATATCCGCCCCGATTATGCAAATCTTAAAACCGGCGAAGGCATTTTGCGTACCGATCCCGATCAGGTTTCGGTGGGGGATATTATCGTTATCGATCCGGGCGAAAAGGTGCCTATCGACGGTATCGTGGTAAAGGGCTCGTCATCTCTTAATACAAGCGCGCTCACGGGGGAAAGTGTCCCTCGGGACGTTGCCGAAGGGGATGCCGTCATAAGCGGATGTGTTAATATGACGGGAGTTTTGGAGATACGCACTACCAAAGCTTACGGAGAATCCACCGTATCAAAAATACTCGAGCTTGCTATCAACGCTTCATCCCGCAAATCCCGTTCCGAAGCATTTATTTCCCGCTTTGCACGGGTATATACTCCCATAGTCTGTGCCTGCGCCCTTGGATTGGCGGTACTGCCTCCTCTGGTAAGCCTTATAGCGGGCGCTTCTCCCGCTTGGAATATATGGCTTTACCGCGCACTTACCTTTTTGGTGGTAAGCTGTCCCTGCGCCTTGGTCATAAGCATACCCTTAAGCTTTTTTGCGGGGTTGGGCTGTGCGAGCAAAAACGGAATACTCATAAAAGGCTCAAATTATCTTGAATCCCTTTCGAAGACGGAATATATGCTCTTTGATAAAACGGGCACCCTGACCAAAGGCGAATTCACGGTTACCGATATAAGCGCCGTGGGTGTTTCGGAGGAAACGCTTTTGCGCTTTGCCGCATTTGCGGAATGCGCTTCATCCCATCCTATTGCAGTAAGCATTAAAAAGGCATACGGAAAGAATATAAACAGAGATGCTGTCTGCGATATAAAGGAACTTGCAGGACAGGGCGTCACTGCCGTGGTAGACGGCGTATTGGTTGCCGTGGGGAATGCGTCACTTATGGATTTTTCGGGAGCTGAGATCCCCTCGGATATTCCAAGGGAAAACGGGGTACATGTGGCGCTTGACGGCAAATATGCAGGATATCTCCTTGTTTCCGATACCGTAAAAGAAAATTCCAAAAAAGCAATTTCCTTGTTAAAAAAAGCTGGTGTCAAAAAAACCGTTATGCTTACGGGTGATACCGATGCAGAAGCAAAGAGAGTTTCTTCGGCGGTGGGAACAGACGAATCCCACAGCGGACTTTTGCCTCATCAAAAGGTAACCGTTCTGGAGCAGTATCTTGCCCAAAAACGGAAAAACTCCGCCCTCGCCTTTGTGGGGGACGGAATTAACGATGCACCCGTGCTTTCCCGTGCGGACGTGGGTATCGCTATGGGCGGAATGGGCTCGGACGCGGCGATAGAAGCCGCAGACGTGGTGCTTATGGACGATGATCCCATTCAGCTTGTAAACGCCATTAACATTTCCCGTAAGTGTATAAGAATAGTTTACGGCAATATAATTTTTTCTCTGGCGGTTAAGTTTATTTGTCTTTTCCTTACCGCTGTGGGAATATCGGGAATGTGGCTTGCCATATTTGCCGATGTGGGCGTTATGATATTGGCGGCCCTCAACGCTATGCGTGCGTTTTATATTAAAAAACAGTAAATATCATGGCAAAAGCTTTCCCCCGCAATAAGCGTAATGTCGTTAGCGAAGAATTACGCAAACCGAGTGGGATCACAAGAATCC
>CAZAJX010000048.1:0-10263 GCA_964485815.1 uncultured Oscillospiraceae bacterium
CCGTCGAATTCGGAATAGTAATATTCCTCGGAGTTTCTCAGGATCTTGTAGGAGCTGTTTTTTCAGACTGTTTACCGCCGTCTTGAATTCGCCGTCGGTTACGGTTATGAAATGCCCGTTATCGGGGCTGTTGGGAATGAACTCGGAGCATACGAGCATATATTCCTTTTTAGTGTCGTTGATGAGAAGTAGATAGCGATCGCTTGCACGTTCCTCGTCGTCGATTGCTTGCGTGCATATAGATCTCCATTCGGTTCTTGTTTGCCAAACGCGATCGTAATTCTCGAAGCCTTCCATTGTTTGGCTTAGGTGTAACGGTTCGTCCTCAAAATACTCGGCACGGAAAAAAGAGAGCCCGTCCAAGCTCCACGTGATGCTTTCTTTAATGAAGCTTTCAAATGCGGTATGCTCTTCTCTGAGGTTATCCAAGTCAAAGCCACCGGATAATATCCAACAGTATATGCACGACCAATGAGCGAGCGTTTGGTCGTCCCATTCCTTGGATAGGTATTTTTCGATAGCCCCTCTGATGGTGGATATACTGTAATATTTCTCAAAAGGATGATCGCTATCGTATTTTACGGTCGTTTGATTTATTGCTACCTCGTTTTTGGTGCAGGTGAGGGAGCAAACCTTTTGTGTTAATTCTTTATTGTACATAAATACCTTCGCTGTTATATCACACTTCTGCATATAAATCAAGGCGTAAGCCTTGTATATCATCCATTCCGTAGGAATTGTAACGTCAAGACGCAGGAAAAAACACGCTGGCGCGTTCTTTCCGTTTGCGCGAAGCGCAACTTCATTGGGCGCAGCCCACTTCATTTGCCATAGGCAACTTCATTTGAGGCAATGCCTCAACATCGTTTATTTGTGCCGTAAACGGCAATGATGTTCTCGCTTCGCTCGAAATGATGTTGCGTGCAAGCACGCAAATGATGTTGTGCCTTACGGCACAAATGAAAAATCCGAAAGCTGAAGCTTTCGGATTTTTGGCAGGGATAGCTGGATTCGAACCAGCGAGATGACGGAGTCAAAGTCCGTTGCCTTACCGCTTGGCTATATCCCTATATTAAATTGCCAAATGATTATATAACAAATAACTCTTTTTGTCAAGAGAAATAAAAGCAAGAGTTTTGTTGATTTTACTTGATGTTTATGTTAAAATACGGGCAGATGATATTTTGGGAGATACGCAGATGTTTCTTGTATTCAAACAGCTTTTTATACTGTATATATTTTTGTTTGCGGGATGGGTTATAGGAAAGCGGAAAAAGGCGGTGAGCGGAGAGATATTATCCGTTCTTATTGTAAACCTTTTACTGCCCTGCAAGATATTCAACACCTTTGCAAACAATTTTACGGTAGAGGATCTTAAACAAAAATACATATTCCTCCCCTTTTCTGCGGGGCTTTTGCTTATCTTGGTAATGGCGGCGTATTTTGCCTCGGGTCTTATTACAAAGCACCCTTATGAACGGAAGGTATACAGATATTCCTTTGCTATTTCCAATTACGCATATCTGGGGTACGCTCTGATCGAGGGCGTGTTCGGCGAAGAGATGCTTTCAAACTTTATCTTTTTTGCCATCCCCTTTATTATCTATACCTACACCGCGGGATACGCAATGCTCACAGGCGGTAAAAAGCCGTTAAAGCGTCTTATCAACCCCATAACCATCGCTATTGCCCTTGGTATGATATGCGGAATGACATCTGTAAAAATACCCGATGTGATCTCGTCCGTAACATCTATGGCGGCGAACTGCGTGGGGCCCTTGAGTATGCTGCTTACAGGAATTACCCTTGCCGCTTTCTCATTGAAGGAGCTTTTTAAAAACAAGCAGGCGTATATCTTCTGCGGTCTGCGGCTGGTACTGTTCCCCGCCGTTGCATACGGGGTGTGCAGGCTGTTGAATTTAGATCCATTTATGCCGTTTGTACTCATAATCACCGTAATGCCCTGCGGATTGAACACCATCGTATTCCCCAAGCTGGTGGGCGAGGATTGCAAGCCGGGAGCGCGGCTTGCGCTTATATCCCACATACTTTCTCTGGTAACCCTGCCCCTGTGGCTTTCTTTGATACTGTAAACCGCTTTTGTTATTGACACGGCACGGTCTGTGCTGTATAATTAAAACACGATAGGAGGCGGTCATATGGAAAAAAGAGTATCTATGGATATGAAGGCGATATACGCGGTAGTGGCGTTTATTGCTATGCTTATATCCTCTAACCTGAGCTATTGGATAGTAAACGCAATTTTTAAAAGCGCTCTTACCAATATCGCCGTATACGTGCTTGCTCTGCTGATTATGACGGCGCTTCACCTCGTTATAAGCTGGGGAGTTACGGCTGTGTTCCTTTTTATAAAATTCCCCTCTCTATACCACAGAAGCGAAGATAAAAATATGTGGGCGAAAAAGACGGTAAGTCTTGTTATCGTCGGTGAAATTGCAAGATTTCTGGGCTGTGTGCTGTTCTTCAGAAGGTATCTGGACAAGGTTTCCAGCGAATGGTATAATATTATTTACGGCGCTTGGGTGGATAAATACACCTTCGGCCCTTTAAACGTAATTGACAGCGCGGTGTATGCGCTTATTTACCTTGCCATAACCGCAGTGTTCCTTACGGGCGTATTCTTTATGTGCAAAAAGCTGTGGGAGCTGGGCAAAAAAGATTTTGAAAACATTTACGGAAAGAAGGAAACGGAATGAAAAATAAATCCTTGTTCGGAAAAAGCGTTTTGTTTGTGGGAGATTCTCTCTGCGAGGCTTACTGCGAGAAAAACACCGCCGATTACGGCGATAAGGTGGGCTGGGCAGGCAGAATTATGAAGGCGAACGAGATGGGCGGGCTTAACCGAAGTCTGGGCGGCGCATCCCTTTCCGATTGCCGCGGTGCAAACACGGTTGTAAACCAGCTTATTGATATGACGGGCAACGAATACGATTATCTGATCCTTGAAGGCGGCGGAAACGACGCTTGGGACAGCGCACCCGTAGGCGAAATTACAGAGGGATTTGAAGGTCCTTTCGATACTACCACCTTTGCAGGCGGCTTTGAAAACACCATAAAATATGCGAAGGATCATTTCGGCAATGCTACCTTCGGATTTATCGTTACCTTTACAATGCCTGCGGCAAATTTCGGAAGAATGTCGGATATGAGCGAGTATTTTGCTCTTTCCAAGGTGATATGCGATAAATGGGGCATACCTTATCTGGACCTGTTTTTTGATGAGGACTTAAACAAAAACAAGCTTAAAACCCATCTTACGGACAACCTGCCCGACCATATCCACCCCAATTCTTCGGGATATAATATTATCACTCCCATTATCGAAGACTGGATGAAAACACTTTGATTTTTTACCCCAAGGAGCCGCAAAGGTTTCTTAGGGTAATTTTTTTACCGCATAGCGCGAAAAAACCGCCGAATACTCAAAACAGTTGAAAACGGCGAAAAAACGGTGTATATTGTTTTTTGAAAGGAGGGCGTGCTTTGAAGCTGACCATTAATATTGATAAAACGAGAGAAGAGGAAATTATAATTTTCGCCCACGAAAACTCGGAGCTGGTCAAAGCCATCAGCGATGCGGTGAACGAGCATAATTTTAATGTAATGGGATATGCGGATTATTCCTACAAGCAGATAGAGCTTGCGGAGGTGTATTGCTTTATCACCGAGGACAACAAGGTATATGCTATTACAAACGATGAAAAGCTTGCAATCAAGCCCCGTTTGTATCAGCTTGAAGAAAAGCTGCCCGCAAACTTTGTTAAGATAAATCAATCCTGCATAGCGAATATTAAGCAAATTAAAAGGTTTGACGTGTCCGTATCGGGCAGTATGCTTATAATATTCAAAAACGGGTACAAAGACTACGTTTCCCGAAGACAGCTTAAAACGGTAAAAGAAAGGATAGGAATATAATGAACAAGTATTTAAAAGGATTTTTACAGCGCGGTGTCGCTTTCGGAGGATTCGGACCTATAATCGCAGGTATTATTTTCCTCATTATCGGAAACACGGTTACGGATTTTTCACTCAGCGGATATCAGGTATTTATAGCCATATTATCAACATATATTCTCGCTTTTGTGCAGGCGGGGGCATCTGTATTCAACCAGATCGAGGAATGGCCGATCACAAAATCTCTCCTTTGCCATTTCGTGTCTATTTATATCGCGTATATCGGCTGTTATCTTATCAACTCCTGGATTCCCTTTGAGCTTACGGCGGTGCTGATCTTCACAGCGATTTTCGTTGTATCTTACTTTGTCATATGGATTATAGTATATCTTTCCGTAAAGGCAACCACCAAAAAGCTTAACAGTAAGCTGTAATACAAAAAGCACGCTTTGACGTACATACCGTACAGCGGTTTAATATAAAAAACAAAAGGACGAGAGCTTTCTCGTCCTTTTTGCGCACAGTCCTGTACTACAGGGCATAATGTATTTTGTTGTAATATGTGAAGTTTTCGCTTTTGCGAAAGTGAAGTTGCTGCGCAGTGAAGTTTGGGCTGTCGCCCAAGTGAAGTTAAGTTTGCCCACAACGGAAACGCCTAACTTTGCCAAAAGCAAAACTTCACTATCCGCAGGATATCTTCACTTACGAAGTAAACTTCACTTGCCCCTTGCGGCAAACTTAGTTGGGCAACCTGCTTTCCGCAGGTTGCCCTTCGAGTGCTTTTTTACGATTATTTCATGGGTGAACCGAATTTATAATACATATACTTGCGTTTGCGGCGTGTTACTGTTTCCTTGGGATAAACGGTTTCTATATCCAGATCTATCTGAAATGACACGTAATCTTTGAGTTTTTCTATAATATCTCTGTATACTCGGTCCGCCATTTCGGGAGAAAGCGTACCCAGTAAAACCCCAAGCTGTTCACCCCGCTCGTATCCCACCGCAGTTTCATAGCGGAAATGACGAGTATCCCGCAATATGGCGTTTACAAGCTTTGCCTGCAAACAGGTGTCCGCTTTTTCTTTTCCGCTTTCTATACGGGATATAATGCTTTTGTCCACACCGCTTAATTCGGAAAGTGCTTTTTGGGTAATTCTGTGTTTTTTACGGTAATCTCTTAATAATTTTCCAAACATATTTACCTCGGTATATGTATTTTGATTGACTTTTCAAATAGTATTATATATAATACGTTTATAAAAACAATAGGAGATGCTGATATGAATCGTATTGACGGAAGAACGCCCGATAACTTAAGAAATATTGATATAACCGTAAACTTTACCGAAACAAACGGCGGCAGTGTGCTTATAAACTGGGGCAAGACCAGAGTTATATGCACAGCGCTTATCGAGGAAGGCACGATGCCTTTTCTGAAGGATACGGGAAAAGGCTGGCTTACGGCGGAATACGCTATGCTTCCCTCCTCTACCGGCGGACGGAAGAAGAGAGAAACCTTAAAGCCCGACGGACGCAGTACCGAAATTAAACGTCTTATAGGCAGAGCGTTGCGGCAGGCTGTGGATTTTGAAGCCTTGGGCGAAAAAACCATATGGATAGATTGCGACGTTATTCAAGCCGACGGAGGCACCCGCACAGCTTCTATCACGGGCGCATACGTTGCCCTTGCGCTGGGCGTGAAGAAGTGGCTTAAGCAGGGCATAATTTCCAAAAATCCCTTGGTACATCAGATCGCGGCGGTATCTGTAGGTATAAACGGAGATACTCCCCTTCTGGACCTTTGCTACAAAGAAGATTCAAGCGCAGAAGTGGATATGAACCTTGTAATGGACAATACCGGCGCGTTTATAGAAATTCAGGGTACGGGCGAAGGCAGAGCCTTTACCGCAGACGAGCTGAACAAATTACTTGCTTTGGGCACAAAAGGCTTAAAGGAAATAATGGAAATACAAAACGAAGCGTTAAAATAATATTATACGGCGCACCAAAACGGTGCGCCGTGCTTTTTTACTCGGGAATATATTCGATTATATCTCCTATTTCGCAATTAAGCGCTTGACAAAATTTATCCAGTAAATAACTATCGTAACGCACTACTTTGTTTTTATAGTACTTATCTACAACCTGAAACTGCGTTCCCGTAAGCTGAGCCAAGCGATATCTGCTCATACCACGGTCTTTCAATGCTTTATCAAGAATAATTTTAACCATTACCATACACCTCTCAATGTATATATTTTATTAGAGATATATATTCTTGACAATTTGTTTGATTATACACGGTTTATATAAACATATATGTATATAAGCACATAATTAAAGTGAAACAAAACAACTGTATTCAATAAATATATATTAAATTAATTGACATATGGACAAAAAACAATTATAATGGATATAATAATTAACGCGGAGTGAACAAAATGAAAAAAATTATTGTGCTTTTACTTTGCCTTTGCTTTACTATCACCCTTTTTGCCTGCACCGATACCCCCGAAGTATCCGACGTGAGCGACGAACAAAGCAAAGAAGTATCCAAAGACGAGGGATTCGGTCCCCGAGATATTACGGTAAACGGCGTAAGCCTTAAGGAATTTACCATTGTTTACTGCAATTCCGCCACCTACGATAATTATAACCACTACCGTCTGGTAGTTGACGAGATAAACGCATTTTTGCAGGAATACTGCGGTTATACCCTTAAAGCAGTGCCCGATACCGTTGCCCAGACAGATTACGAGATATTGGTGGGCTTTACGGCAGGAAGAAGCCTGCGCAACGCTTTTGACAGAGATTCCTTTGAAGCAGGTCAATATTCCCTGGTAGTAAAGGGAACCAAGATCATGCTGGCGGGAAGCCATGCAAACGGCTGGCACTTTGCCTTGGAAAAGCTGATAAAGGTTTGCAAGACCGATAAAGACGGAGATCTTACCGATTTTATGTCCAGCGGCAATGAACCGGTTATAAAGGTTGCCTGCGTGGGCGACAGTATTACCCAAGGTATAAACTCCACGAGAAACGATATGACATACCCCGCATATATTCAGCAAATGCTGGGCTGGGATTACTGCGTGCTTAACGCGGGACTGAGCGGATATTCCATCTGCAGTAACGATCCTTACGCATACGGAAGCTGCAAGCAGTACAGCGACGCTTTGAAGTTTGATCCCGACGTGGTGATATTTGCGCTGGGCACCAACGATTCCAACCCCGGTCAGGCTTGGAAGGATTGGTCCGATCCCGACAGAAAGGATATGTTCCTTAATTCCGCAAGAGCGCTTCTGAATTCTTTTTATAAAAAGAACAAGGACGTACAGATATACATTTGTCTGCCCACTCCCCTTTTCAAGGTAGGCGCAGATAACTGGAACGCCGACGGCTGGAACGCAAATATTGACGCATATTCCCTTCCCCTTATAAAGCAGATCGCCGAGGAATTTTCCCTTGAAACAATAGATCTGTATACCTGGGGAAAAGGACAGAAAGAGATATTTACCGACGGATTGCATCCCAAGGATACCACCTACAAAACATACGCCCAGGCAATTTATGACGATCTGAAGGACACGATAAAGAAAGCCGAAGGTTAATTAATGGAGAAGAGCTTAAAAAAATATTTCACTCAAACGAAAAAACTGCTTTTTACGGGTGTGGGAATCGTTATTGCGGGAATTATACTGTATTTTCTCAATGATTTCCTGCTTCACGAATGGCAGTTATATCAGGCATCCTGGCTCACTATAGTGGCAGGCGTTGTAGTAATAATATGCCATTTCGCAGTGCGTATAAAGGATGGCTCGGTGGATGAATATTCCGCCACCTTCCACAAGGAATTGGAAAACGAGCTGGAAAGCTTTGTAAACGAAACCGAAAAGCACGCAAAGATAAACCGCGTTTTCGATTATGTTTCCGGCGGATACGAGCTGTGGGATGATGATATAACCGCTTTGGTATTCGGAGGCGACAACACGCCCCGCTGTGACCGGTACGGAGGCGGCGCCGTTACTTATACGCCCGATACGCTGTACGTTGTTGCGGGCAATCTTGACCTTATGAGCGGCGATACGAACATTACCCGATTCAACGCGCCTCTTTCCGAGGTAAAGAATATAGAACTTATTGACAAAAGCTACACCAAGGAAATAAAAAAGAAAAACCGCTACGTTGAATGCTTTGTAATTGAGATAAGCACCGATAACGCAAAAGTAATGTTTACGGTACATCCCGATGCCATGACAGACGATGCCATTAAGAAAATTAACAGAGCCGTAGAATCCAAAAAAGGTTGATGAAGATTTTGAAAAAGACAGTTTTATTCGTAATGGCGGTAATTCTGGCGCTGTTTCCCATAGCGGCAACAGCGGCAAACGCAACGCCTGTATACGATACTGAGGAACGCGCCGCCACCAAGCAAGCGACCGTATCCCAAAACAAGAATTATACCGTGGAGTATAATGACGCGATCCCTCTCGAAAACTACACGGACGACGGCAATGAGCTTACGGACGGTATTTTCGCGCCCGTTATCGATTACAACAACACGGATTGGATAGGAAGCAACGGTTGGGTAGGATATAAATCCGAAAGCGGTGAGGGTACTTATTCCGTAACCGTAACTCTGGATATAGGCTACGTTGCGAGGGAGATCGGTCAGGTCTTCATACGCACTATGACGGAACGCAGAATTTCAGGTCTTACGCCCTCCATTTCCGTAAAGGCATCCGTTGACGGGGAAAGCTTTTTCTCGGTAGGCGACCTTATGGTGCAAAACGTTGAAAACAAGCGCACCGAAATACTGATAAACCGAATTCAGCTTGAAGAAACCTTTTCCGCAAGATATATCCGCGTGACCTTTACACAAGATGCAAAGTACACCACTCTTACAGATGAAATATGCGTTTCCGCTTACGGAAACATTGAGCATATCACCTCTCTCGGCGGCGACGGCGAAGGCAGAATATACGATTTCTCCAGCGGATACGCTATTCCCGAGGGCGTGCTTGAAAACAGTATCAAAAAAACATCGGGATATGCATATCCCTCTGCCGCGAATTTTGACGAACCCGGTAAAACCTTTTACATTGGTGAAGGATTTGGCGAAAAAGTAAAGGTTATAAACGATTTTATGTCGGTGGGAAGACCATATTATTCCCATTACGTTAACGATATCCGCTATATAGTTATACACAACACAGGTATGTGTGAATATTACTCCGATGCGGATTTTGTTCACGATTATCTTATCCACAAGACGGACGGCTCTTCCTCCTCGTGGCACTACACCGTGGACGGAAACGTGATTTACCACGGCTTGCCCGATGCGGTTGCAGGCTGGCACGCCGCTACCAATTATAATTTTTATACTATCGGCATTGAGATATGTCTTAACGGTGCGCCCGTAGGCCCCGGCGGTAACAACGATCCCATAACAAGCGGTGCGGAATTCGATAAATGGTATGAAGAAACATTTACTCCCGCAATGAAAAACGCGGCCGTGCTTACCGCAGAATTGCTGGTAAAATACGAGCTTACGCCGGATAAGATTCTTCAGCATACCGATGTGTATTATTTCCACGCAAAGCAATGCCCTTATTATATGCGATTAAGCACAAAAAAGCAACTGATACACGACGGAACCGGATGGAATTATTTTATGGATCTGGTAAATAAATATTACGAGGCGATGACATCCGAAGGAACCCGCATTGAAAAGCATATCTATTCCCCCTCCGCTACTCTGCCCGATTACGTTATTGATACCAACGGCACAGCTTTTATGGTAACCGAAACCGTAGAAGCAGCCACCGCCTTTGTAAACGGCGATGCGGATTATAACGGAAAGATAGAAAAGCGGGATGCGGAATATATCCGCAAAATAATTTTGGGCGAGGACGTATCCCACGGATACCCCGATGCCGACAGCGACGGAAAAGTGACCCTTGCAGATTATCTGCAGATACTCCGCAAAACAAAATAATTTTTACAGCATTCGTTTTGCGGGTGCTGTTTTTCATCGGGATCCCCGAGAAGCCGCAAGGCTTCTTGGGGTAATTGTTTTTTGTTTAGTTTTTACAAATTACAGATCGTTTATTGTCTATTTACACAAAATTAATATTATTCACAAATTATTTATAGACATCTTTACCATATTATGTATAATATAAGTGTATGATGTATACAGTCTAATACATAATAAATTTTTCAGGAGGAGAAACAAATGAAAATCAAAATTTTTGTACTTACATCCGTTGTATTTGCCCTTATTTTGTTTACGGTTTCATGCGTTGCCGACATTCCCGCCGACATAAGCGTTGACGTTTCCCGC
>CAZAJX010000049.1:0-10197 GCA_964485815.1 uncultured Oscillospiraceae bacterium
TGCGACTTTTGCAAAAAAAATAACCGCTGACTTTATCTTTGTCAGCGGTCTGAGGGCTGAATTTTCAGCCCTTTTTATTTTTACGGGGTTCCCGAGAAACCGCAGGTTTCTTGGGGTGTTTTTTTTAGGGGTTCCCGAGAAACCGCAGGTTTCTTGGGGTGTTTTTTATATGTATTTATACAGATTTTTGTTTCGCGCGCCGTCGATACATTCGCGCTCCAGTGCGTTAATAAATCCCGTGCCGGCAAACATTCTGTATTTTCCGATCTCCTCGCCGTTGTCCGCATCGAAGATCTTTCCTGCTCTGTTCATTTGCATAAACTTTGAAACGGGAACAACTATAAGCACCTTGTCGTGTTCGCTTTCATAACCGAAATTAAAGGTTTTTACATACCTGAATATTTCTATTCTCGCGCCTTTTTTGCCAATACTTATTGTGTGGATAAGCTCACCCTTGCCGTCCTCGTGAAGCACCAGAGGAATTCTCTTTTTAAGACAGCACAGAAGCTTGCAGGAATAGGTCTTTTTGCCCGTCTTTACGGTAAAGGATTCGCCCGTATAAGGCTGGAAAAGGGATTTGAAGGGTACCTTTATCTCGGATAATTCGTATCCCTTTCGGCTGCAGGCGGTTTTAAGCTGTTTTATAAACGCTCTGCGCTTGGTTATACCTCGCAGGGCACGGAACAATGGCGGGAGTACGATAACTGCCGCAATAATACACAAAACCGTGATCAGTCCGTTTACGGTTACGGCTTCCGCAAGACCTTTGAATATTCCCGTTATACCGCTTACGTAGGGGAATATGTATATAAGCACCGTTCCGCCCAACGTGTATACCACTGCTATAATAGCCGCTTGCTCGTAATATGCGGCAGAGGTGTAATGCTTTTGGTTATCTCCTGATTTTTTCCAATCCACAGAGGCGGTAACCGTAGCTAAAGCGCCGAGGATAAAGAACAGCGCAAAACAAATGCACAGCATTATAAGCAGGGAAACAATATTCCTTTGCCCTCCGCACAGTACCGATGTAACCGCCCTCATAGGTATGGCAAAATAGCACAAAGCGGTTGCGGCGGACACTATCCACAAATAGGGACGGGTAAAAGCAATACGCAAAGCAGTAAATACATTTTGGTTTTCCGCAGAGAAATACTTATCTCTTGCTTCCCCATCGTACTTCGTAGTCTGCTTGAACATTGAATAATACACCAAAAACGCGGTAATAACGATAATGATATGGGACGCTTGGTTGGCATACTGGGTAAACTGCCCGAAGCTTATGCACTGGTAATGGAATATAGGGAGAATAACGGGCAGAAAAACGTTGAACAGCATTTTTAACGCCTTGCTTATATATGAAAACGCTTTTTTCATGCCCTTTTTCTCCTTAAATAATATCGTTTTTAATAATATCCTCGTAGGTTTCCCGTTTAATAATTATCTTTCGTTCGCCGTTTTCCTTAACAGCCACCATGGCGGGGCGGGGAATACGGTTGTAATTACTGGACATAGAGTAGTTGTATGCGCCCGTCGCCAACACCGCCAAGGTATCGCCCGCTTCCACCTCGGGAAGAGAAACGTTTTCTTGTATCAGGTCGCCGGATTCACAGCATTTACCTGCAATAGTAACCTCTTTTACGTTTTCCTTGTCTGCCTTGTTGGCGATGCAGGCGGAATACTTTGCGCCGTACATAATATAACGGGGGTTATCCGTCATACCGCCGTCAACGGAAACGTAGGTGCGCACGTTCTGTATATCCTTTACGCATCCCACCGTATAAAGGGTTATGCCCGCTTCCGCTACAATAGACCTGCCCGGCTCAAAAACCAGATAGGGCAGGGGCATATTTCTTTCCTTTGCAACTGCTTTTACTGCGTCTATAGCCGCCTTTACGTATTCGTAGGGAGCCAAAGGATCGTCGGACTCCACGTATTTTATACCGAATCCGCCGCCCAGATTAAGGATACGGGCGTTTATTCCCAGCTTGTCACGCAGGTCGGCAACAAAGCTCATCATAACGTAAGCCGCTTCCTTGAAGGGTTCTACCTCAAATATCTGGGAACCGATATGGCAATGCACGCCTTCCACGCATATGTTTTTAAGACCTGCGGCGTATTTGTGAATTTCAAAAGCTTCGCCGTTTTCCAAAGCAACGCCGAACTTGGAGTCTATCTGCCCCGTGCGCACAAAATCGTGGGTGTGCGCGTCAATGCCCGGCTTTATGCGGAAAAGTATTTTCTGTACCACGCCTTTTTCGGCGGCAATTTCGTTAAGGGTGTTAAGCTCGTTCAGGTTGTCCACCACGAAATGTCCCACGCCGCAATCCAAGGCAAGCCTGATCTCATCGGGCGTTTTGTTGTTTCCGTGGAAGAACACTTTTTCCATAGGAAATCCCGCTTTTTTAAGGGTGTATATTTCGCCCCCCGAAACCACGTCCGCGCCAAGACCTTCGTCTGCGGCGATACGGGCGGTATACATTGTGCAAAGCGCCTTGCCGGCGTAAAGCGCAAGACCGTTTCCGCCGTAATATTCGTCTATGGCGTTTTTGTATCCGCGGCAGTTTTGTCTTACTTTATCTTCGTTAAGCACGTAAAGAGGCGTGCCGAACTCTTTTGCAAGAGATACGGTATCCTGCCCTGCGATACACAAATGGCCCTGGTTGTTTACTGTAAGATTTTCGGGGTAAAGCATAATAAAAATAACTTCCTTTAAAAGAGAAAAATAAGTTTTTTAATTATATCACATTTTTTGCGATTTTTCCACAAGTTTTTTAATATATTCCGTTAAATCGAGAAAATTTCCTTTTTCGTATATAGAGATATCTTTTTGTTTACGGTTTAAAAGACAGTCTGTAAGCAAAAACACCTTCATTCCCGTGCTTTCTGCGGGCATATCGTCGTCCACATCGTTACCTACCATAAGACATTCTTCGGGGTCAAGGGATGCTTGTCCGAGTATATCCGTATAATATTCAGTGCTCGGCTTGCAAAAACGAGAGTTTTCGTAAGCGGTTATAATTTCAAAATCCGTTTTTTTAAGTCCTGCCCAGCCGATACGGGCATGGGTAGCGATGGCGGGGAACACGGGGTTTGTTGCGAGGATTGTGCGTATTCCCGTAGATTTTAAAAACGTTATCAGCTCTTTCGCTTTTGGGTTTAGGGAAGAAAACTCCTTAAGAGAAATAAAATCCGTTTTGTAAAAATTATTAAACACCGCCTTTGTGTTCAACACGCTTTCGCCGTATACCGCGCACATTCTGTCCCAAAAAACCTGCTCGTTGGTTTTTGCGCCGTCATTTTTCAGCATATCCACACAACCGGCATAAACCGTTTCATATAGCTTTTTGGGCTCAAATCCTTGTTGCGCCATATATGCTGTTAGGCGTGTAAAGTATGCGTGTAAAAATTCATCCTGCTTTAAGGGGAGCAGGGTTCCGTCCAGATCAAAAAGAACCGCTTTAAGTGCCATATTCTCTCCAAATATAATTGATTAATAATAACGTTTTAGATTATAATACCTCGTTTTTCCCTTGTCAATACAATAATCACCCCAAGAAGCCTTGCGGCTTCTCGGGGGCCCCGACAAAAAAGCGCAGTGCTTTGCACACTGCGCATTTTTGAATCCCCAACACATACAGAATAACACAGAAACAAAAGTATTGTCAATACTTTTGTGGGCGTTTTTACCAACTTCTGCGAAATAAACAAAAATATTTCGTGCAATTTGTATATATTGTGTATTGAAAAACTCTGTTTCGGATGGTATTATATAGACACAGGGAGGGTGATACCAATGTACAATCAGTAAGAGATCTTGATATATAAAAAATATGAAGATCTCCGCTTTGAATAAAAGCTTGATATATAAACAATTCAACAATTCGTTATTAAAAATCTCAGGAAAGCAATAACTTATCCGAAAAAAGAAGGAACGATCTTTTTAGATGAAGCTGTGATAAACAGCAAGTAATGAGTATTTGAAGAAGTCAAAAAAATAAGTAATAGTTGAAATTCATTTAATTTTCTTTGATCTTTTAACTTTAATTAAGTAGCCCGAGACCAAAACACACAGCTATCTCGCTTAAGAGAAATTTATATATAATATTGGTGCAAGCTGCTTTGAGTTGCTGTTAAAGTTAAAACATCCGCATCTTACGAAAGAGAGGTTAAAATGATGTTGGATAATAAGACAGAACATAAATGACCCTTGGTCGATTGTAAAGAAAGTCGATCAAGGGTCATTTAGTGTTCACGGGGTCCCCAAAAATCCGCAGGATTTTAGGGGTGGTTTTTATGGGTGTTTTTCTGTATGTACCGTTTATTGACATTGTGTTTCGCGCGTGGTATAATTGCCGTGAGGTGATGTTGTGAAACTGAAAAGAAAAATTCCTTTTGATCTCAGCGGCATCAGAGGAAAGCTTTTTGCCGTATCCTGTGTGGGATTTTTGGCAGCCGCTTTATTTAACATCGGGGCGGAAACCGCAACCGAACAGCTTATATGCAAATGCTGTATCGCTGTGTTTGCGTTACTTGCCATATGGTTTGATATTTCCCGCAAAAGCCTTATAAGCGGCATTGCGACCACCGTTTCCGCTTTGTTTTTTATAGTACCCTCGGGGTATTCTCACCACGTTATATACATAACCCTTTTTGTTTTCTGGATATGGGCGCAGGTGATCGGTATTATCGTTTACAGCGCCGTTAAAGGGGAATTAAAATACGAGTCAATTTCTTTGACCGCGGGTTTTGCGGCTTTATGCTTATTTGCCCGCAGCTTTGCTATCGGAAGAAGATATGGATTCGTTTCGGGGGAAGGCACCTTTTATATTGCCGCGGCTATCGGCGCCGCCCTTGTAACGGCGGCGTTCGGTATACTTATTTATGAAAAGCGCATAGTCTTTAAAAACGACGTAAAGAGCAAAAAAGCATCGTTGCTTGCTATAGTTTTTATTCTCTCGGTTGTTGTAACAGACGGCTCCTTGCGCGCCGCAAACCACATTTTTGATACGGGCGAGCCCGTGTCGGTTTCCGCTACCGTAGAGAATAAATATATAAAAAGCAGAAGCAAGGGCGGCGACGATCATTACATAATAACGCAAGTTGAAGAGGGCGAGCTTAAATTAGATGTGGGCAGCTCGACCTATGATAGTTACGAAAAAGGCGATACCATCAACTTAAAGCGCTATGACGGCGCTTTCGGAATTCCTTTTTATCTTACAGACGGGGAGAAGACCGAATAAAAATCCACTTTTTAGGGAGTAATGGTTATGAAAGAAAGAACACTTGCATTTATAGACGCTTTATCAAAGAATAATCCGGGGTGCGAAGCTGTGGCGCTGTATCAGAACGGGGAAATGGTTATAGAGCATCATTTTATCCCCTCGCTTCCCCGCCTTATATATTCCCACACAAAAAGCTTTGTTTCCACGGCGGCGGGAATAGCTATTGACGAGGGCAAATTAAGCCTTGACGATAAGATATTGGATCTGTTCCCCGAATATTCATCGGTGGTTACCGACGATGGCGTGAGGGATATAACCTTAAGACATTTTCTCACTATGTCCTCGGGCTTGGGCGGAAATAATCTTATGGGCGCAAACCGCAGAAAAGGGGAGGGCTTCCCCGATTATATTGCGTATATGCTTTCAAAGCCCCTGCAGTATACCCCCGGTGAAAAGTTTGCATATTCCAATGGCGACACACATATGGCAGGCTGTATGGTGCAAAGAGCCGTAGGCGAGCCCTTGGTAAAATATCTGGGCAGAAAATTGTTTATGCCCCTTGAAATCGGATTTCCCGGCTGGGAAACCGACCCTGACGGAACGCCCTTCGGCGGTACGGGACTGTATCTCACCATTTCGGATATGATGAAGCTGGGTATACTCTATCTTAATGAGGGTATGTGGAACGGCAAACGTATCGTATCAAAGGAATGGGTGCGTGAAGCGGGAAGCAAGCAGATACCTACAGGTATTCAGGATGATTGGAGCACGGATTACGGGTATCAGTTCTGGATGGTAAACGCAAGGAAAAACGCCTTCCGCGCAGACGGCGCATTTTGCCAGTATTCCATAGTCCTGCCGGAGGAAAACGCAGTTGTCGCCACCCAGTGCAGCGAGCAAAACGATACCGCCGCCTTCGTAAAACTCCTTCGGGAACTCGTTATAAACAAATAGAATCAAAACGGCATTACCCTTTCGGCACAGCCACATAAGGCAGTATTTTATATAATACACCGTGCTGTGCCGAAACTAAGTTTGCCCTTGCGGGCAAGTGAAGTTGCCTTATGGCAGTGAAGTTACTTCGTAGTGAAGTTTGCTTCGCAAGTGTTCGGGGGCAAACTTAACTTCACTTTTGCCGAAAAAGGCAAATACCTCACTGTAATTTATTACAACTTCACTTCAAACCGCAGGTTTGAAACTTCACAAAAAAGATACCACCCGAAAAGGAACTCTTTCGTTCTTCTTCGGGTGGTTTTGTCTTATATCGTAACAAGCAGGGAATTTGTACGGCAAATTCCTTTTGTTTTATAGAAATACTTCCTTATCTGATGTGTAGATTCGGGCAATGCCGTTTTTGTTTATATTCTTTTTACCAAATAACAATTCGTTTTTCGGGTGCGAGGTACATTCCGTCGGTTTCCTTTACGTCAAAGGTTTTGTACCATTCCTTGAAGTTTCTGGGAGGTATATTTGCGCGGAGCACGCAAGGACCGTGAACGTCCACCGCAAGGAGCATCTGCAGGTACTCGGGGCGCGCCTTCTGGCACCACACTCTTGCCCAGTTACGGAAATATTCTTCGTAGGAAGCGCCTTCGGTGTTCGCCATAATATCCAGCGTTACAGACATACCGCCGTTATCCGCCATATTCTCGCTTACGATAAACGCGCCGTTGACCTTACCCTGAGGAAGCTCGATACCGTCGAACTGCTCGATCATCTGCTGAACCTTTGCTTCGAATCTCTTGAAGTCGTCTTCCGTCCACCAGTCGTTAATATTACCGTTTTCATCGCACTTTGCGCCGTTGGAGTCAAACGCGTGGGAGATCTCGTGGCCGATAACGCCGCCGATACCGCCCAGATTTTCGCTTCTGGTCTGCTTAAGGGAGTAGAAGGGAGCCTGCAGAATAGCCGCAGGGAAGGTAATATCGTTTACAAAAGGATCGTAGCAAGCGTTTACCATATGGCCGGGCATTGCCCAGTTTTCGGGCTCGGTGGGCTTATCCAGCTTGCTCAAGGAATCCTCTTCACGAATAGCCTTGAGGGTAAGCATTATATCAAAGAGAGAATCCTCGGGGTTGAATACAAGCTTTTCGTAGACTGCACGCACCTTGTCGGGATAACCCATCTTAACACCCATTGTGGAAAGTTTGAGAATTGCTTTTTCTCTGGTTTCCTCACCGAGAATTTCGTTTGTCTTGATACGGGTCTTGTAGGTATCGATTATCTGACGAACTATCTCGGTAATATCCTTCTTCGCCTCTTCGCCGAAGTATTTTACACCGTAGTAAATTCCCACGGGCTCGGAATACATACCGGAAGCAAGGTTGTATGCAAACTTTTCTATAGATTGCATCTTTGCAACGCCCATAAGCGCACGTGTGTAGGCACCGCCCATATCACGAAGCTCCTCGGACAAGAAGTTGCAGGCTTTCATAAGTCCCGTTACGTATGCCCAGTGCTTGTATTTTTCAAGGCTTTCGCCGTTGAACAGGGTTGCGAATCCGTCAAAATATCTGGGTTCGGTAACAACGATAGTTTCGGGAACGTGACCGAAGAGATCGGTCAGAATTACGTCAAAGTCAACGGTGGAAAGCATTTCTCCCACCTTGGCGGTATCCATAGGATTATACATTTCAACGTATCTTGACCATTCCTCGCTGGTCTTCGCAAGAGAACCGATCACTTCGTCAAACGCCAAAGCATCGTTAACGTACAGTTCCTGCTGTTCGGGGGTAAGGTCGGTCTGCGCCATAACAGCCTTGGCAACGTTTGTCCATATGCCGATTATCTGCGCCTTTTGCGCCGCCATCTCGGGCTTGTAGTAGGATGCATCGGGCAAAATTACGCTTGCGCCCTGAAGGTATACCAGGCGGCGCTTGGTGTTTTTCATATCCGTATCAACGCCTATATTCATAGGAGTGGGAATTCCCTTTAAGGACAGCGTCTTGTGAAGACGGCTGAAATCCTCGGTAGTCTTAACCTCTTCAAGTACAGCAAGGTTGTTTAAAGCGGGTGTAATGCCGTGTGCCGCTTTTCTGTCTGCGTCCTTTGCAATAGCGTACAATTCGCACGCTCTCTTAAGATATTCGTCGGGGTACTCACCGCTTGCGGACATAGCTTCAAATTCGCCCATCATTATCTTTTCAACACCGTCTGCCAGCTCGGTAAAGCCGCCTGCGGTGGGCTTGTCATCGGGAATAACAAGTTTATCCAAGGTTTCTTGGTTGACAAATCCGTAAAGATCGTCTTGTATTCTGATATTTTCCATAATTTACTCCTAGAAGTTTATTTTTAATTCTTTTCCGTATTATACCAGCAAATAATCAAAATTGCAAGATGTATACGGTGAAGTTTGGGTCAGCGCAAAAACATTCATTTTTATTTCAAATTTTTAAAAACGTGTGTTATGATACCTTTCACAGTATCGAATTATTATTTTTTATTAAAAGGAGAACAAAAATGAAAGTAAATAATCTTCAGATCATGTCTGCCTCCGCTCTCGAGCTCGATTTAGCCATTGCCTCTCCTATTTGCGTTTTTTGCGGTCGCCATTCCGATCTCGCGCTTGATCTTATACGCGAATTGATTGGCGATTACGGCGTGCAAAACGATCCCGACTGCATCGACGATGGATGCTTCGTAGTTCATGCTGATATTGAAATTGATAATAAGAATTATGGCGTATGCTATATTCGCAACGCCGATTTTATGGGCGACTATCGCCTTGCCGTAAACTTCGAGCCAAACAGTATTCGATTTTCAGAGGACGATGCCAGTGAGTTTATCCATAAGTGCAACGAGCGCGGCGGGGACAATTCCAATGTACTGCTTAATACCGCAGATGTAATCCTTTGTGACGACGACCGACCAATCTTCATTTACGATTGCTTTGATCGCCTGGATGAAGCTATAGATATCACTCCTATTCTTGAAAGACTTGCCTCTCTCGACAGACAGATTTTTATTTCCGTTTGTTCGGGCTATCCCGAAATAAAGCACGAAAAGGTTCAGATGGTGCAGATATGAAAGAAAGCATTTATGCCGCTATACGCGGAGAGTATGGCGAGCGTGTTTTGCCGCCCGTTGGCACGGTTTATGACGAGGATCATACGGTTATCCTCTGTCCCGTTTGCAAACACAAAACGCTGGATAATTACGATATTTGCCATCATTGCGGTTGGGAATACGATGGCTTCCCGGAGGACCACTATTCCGCCGCAAACGGTGCAACGCTTGCCGAGTACCGCGAACAGTATAAACAGTCATTGAGAGAAAGGAAAAATCAAGATGTATAAATACTATAATCCTCATCCCAAGGGCTTGTCAACCGACGATTGCGTAAAACGCGCCATTGTAGTGGTGACGGGTACATACGTTGTTTGCAGGATAGCAACTACAATTATATTGAATTTTAGGGAGTGGTGTAAAATGAAAGTTGAGATTTATTCACGCGAAGCGATTAAAGAACTGATGAAGGGCGAATTTCCGAAGAACACCGCCGTCATCAGCTTTTGCAGTCCGCGTAAAACACGCAGAGCCGAGGAAGTACGGATTTATTTCGGGAATGTGTGTGACCGCGTATTTAACGTTCTGATTCCCGACATTGATATCGAGATACTTGGCGATTACGGCTATACCTACGAAACCTATCTCGCAGAGGCAGACGAACTTGCACAATTTATTTATGAAGTACGAGCTGAGGGGCGCGATATTATCTGCCAATGCGATTTTGGTCAAAGTCGCTCTGCAGCCTGCGCCGCCGCGATATTGCAGCATTTCGAGGGGCGCGGAATAGATATCTTTTCGGATTACCGCTATTATCCCAATCAGCTTGTATACCATAAAATATCTGATGAGTTGGAGAAATACAAGTAATTTTGATAATCAAAAAGATCAAGTCCTCCGCAATTTTGCGGAGGACTTCAGACCGCTGACAAAGATAAAGTCAGCGGTTATTTTTTTTGCAAAAGTCGCA
>CAZAJX010000050.1:0-9587 GCA_964485815.1 uncultured Oscillospiraceae bacterium
CAAAAAAACAAAGTCTATCTCTTGCTTGAAATAGACTTTGTCAGTAATCTGAGGCGTCCCAAACGGGACGCCTTTTTGTTGTTAGAGAGATTATATTCTTTTTAGTTTTTCCTTGCACCACGAAAACAGTAGATGAAACGCTTTGTCAAAATCGTATTCCTTTTCAGCTGATAACTTCAAAGCAGTAGCCAGAACCTGCTTGTCAATACCGTTCAATTCCTTTAAAAGTTCTTGCTTAGTTGTTACGAAATCACCACTTTCCAGATAATGAGTATTCTGTAATATAAAGAACACGGATTTGTAAGTGTACGGCAATTTGACAACATTCTTTTCAGTAGATGCGTAGATGTATCGATGGCATAGCTCGTGATACAAATTTCCCACGCTAACCTTTATATAATTGCGCACATCGCTTTCTGTGTATTTGGGAACAAGCTCTGTAAGACTACCGTAATAATCCTTGGTGGTACGCAAAAGGTGGCATATTTCAAGAGGATTCCAGTTTTTAATCTCCTCTAAACCGCAAATAAAACCGCAAGATTTATCACAATTCTGCATTTTGGAAATTACATTTCTGTATTTCTCAAGATCTGAAACGGTAATATCGTCAATAACCACCATTATATCAATATCGCTGTTTTCAGTAGCTTCGCCTCTCAAATAACTGCCTTGCAAACCGACATAAACAAGACGTTCTTTAAATTCGATTTCAAGACGTTTCGTTAACCCATTAATGTATTCATCTGCTATAAACATAATTACCCTTTTACTAATTGAACGCCTGAAAAAACATCAGGCGTTCAAATTATCTATTACTTTTCGGTTTTGGCTTCCATACGCAGGTGGAGGACAGAAAGGTTATAATCCATCTCCCCTACCTCGCGTTCAAGAGCGTTTTTAAGGCTGCTGCCTGCATTTTCAGCCTCGGTAAGGATTGCCTCGGTTCTTTCCAGTGCGTACGCCAGAAGGGCTTTCTGCTCCTCTACGGTAACGTATTCCTGCTTTTCAGCCTCAGTCTTTATCTCGTTAAGGAGTTTTTTAACATTGGCTATAACAGCTTCCTGACCTTCTGTGCGCTGTGAATATACTCCGTCGCACTTTCCCAAGAGATCGTTTGCGTATGCAAGAACGGCGCCGTCAACATCAAACAAAGATACTGCTTTGGTGCGGTATGCGTGATTGATAATGATATTCTCGTATTCTTCAAAGCCGAGAAGAGAACTGAGGGAGAACAGAGCCTGACCGGTTGCACCTACATCACGGGTAGCGTTTATCTGGCTGAGCAGCTCTTCGCCGGAGTTGCCGGAGAAAAGTGTAAGACCGGTTGAATACAGCGCTTTATCCTCGCAAGCCTTAATAAAGCTTGATGCATTGGATGTGACGTACTCGGTACCGTTGGAATAGGTCATAGAGAATACCTGGTCAATATAACCCAGCTTTACCCATTCGGTAGTGTACTGATAGATCTGATTGGGAGCATCAGTAAGAGAAGGATAACAAGCGGCGGTGATCCAAACCTCGGGACGGATCTCCTTAACCAGATCGTTTACCTCTTTTACAAAGGAGGTAATAACGTTCTGTCTGTATTTGATCCAATCCTTATACTGCTGTGTGCCGGGCTCATAGTTATGAGGATCGGTCTTATAGCCGTATTCCTGCTGAAAATCCTTGATGGTATCTTGGTTATAGCCGAAATCTGCGGCTCCGTTATGCTCGGGATAACGGATATAATCCAGATGCAGGCCGTCTATTTCGTAATTCTCGAGAAGCTCGCGGTAAACGGAAAGCACGAGATCGCGGCATTCACGGTTCTGAGGATTAAGGAATATAAAGTTGCCGTATTCAGCGGAAACGTAATAATTCTTTCCATCCTTATCCAAAAGCAGCCAATCTTCGTTATGGTTGCTGATATGGGCGGAATCGTTCTGCTGCTGGTTGGTAGTACCGATAAAGAAGTTTTCTACCCAAGCGTGGATCTGAATTCCATACTCGTGTCCGATACGAACGAAGCCCTCCAAAGCATCGTAATCACCGTGCTGTGCGGTATAATGCTGGATAAGAGGATTGTTCGTCTTACCGATAGTTTTACCGTTATACCAGGTTTCAACGTAAATGGCGTTTATATTGTACTCAACACACTTTTTGATAACGGCAAGAACATCTTCATCGCTCTTTACATTGGAACGGAACCATACAGAGCGTTCTTCAACAGCCTTATCGGTGATCATTGCTTCCTTAAGGTCCGCAAGCTGAAGAGTGATCTCATACAGTGCGTTAATAGCGTTTACGGGATCTCCGTCAGATGCGGAAGACTCAACAGACTCAATGAGTGCTTTGCAGGTATCGAGCTTGCTTCCGATAAACTGATAATCGATATCGTAAAGCGCCTGCTCCGCCTGACTGAACTGATCCTTAACATTGTTAAGAGCGGCAGTTACATCGGTCTGCATAGAAAGAGGTGTGGAATAGAAAACAACCTTTTTCTCTTCCTTTAAGAGCTTTACCGAACCGCCGTAAATATAGTTAGCGGCGATAGCTTCGTGCATTACGCCGTGTCCGGAAATTACGTATCCGCCTTTGGGGATATTCATATTGCCCAAATTGGAAGCAGAGATCATAATTCCGTTCTCATCAACGCCGATCTCAAAGCCATACTGGTTGGAGCCGGTGCTGCTGCCCTTGTCAAAAATAACAAGGTAATCGGTAAGGCGGGTGGAGTTAAAGGTGGAAATATCAAGCTGTGTCATAGAATACTCGCATTTATCAAGGGCAACACGTGCGGTATCGCCTACAGAAACAGCTTTACAATTTGCAAGATTGGTTCCCTTTGCGGCGAAGGAAAGAACGTATCCGTTTTCGGGAATAGCGGTGTTTCCGCCGGATGTGGTAACGGATATTACCTTGCCGTTCTGAATGGCAATTTCAGCGACGGTGCCGGAAGTACCGGTAGTTTCGCCGTAATTTGCGGTATAAAGAACGAGGTCATCATTAAAAGGAACGTTGATCTCCGTAAAGGAATAACAGTAATTATTGATCTTTACAAACTTCTCAGGAGTATTTTCGGGGAAAACAAGTATTTCATCAACGTTTTCTCCCATTGAATAATTCTCGGCAAGAGAAACGCTGTCACCGCAGAACACGAGCACGTATCCCGCATTGGTGGGAATGACAAGTCTTTCGTTTTTCTCGCCTGTGTATACCACCATGCCGTCCTTAACCGCAACGGCAACGAAATCCTTTTCGCATTTGGGCGTTGCACCAGCGGAAAATGCGGAATCGTAAAGATATATACCGTCCTTTTCCATAGAAACGTTGGTAAACTCAGAACCGATTTTATAAACTTTATCGTTTAATTTAATTGCAGATTCATGGCAAACTGAATTTGCGGATTCAAGGTTAGAAAGCATAATATAAGCACCTTTCGTCAATACCTTTTCGGCGTATTGACAATTATATTTGCCAACGAACACGATAGCACTCGTGCCTGCACTCAAAGTACCGTTTTTTAAAAGCTCGGAAACAGAAAAGTTCTTTGCGTTCTTTTGCTCAAGTACAGCGGCATAGACGTTATCACCCAAGGTTATATCTGTTTTATAATCAGCAGAAACGTAATAAACAAGATCATCCGTAGGTATTTCAACGGGATCAACGTAATAAACGCGGCGGGCAAGAGCTGAATCGGTGGGAATAAAGGATGCAAGATCAAGGCGCTCGTAACTGTTGTTATATCCTACAACGGTTACCACCTGGGATTCACGAACACGCAAGCCTTCAAGAAGATTTGAGGGAATGCTTGCGACAAAACCGTTTACGGGAATTAAAGTTTCGGACTTTTCACCTTCGGAATCGTCGATCGCCATAATGGAAAATTCGTTATAAGACGGATTATAGCGCACAGTAACCAAGGTTCTGCCGGTATGATCGCCTCCGATAAAAGCGGTTGATTCCCCGTCGATTACATAGTTGCGGTCATACAAAGCGATATCCTGGTTGGTAAGAGGAAGGTTGAGCGTGTTTGCGGAAAATTCGGTCTTATCAAGCACGAAGGTTATTCCGCTGTCCTCGTTGCTGTAATCAGCAGGCGTTTCCTTACAACTGCTGACCCCTGCGACGATGGAAAACAGCATCAAAGACGCTAAAAGCAGAGAAAAAACTCTTTTGGTCATAATAATCTCCTTTTGGTTATCAGACGTGTTCGCGCCTATATTTCTTTATCTTGGAAATGACAAACATTACAAGAAGAAAAGCTATAACAACTGCGCAGAAATAGTACACGAAATCCGTAGAACTCTCTTCTGTAGATTCAATTTTAAGACTGTTCCACAAAGTGTTCATAGTATTCAGCGTTTCGTCCGGCAGATCACGGAAGTAGTACTCTCTTATATCAACGTCTTCGCCATAGATGCCTCTGTAATATTCGCCCATATCCTTATAAAGAATATCATAGGCTTCAGGGTGAAGTTCGTCGAGAAAAGCGAGGTACTCTTCATTTTCAACAACTGCGGTGTTGGGCGAAGCGTAGCATATCATATACGCATTCTGTAAAGCCACATTGGGATCCATTAAGTAGTTAATGTACAGTTCTGCGGCTTCTTTGTTTTTCGTGCTTGCGGGAATGCAAACGGAATCAACAAATATGTTGGTGCCTTCCTTGGGATAAACAAAGGCGAGATCGGGATTATTTTCATACATACTGAAATAATCGCCTGCATAATAGGGAGCCAACGCTGCGGCGCCGCTTTCCATTTTGTTATAGATTTCATCCATAACGTAGGACTTGACAAAGGGCTTTTGCTCGGAAAGCTTGTTTTTCGCTGCCGTCCACTCTTCCTCGGATTCGGTATTTATATCGATATCTTCAAGAAACTGGGCGATAGCAAATGCATCGCGGGGATTGTTGAACATAAGTATCTGTCCGTCATACTTACTATCCCAAAGGGCGCCCCAACTGTCCAATTCTTCAGTAACGATGGTAGCGTTGTAAATAAGACCGACCATACCGACACTGTACGGCACGCTGTACGCATTTTGAGGATCAAAATACAAATCCTTGTATTCGGATGCGATATACTTGTAATTGGGAATATTGTTAAAATCCAGCTCAAGTACAAGCTCTTCCCTGATAAGCTTTTCAACCATATAATCGGAGGGTATGATGATATCGTAGGAAACGCCGCCGTTTACGATCTTGTTATACATATCCTCGTTGCTTGTAAAGTTGGTATAATTAATATTTATGCCGGTAAGCTTTGTAAATTCTGCGTTGATATCCACAGAGCCGTCGCTACCGTCCGAAATATACTCGCCCCAGTTATATACGTTCAGGGTTACACCTTCGTATTTTGAATAATCAATTGAAGCGGTTTCTGCGGTAACAGAAAATTCAATTTCCTCCGTTTCCCCGCAGGCGGAAAGAAGCGGACACAGAATAACTGTAAGTACAACAAAAACACACAAAAACTTTTTTGACAATTCTGTATCTCCTTTGAAAACATCAATTACGTGCTTTTTTTCTGCTGTTTTTTCCAATCTGTCTGTCCGTGGCAAAGTTACGGACAAGCAATAAAACGAGTATTGTTACAAAAATAATTGCGCACAAAGCGTTCATATCCGGTGTAACGCGTTTTTTTGTCTGGGAATAAATGAATATAGGCAATGTCTGGAAGGTGTTACCTGCACAGAAATAGCTGATAACAAAATCATCCAAAGACAAAGTGAATGCCATCAACAAACCGGAAAAGATACCCGGAAGAATTTCGTGTATTTCTACCTTGAAAAACGCTTGCAACGGTGTACAGCCAAGGTCCATTGCCGCTTCGGGCAGACGGGGGTCCATCTGCTTGAGTTTGGGCAAAACGGAAAGGATAACGTACGGAATGTTGAAAGTTATATGAGCTATAAGCAATGTCCAAAATCCCAAAATTCCGAATCCGATAAGTGTTCCGCAGAGAGCGAAAAGCAACATCATAGATACACCGGTAACAATATCGGGATTCATCATAGGAATATTGGTTACGTTCATTACAGCGGACTTAACGTATTTGGAACGCATCTTGTGAATTCCCACAGCGGCAATCGTTCCGAGAATTGTAGAAATAATTGCGGAAGAAAAAGCCAAAATGAGGGAGTTGAGTAAAGCTGTGATAGCAGCATCGTTATTAAAAAGCTCTTTATACCACTTAAGAGAAAAACCTTCAAATACTGCCATACTGTTTGACGAGTTGAACGAAAACACAATAAGAACTACTATGGGAGCATATAACAAAAGGAAAACGAGTGCCATATAAAGCTTGGAACCTATTTTCATATCATTATACCTCCTGTTGCATCATCATCCGAGAAGCGGTTCATTATCGCCATACAGATAAATATAAGTATCATCAAAACCAAAGAAATAGCCGAGCCGAGATGATAAGACGATGCGGCAGATGATTTGAAATAGGTTTCGATAACGTCACCTATCAAAACGAAGTCCGTAGGTCCCAACTGCTGTGAAATGTAGAAGGTACTGACAGAAGGAACGAATACCATAGTTATACCCGAAACGATACCGGGTACGCTGAGAGGCATAATAACTCTTGAAATTACTCGCAAGCGATTACAGCCAAGATCTTCTGCAGCCTCGATAACGTTTTTGTCTATTTTGGAAATAACGGAATGAATGGGAAGGATCATATACGGCAGGAAGTTATACACCATGCCGAAAATAACCGCACCGGGAGTGTTTATAAGAGAAACTCCGTCAAATCCCACAGACTTGAGAATATTATTTAAGAAACCTGTGTCCTCAAGCAAAAAAGACAAAGCGTATGTACGAAGCAGAAAGTTCATCCACATAGGCAGCATTGATAACATAACCAAGGTATTTTGAGTTTTTTTGCTTGTTCTTGAAATAAAATATGCCAAAGGATATGCAACCACAAGACAAATGCAGGTGGCGCAAAAGGCAAATGCCAGAGAAAGAGTAAATACCTCTGCGGTGCCATCGTTAAACAATTTTGTAAAGTTAGCAACCGAAAAATGGAAGGAAGCATCCGTAAAGGCATAAAACAGTACTATGGCAAGAGGTGCTACGATAAACAAAACCGACCACAGCACGTGAGGTGCCGCCAGCAGACGCTGAGCCAGTGAATTCTTTTTCTTCATAGTTATTCCTGCTCCTCGTCGTTAATAGACATTTCTTCGATTTCATCGGAGAAGGTGCTGTAATCGCCGAATTTGCCGGAATACTCACTCTTTTTCATAACGTGAATAGCGTCGGGGTCTATCTTAAGACCGATACGCGCACCCACGGGCTGATAATCCGTAGTCTGTATCATCCACTTGAAATTACCGATATCGACAATTATTTCGTAATGTACGCCCTTGAAGGTAAGGTTGGTAACGGTGCCGCATACCATTCCCTCTTCAACGGGAACAACATCAACATCCTCGGGACGGACAACAACGTCAACGAGCTCGTTCTTTTCAAATCCGGTGTCAAGACATTTAAATTCCTTGCCGGAGAAGAAGCAGCGGTAATCATCAAGCATTTTTCCGTCAAGAATATTACTCTCGCCGATAAAATCCGCAACGAAAGCATTTTTGGGCTCGTTATATATATCAAGAGGAGTGCCGATCTGCTGTATTTCGCCGTTGTCCATAACGACAACGGTATCCGACATAGAGAGTGCCTCTTCCTGATCGTGGGTAACGTAAATGAATGTAATACCAAGTCGTTGCTGGATGGATTTAAGCTCGTTCTGCATATCCTTACGCAGTTTAAGGTCCAACGCTCCCAAAGGCTCATCCAAAAGCAAAACGCGGGGGCGTACTGCCAGAGCACGTGCGATGGCAACTCTTTGCTGCTGACCGCCGGAAAGAGAATTTATATTTCTTTTGCCGAATCCCTTGAGGTTTACGAGAGCGAGCATTTCCTCAACGGTGTTCTTTATTTCTTTTTCGGGCAGCTTTTTTAAGCGCAAACCGAAAGCTATGTTCTCATAAACGTTAAGATGAGGGAACAAAGCATATTTCTGGAAAATGGTATTGATCTCACGCTTGTGGGAAGGAATATCATTGATACGCTTGCCTTCAAACAATACGTCGCCCGTATCGGGATTGATAAATCCCGCAATAATACGGAGCGTGGTGGTTTTACCGCATCCGGAAGGACCCAACAGCGTAATAAACTCACCGTCGCAAATATAAAGGTTTATATTTTTAAGTATTACAGTGTCATCAAAACAAACCGAAATATTTTTCAAATCAAGCAATTTATTGCTCATTTTTATCCTCCAAAAATGCAAAAACTTTTACAAGTAAAATATACAGTTTTTTTAAGGTTTTGTCAATGATTATGTCAAAAAAACACCAAAAAATAACGGTGTTAATTTGTGTATATTTACATAATGCGGAAAAGGCTTTTTAAAAAGACAAATTGTTAACATTTTGTTAACCACTTTTGCTCAATATATTGATAAAATATAAAAAACTATTTTTGTGAGGTAAACTATGCTTACAAAATCTACTGAGGTCCTTGCAAGAGATCTTGGACTTAAAAATATCGCTTTCGGCGGCACAAAGGATGAACTGGCATTCGGCATATACAGAGATTATCTTGTGGCTATAAACGAACGGAACGGAAAGAAGATCGCATTTTTCGGATGTCCTTTTAATACCGATGAAGATTCCGTATTTGCTTTTGAGTTTTCACAAGCACTTACTGAAACCGTTAACGAATTTGCTCAATGTATATGCACTATTGAGGCAGACGGAATAACTATTTCCGCAAACTGTGAGCTTACAGAATTCAGACAGATAATCGATGCGACGGTGGATATGCTTGCCGCTAACGAAATTCCCTGCTCCGACAAGTGCGTAAAATGCGGAACTCCCTTTGCACATAAAAAGATCATGGTTCTTAACCGTGACGGCGTGCTTTCCCTTATTTGCGAAAGCTGTGCTCTTAAAGAAAGTCTTGATAACAACAAAAAGAAAACTGCCGAAAAAGCTAATAAAAGTCAGATAGCAAAAGGCGTTATCGGCGCGGTGATCGGTGCGGTAATCGGATTTGCGCTTTTGATCGGTCTTTCCTACGGATTGGGCAAGCTGCTTACCTTCGGAACCGCTTTCACATACGGCGTTTCCCTGCTGTGTTTCGCTTCGGTAATTATTACTTTCTTGTTCTCTAAGCTTTTGGGTAAGAAAAAAAGCGTACCCGCCACCATCTCCGTTTGCGCTTTATCACTTATACTTAACGCGGTTGCCCGCATACTTTTATCTGCTTATCAGGTACTTACTCAGTACGGATATTCCCTCTCGGTGGCAATGCGTTCCCCCTGGTCGTTCATACGTCTTCCCTTCTCTACTCCCGCAGACGGTGTGAACATTTATCAATCGCTCATAATTGACGCGCTGTTTGGACTTGTGGCTCTTTCAATATTTGCTTTCGGTCTTTTTGGAAACGATAAGAAATCCAGCTTCACCATCGAGCCATACGTGAAATAGAATTACAACAATAAAAAATCAGAGTGGACTTAAAAGGTCCACTCTCAGATTACTGACAAAGTCTATTTCAAGCAAGAGATAGACTTTGTTTTTTTGTG
>CAZAJX010000051.1:0-9012 GCA_964485815.1 uncultured Oscillospiraceae bacterium
TAGTAATCTACAGCTAGCGAAGTAAAGACGTTTAAAAAACGCAAATAAAAAGAAATTCGTTTACGAATTTCTACCTAAACAAAAACAACAACGCGAGAGATTAACTAAAACCTCTCGCATTTGTTATTACGTATCAAATCTATTTGCGTTTTTGGTCTACGGTGTTTTACCGAGCGACAAGAGCGACATTATTTTATGTCTTCTATTACTTTTTCAGGCTTTTCATCCAACACTTCCGGATTGGACAAAACAGTGCGGAGGTACTTCAGCGCGGAGGCGAAATAGTGTCCGTCGCAGATGCGCTCGTCGGTAACCACGCAGTAATCCACGTACTTTCTGTCCACGGGAGCGCCGTTTTTGTCCAGCTCTACCACGCTTCGCTTTGCGCCGAAGGATATAAACAGAGGCACGTTGCCGAAATTATATATATGGTGGTAAATGGGCGGGATTCCCAAAGAGCCCATGGACGTGATTATCATAGACCCGTGGAAGGGGGAAAGCTTGGAAAGGGCGCGGGGAAGCATACGGTGGTAATCCATCTTTTTAAGCACCCACACGGCGAATTTAAGCAAAAATCTGGGCAGAGAGCCGAGGATCTTTGCAACGTCATCAAAGCCGCTTACCTCGTTGCGGGCGGTTTCTATCTCCTTGTTTACGATGCGGTAAACGTCCTCTGCGGTGGCATCTGCGGGGAATTCCATTTTTATAACGGTATCCGGCGCATCAAGGCGCATTTCCTTTTTTATGGTCATTGCCACCTCGATATTATTGCGGGCGTACACACGCTGTCCCCGTATAAAACGGTTTATTCCGGGGCGCTGGGATACGGTGCGCACGTATGCGGCAATAAGCAGATGCATTATACCGAAGCCCTTTAAGCCTTCTTTTCTCTTTTTAAAAATATAATCGTCTGCTGCGGCGGTTTCGAAGCTGTCACGTATCTGGTTGCAGGCATCGTTACGCTCTGCCATAATTATGGATTCTATGTTCATCATAGGGTTTGCCGTCTTGAGGCGGCGGCCTTCTTGCCAGGAGTGCTTTATTTCCATAGATATACCTCACTCGTTTTTAATGAGAAACGATGAACCCACCCCAAAAACGCATAGCGTTTTCGGGGAACCCCGGGAATGCGACGCGATGCAAAGCATCGCTAAATGAGGAATTTCGGAAGATTTTTGTTCGCAGAACAAAAATCAACCATAATTCATCATTTCTCATTCATCATTCATCATTCATCATTTCATTATACTTGTAAAATTGTAAATTGTCAACACACCGTCTTGATTTTTGGCTTTAACGGTGTTATAATTGCTCTGTATCAATAAAAAATAAAAAACGGAGGAATATTTTTAATGAAAAGAACATTGGCTGTAATATTGCTGGTTTTGCTCGTAGGCGCGGCGCTTGCTTCCTGCAACAACACGCCTGATGAGAACCTGAGCAATAGCGACATTTCCGATTCCGGCGATTACGTGGCAAACGTACCCCAGAAGAATTATAACGGAGAAAAGATCATCTTCCTTACTTCCGGCGTAAACGAAACCGCGAATTCCGAGATCCTCTATAACGATTACCTTGATGATCAGGAAAATCAGCTTCCCGAGGTAGTTAACGATGCGCTTCGTGAAAGAGCAAATGTGCTTTACGAGCAGTACGGATTGGTTATTGAGGAAAAGTACATATACGATAAGAGCCGTCATCATGGCGACACTATCGCTTATATGCGCGATGACCTTGTAACCGGCGCAAAGTCTTATCACGTTGCGGCTCCCTGCCTTTATGACTGCGCTGCCCTCGCGGCAGAAGGTATCCTCGTTGACCTGCTCAGCGGAGAGGTTCCTTATCTGGATATGTCCCAGCCCTGGTGGGATCAGTCCTTTAACAAGGAAATGACCCTTAACGGCGCACTTTATTTCACTATCGGCGATATCGGTATCACCAACAAGGACGCTACCTCTTGTATCGCATTCAACAAGGACCTTATCGTTGAATACGGTCTTGAGAGCCCCTATGATCTGGTTGATAACAACGAATGGACTATTGATAAGGTTATCGAAATGGCAAAGACCGTTAAGAACGACCTTAATCAGGACGGCAAGATCGACTATCAGGATCAGTTCGGCTACGGCGGACAGTATGACGATATGTGGTATCTGTTCTATGCTTCCGGTGAGCGTACCGCTTCTATCGGTGCAGACGGCTGGCCCGAAATTACTATTTATAACGATCGTTCCGTTGGCGTTATCGAAAACATTCTTGAGCTTATGCAGAACAGAGATTACTACGTTTGCGCAAACGATTACTTCGGCGTAGTTCAGTGGCCCGCCACCCTTATTACCAAGGCGTTTGTAGAAGGCAGATCTATTTTTGATCTTTCCGGTCCCGCATCCACCAGCTCCTACAGGGAGATGGAAGACGATTTCGGTCTGGTTCCCTTCCCCAAGTACAACTCCGAGCAGGAAAACTTCTATACTCTGGTTAACCCCTGGACCTCCAACGCATTCTGCATTCCTATCGGTCTTACCGATAAGCAGTACGAGATGGTAGGTATCGCACTGGAGGTTATGGGCGCACATTCCAAGGCAAACCTTGCTGTTGCTTACTATGATATAGCTCTTAAGTACCAGAAGACCCGCGATGATGATACCGTAAGAATGCTTGATATCGTATTCGCTTCCCGCGGATGCGATATCGGTATGATCTACAAGTGGGGTGGTATGGATACCATGCTTCACGAGCTGATCACCAAGCCCGCAGGTTCCTTCACTTCTACCTTTGACGCGATCAAGGATAAAGCCGAATCGGATATGGAAGAAACCATCAACTTCTACGAAAACGTACAAAGCAAAAAGTAATAAGAGTACCCCGAAAATTCAAAGGCAGGCTTTACCGTGAGCCTGCCTTTAAATTTTCGGGGTCCCCAAGAAAACCATGTTTTCTTGGGGCATTTCTGTATGCGAATTGACAAAATGCCGTATATGTGTTAATATATCCTTTGCACTAAGTCGAAAAAAATCAAATTATGTTCTTTTTATTATAGAAAAGGATTTTGTTATGAAAGAATTTTTCGGTTTCGGCGGGTACCAACGTGTGCCCGAAGGGTATTTTTCCCGGCAGCATTTAACCTTTGTTTCGCTTTTAATGGTAATAATGGTGGTTTCCGCCGTTTTACTGGGAAGCAAAAACAAAAATAAAGACGAAAAGACCAAAAACCGCGTGCTTTTGTGGGCGGCAATTATTATCGATTCGGCGGAGCTTTTTAAGATAATTATTTTGTGCTTCCGTTCCGCCGACCCCTGGGCGTGGCTTTACGATCTTCCCTTGTTTTTGTGCAGTATTCAGCTTATCGCCATTCCCATCGCCGCACTCACAAACGGCAGATTAAAACAGGCGGCACTGGATTTTGTGTTTATTTTCGGCGTGTTGGGCGCGGTTATGGGCACTTATTGCGCAGGACAAAACTACAGTGCGTATCCCGTGCTGAGCTTTGATAACGTGGTGTCCGGATTTACTCATTCCGTTTCAGGCTTTGCGGCGCTGTATATCGGCTTTTCCAAAATGATAAGTATGAAAAAGAAAAACATTTGGATGACCGTGTGCATACTTTTGGGCTTTTGCGCTGCGGCGGCAATAGCCAACAAGGCTTTGGATTACAACTATATGTTCCTGCGGGCGGGGGACGGCACGCCTTACGATATCGTGTATAATTTCGTAAACGGAAACGCCGTTTTGTATCCCCTCTGCGTGGTAGGCTTGTTTTTGGTGTATATAGTAGCGTTTTACCACATATATTATTTTATGGTGTACTTGGCTTCCAAGAAGAAAAAGTGATCAAAAAGCCTCCGAGAAATCGGAGGTTTTTTTGAATGAGAAATGATAAATGATGAATGATGAATGGTGGTTGATTTTTGTTCACAGAACAAAAATCTTCCGTAATTCCTCATTTAGCGATGCTTCGCATCGCGTCGCATTCCCGGGGTTCCCCGAAAACGCTATGCGTTTTTGGGGTGGGTTGCCGGGGTTCCCCGCAAAACCGCAGGTTTTGTGGGGTGGGTTTCTCATTCCTCATTAAAAAGCTCATATCGGAGCTTTTATTATTTGATTTTATTTTACCGAGCGCCCCTTATTCTTTACAATTACTACAAGAGAAGCAACCAGTATTACGCCTACTACGCCGCAGGCGATCCACATAACGGTACCGCTTTTACCGTTTTCCTTGTCTGAGGGAGCGGAAGCGGAAGAATCGTTTTTATTCTGCTCGTTTTTGATGCTTTCTTCTTTTAAGCTTTCTTCCTTTTTGCTTTCCTCGATACGGCTTTCCTCGGATTTAACGCTTTCCTCGTAGGAGCTTTCGTACTCGCTTACGGCGCTGTCATCAATGCCCGTATCGGGAATATCCTCATCGCTTACAACGGTGCGCTGAGTATTGCTTAAAATTCTTACGATATATTCAAGGTCGCTCTTTATCGCCTTATCTGCGGCGGAGGTGCCGAGAGATGCGATAATATCCTTCACCGTGTTTACGAGAACGTCGTTTTCGGTAGTGGAAACCGCGCCCTTGAAGGCTTCAAGCTTTGCTTTTAAGCTTTCGCAGTCGGCTTTGGATTTGCCGCCGAAGGGAAGAATGATATTTACTATTCTGTCAATAGCGTAATCCGCCGAGGCGGTAAGGGCTTTTTCTATATCAAGGGTGGGAGTGACAGCTCTGTTTCTGAACGCACCGTTTTTCACAAGGAAATCCGAGGTGCTCTTGCCCAGATAGGTAGAGGCTTCAAAGAACATAACGCCGTCCGCCCCTTTTTCGTTGGCGAGGATAACGTGAGTAGCCGCATCGTAGCCGCTGTAGGAATCTGCATATACGCCGATACCGGACGCTAAGAATTTGCCGTTCATTTTATCAACGTTTTTATCCGTTGCCTCAACGGAATCCCAGGTGTATGACATGGGCTTGAGCAGATCGATCCAGCCCTTTTCTATCCAATTTCCGTAGTCCTGATACAAGCCGTTGCGGGCGCCTGCGGCATCGGATCCCACGTCTGCGCAGAGAAGCACGTCTTCGCCGTATTCATTGAACAGAGTGCGCATTTTACCCACGAAGCCGGTGATGATATCACAGCGGTACTGTACCCAGTTATCCCAATAAGTAGCGGAGGTATCGTACTTGGGAGTAACTCCGTATTTTGCCTTGAATCCGCCGACGGTGAGGGCATCGTAGCCGTAATCGTCGTTGATACCGTCCTGATAACGGATATAATCCAATTCAAAGCCGTCGATATCGTAGTTTTCAAGTATGTATTGATAAGTGCCCAGCAGGAACTCCTGCACCTCGGGATGGGCGGGGTTGAGGAAGCAGAAATCGTCGTCATCGTTAACGCAGGTGTCCTTGCCGCTGTTGTTTATGTTGCGCCAAGTGGGGTTTTTATACCATACGCTTCTTTCGAGGTTGGGACAGGTGGTGTGGGAGGAATAGAAAACAGGCATCCATACGTGCAGTTCCATTCCTCTTGCGTGGCATTCCTCAACGTAAGCCTCAAGCACGTCGAAGCCGCCGAATTTGGGATTTTGCTCGAAATCGCTTCCCTCGGGTGCGGGGAAAATGAGGGTGGAATCGTAAAGAGTTTCTACACAAAGGGTGTTTATACCCGCATCGTAAAGACGCTGAACGTAATCCGAAACCTCTTGCTTGGTCTTTTGTGTGGGTCTTATCCACGCGCCGCGGTATTCAACGGTGCGGCTTTCTGCGCAGGCGGAAAGTCCCACGTTGAGAAGTGCGTTTATATCCGCAATACAGTTTGCCATTTCGGTTTCATCCGTAAGGCTTTCGTATTTGGAGCGGAGAGAAACCATTTGGTTTATGCAGGAATCAATAAATTCGTAATCGTAATATGCGAAATTCTTTTTGCCCGAATCCCGCTTGTCCTTTAACTGCTGAATGCACGTATCTATCTGGGAAACATATGCAAAAGCATCCATTTCCAGCGTAACTGTCTTTGCGGCGGCATCGTAAGAAGCCTTCATACCAATGCGGGCGTTTTTGGTAAGCCATTCCGAATTTGAAGCGTGGCCGGAGATTACAAATCCGCCCTTGGGAACGGTGCTGTTGTTGCCGCCAACTGCGGTAACGCGTCCGTCCGCGCCGACGATGACCTCATAGCCCCACTCGTTGGTGCCGGTCTTGCCGCTTTGGTTATATATTACAAGGGCGCCTTCGCCGCGGGTGCCGTTTACACTCGTGATCTCCCGCTGAACGGTATAATACATTCCGCCGAATGCGGTGGGCTCGGTAGAGAGAAGTATGGTGGAGGAGCGTGCATCGTAATAGCAGTACATACCCACCTTGCAGTTTTCGGTTACCCAGGCTTTCATATCGCCGTGTGCCGAAACAACGAATCCGCCCTCGGGAATGGTTTCGTTACCCGTGGTAGTTACGCGGATTATTTTGTTATCCGCATCGACTACCGCTTCCGCACCCCATTGGTTGGTGGCGGTGGACGCACCGAACGCAGGGGTATATACGATAAGCTCGTTTTCTCCTCTGCCGCGGTTTTCTGCGGTTACGGTCTGGGTGATCTCCTCTGCGGAAACAGCAAAGGAAAACACGCCCATACACATAACCAGAGCAAGTAAAACAACAGTTATTTTCTTCATATTACACGTTAAAGCGGAACAGTACGATGTCCCCATCCTCCATTACGTATTCTTTTCCTTCGCTTCTTACAAGACCCGCATCCTTTGCGGCGGTCATAGAGCCTTTTTCCATAAGAGCATCGTACGCCACTACCTCGGCACGGATAAATCCGCGCTCGATATCGCTGTGTATCTTTCCTGCCGCCTTGGGCGCCTTTGTGCCTGCGGGAATTGTCCACGCGCGCACCTCGGGAGTGCCTGCGGTGAGGAAGGAAATGAGTCCCAGTAATTTATACGAAGTCTTTATAAGACGGTTAAGGCCGGATTCGGCAAGTCCCATATCCTCAAGGAAAACTGCCTGCTCGTCCTCGTCCAATTCCGCGATCTCCGCTTCGGCGGATGCGCATACGATCAAAACCTCGCTGTTTTCCCCTGCCACAGCCTTTTTCAAGGCTTCGGTATATTCGTTGCCGTCTACCACACTGCCCTCGTCCACATTGGCGGCATAGATAACGGGCTTGAAGGATATAAGGTCCATTACGGAAATGTATTCAAGCTGTTTTTCGGTAAATTCAATATTTCTTGCGCTCTTTCCGTCCATAAGGCCTGCGTAAAGGACCTCCAGCGCCTCCAGCTCGTCGGCGGCGGTCTTGTCGCCCTTGAGCTGTTTTTTGACCTTGTCTATACGGCGCTCGGTCATTTCAAGGTCCGCAAGAACAAGCTCGGTGTTTATGGTTTCCACGTCACGCACGGGGTCTGCCGTTTCGTCCACGTGGACGACCTCGCTTCCGCCGAAACAGCGTACCACGTGTACTACCGCATCCACGTTGCGGATGTGGGAAAGGAACTTGTTGCCCAGACCTTCGCCGCTTGCCGCGCCGCGTACAAGACCTGCTATATCCACGAATTCGATGGTGGCGTAGGTCTTTTTCTCGGGATTATACATTTCGCACAGACGGTCTATGCGCTCATCGGGCACGGTAACAACACCCACGTTGGGCTCGATAGTGCAAAAAGGGTAATTGGCGCTTGCCGCGCCTGCTTTTGTAAGAGCATTAAAAAGTGTGCTTTTACCCACGTTGGGCAAGCCTACAATTCCTAGTTTCATATATCTTCATATCTCCTTAATTTTCCAGTATTTTCAAGGGTTTTTGCGATATGGCGTTTTGGTTTTTACACCATTTTTACACCATTTTTAACTTCATTTTGCGTTTGAGGCATTTTCAAACTGTCGGATTGCCTTGAGCAGCGAATCCTCGGTTACGTGGACGTAACGATCCATCGTTGTTTTGATGCTGGCGTGTCCGAGCAGCTTCTGCAACACTTTGGGTTGCATACCGCTTTCGATTGCCCTGGTTGCGTATGTATGGCGTAGGACGTGCATACAAAACCGCTTGATTTTTGCCTCGTCGCACAGTTTGTAAAGATGGGTATCATAAGAACTGTTTTTTGCAGGCTCTCCTGTTCGCCAGTTGATGAAAACAAGGTCGCTCATTACAAGGGTTGATTTCTCTCCGGTACGCCGATCCATATACTCCAAGGTTTGTGAAAGTGTGTCTGCCTCTTTTCGATAACGCACGTTAGCGTAAACTTTTTCGAGGATTTCATAGGCTTTGCTTGTAAGAGGAATTGTCCGATAACTCTGTTGCGTTTTCGGCGGTCCTGCACGCCAATAACCTTGCTTATGTCTATACTCCAAGGTTTTGTTGACGGTCAGTGTCCTTTTCTTCCAATCAATCGCATCCCAGGTTAATCCAATCAGTTCACCCGTGCGTAATCCCGTTTCAAGGATAAGAGCGTACTGAGCGTAGTTATGAGAACGTTTTGCTGTTTGAAGAAAAATGCGTTGTTCTTCACGGGTAAGAAAGTGAATATCATCCTTTGCTCTGACCGGTTTTGTGTACCTCACACCGTTCATCGGGTGTTTAGGTATCAGATCATTCATCAGGGCCGCTTTCAGCATAGTTCCCATCGTGATGTAGGTCTGACGGATGGTAGATCCTGCGTAGGCCTCATCCATTTGCAGTAATACCTTCTTGCAGTGCATAGGTTTTACATTCGCAATCGCCATTTTGCCGATAACAGGTTGAATGTTGAATTGGTATCGCTCGCGGTAATTGCGGAGTGTGTTGGGAGCTAAATCACCAACAATGTTTTCAATCCAAAATTCGAACCATTCGTCAACCGTAGTTTCGGTCGGAACAAAAACGCCGTCGTGTTTATCGGCGTATTTACTTTCTTCAATCCAGTTGCGTGCTTCAGGAACAGTATTGAAATACTTTTCGTGTCGTTTGCCCGCTTTATCTACAAATCGGGCGTGGTATAAACCATCCTTTCTTTGGTAAATTCCTTTACCACATTCTTTGCCTTTGAGATTCTTTCCCA
>CAZAJX010000052.1:0-8998 GCA_964485815.1 uncultured Oscillospiraceae bacterium
CAAAACCTGCGGTTTTGCGGGGAACCCCGGGAATGCGACGCATCGCTTTGCGATGCTAAATGAGGAATTTCGGAAGATTTTTGTTCTGTGAACAAAAATCAACCATAGTTTCTCGTTTCTGGTTACCGGTTCCTCGTTAATATTATTGACTTTCCGTTTGTTTTGTTATATACTTTTATCATCAAAATTTTCAGGAGGATTCTTTATGGATTCCGCAGTTAACACCCCCGTAAACGAAAGGAAAAAACCCTTTGCAATTGCTTCTATTACCCTTATACTTGGCGCACTGCTTGTACTTTGGGAAGCCATTTTCCCCGTTTTAAGATGGCTTATCTCTCCCGGCACACCTCTTACACAGTTCGTTCACATCCCAACCACGGCAGTTTATATGTTTATAATACTCTGCATTTTCTGCGTGGCTGTGGCAACGTTTTTTAAAAAGAGCAATATTTTCCTTATAGTTTCTCTTTTTGCTCTTGCAATTGCGTATGCCCTCTTTACTCTGATTGAGATAAATACTTTCTTTGATGCGTATGACAGAAACTTTGCCCTTTACTATGGAACCGGAGATTGGGTAGTTGAGCTTCTGATCGATTACGGCCCTTACGTTATCGCTGAATCTTGTATGGTTTTGGGCTTTATTATCTTCGGTCTTACCGCAATTTTTGCCCGTATGGGAAAAGTAAAGCTTACAAACCTTTGGATACTTGGAACGGTATTGTTTGTTATCGCCGCACTCTGCGCTTTGTTTAACGCATTCAGAGCTGTAATGACCAATTTTGAATGGCTGGGTTGGATGCTTGAAATGTGGCTTGATTACGGTATCGGTGATACTTCCGATATTGTTGTTGATTTCTTCTACCGCCTCGGTATGCCCTGGCTTTTCTTCGGCACAGCGGTAATGCATTTTATTTCTTCCATACTTTTGGGATTGTATCTTAAAAAACTTGCAAAGTAATAATTCAAAATCCGTGGAGCAATCCACGGATTTTTTGAACTATGAACTATGAACGAGAAACCGGAAACTAATGGTCGATTTTTGCCCATTCGGGCAAAAATCTTCCGAAATTTCTCATTTCTCATTTCTCATTTCTCATTTCTCATTCCTCATTCCTCATTTAAAAAATCCGTGGTTTCCCACGGATTTTTTATGATTTTATTTTGCTACTACATTAAAGATTCTGCCCTTAACATAAATCTTCTTTACTATCGTTTTATTTTCCAGCGCCTGATCCAGTACGCCGGAGTTTTCCACGATCTCCCAAGCGGTATTTTCGTCCGCATCCTTGGGAACCACCACGGTGCCCTTCAGCTTGCCCAGGAACTGCACGGCGATCTCCACGGTATCGTCCACGGTCTTGCTCTCGTCATAAGCGGGCCAAGAAGCGAGGGACACGTAAGAATTTTCGCCCAGATCGTGCCACATTTCCTCTGCAAGGTGAGGTGCAAAGGGAGCGAGGAGCTTAACGAAAACCTTGAGTTCATCGATATTTATTGCGTTCTTTTCGTACACGCCGTTAATATAGCTCATCATAGCCGCAATCGCGGTGTTGAACTTCATATTATCGATATCGCTTGTAACCTTTTTAATAAGCTTGTGGAGTGCGGATTCGGAGGCGCTGTCGGGCGCACAGCCCTGAAGCTCTGCCATACCTGCCACACGGTCAAGGAAACGCTTGCAACCGCGCACGCTTGAATCGTTCCAGGGGGACGCCTTCTCGTAATCGCCCATAAACATTATATACACACGCAGAACGTCTGCGCCGAATTTATCTACTATCTCGTTGGGGTCAACAACGTTGCCGCGGGATTTAGACATCTTCTCGCCGTCGGGACCCAGAATAAGTCCTTGAGCAGTACGCTTTGCGTAAGGCTCGGGAGTGTTCACTTCGCCGATATCGAAAAGGAACCGATGCCAGAAACGGGAGTAGATCATATGTCTGGTAACGTGCTCCATACCGCCGTTGTACCAGTCTACGGGCATCCAGTAATCCAGCGCTTCCTTGGAGCAAAATTCCTCGGTGTTGTGAGGGTCAAGATAACGCAGGAAGTACCAGCTTGAACCTGCCCACTGGGGCATAGTGTCGGTTTCACGCTTTGCGGGAGCGCCGCACTTGGGACAAACGCAGTTAACAAAGCTTTCCACCTTTGCCAGAGGGCTCTCGCCGCCCTCGCCGGGTACGAACTGCTCCATATCGGGCAGACGGAGAGGAAGCTCATCGTAAGGCACAGCCACGTCGCCGCAATGCTCACAGTGAACAATGGGAATAGGCTCGCCCCAGTAACGCTGGCGGTTGAATGCCCAGTCCTTCATCTTGAACTGAACACCGCCCTCGCCAAGGCCTTTTTCCTCCAAAACCTTAATGGCGGCGGAAACCGCTTCTTTTTTATTGGTAATGCCGTTTAAGAATTCGGAGTTTATCATTTCTCCGTCGCCGGTGTAGGCACTTTCGCCGTCGCCGCCCTTTATAACGGGAATAATATCCACGCCGAACTTCTTGGCAAACTCAAAGTCGCGGTCATCGTGGGCGGGAACAGCCATAATCGCGCCGGTGCCGTAGCCCATCATAACGTAATCGGATATAAATATGGGAACTTCCTTGCCGGAAAGGGGATTTACCGCCGTAAGACCTTGGAGTTTTACGCCGGTCTTGTCCTTGTTGAGCTGGGTGCGCTCGAACTCCGTCTTCTTCGCGCATTCCTCGCGGTATGCCAGAACATCGGACATATTGTTTATCTTTTCGGCATATTTGTCGATCAAGGGATGCTCGGGAGCCATAACCATAAAGGTAACGCCGAACATCGTATCGGGTCTGGTGGTGTAGATACGGAGCTTTTCGTCTGCTTCCTTAAGCCGGAAGGATGCAAATGCGCCCTCGCTCTTGCCGATCCAGTTTTCCTGCTGAAGCACTATGTTGGGAAGATAATCCACGTCCTTAAGACCCTGCAGCAGCTTGTCCGCATACTTGGTTATGCGCAGATACCAAACGTCCTTGGATTTCTGCACAACGTCGCTGTGGCATATGTCGCACTTACCGCCCTGGCTGTCCTCATTGGAAAGCACGCAGCGGCAGGAGGGACAGTAGTTTACGGAAGCCTTATCGCGGAACACGTATCCGTGCTCAAACAGCTTAAGGAATATCCACTGTGTCCACTTGTAGTAGTCCTCTTCGGTGGTGTCGATAACTCTCGTCCAGTCAAAGCCAAAGCCCACACGCTTCATCTGGGATGTGAACTTTGCGATGTTGTTATCGGTAACGGTTCTGGGGTGAGTGTTGGTCTTTATAGCGTAGTTTTCGGTAGGAAGACCGAATGCATCAAAGCCGATAGGGAACAGAACGTTGTATCCCTCCATGCGCTTTTTACGGGTAATGACCTCAAGTCCGCCGTAAGCCTTGATGTGGCCAACGTGCATTCCCGCACCCGAAGGGTAGGGAAACTCTACCAGACCGTAAAATTTCTTTTTGCTTTTGTCAATATCGCAGACAAAGACCTTGTCTTCGTCCCATTTGTTTTGCCAGTGCTTTTCGTATTGTTTGTAATCGTACTTCATAATAAAATCTCACTTGATATATATTGGTAATGATGAATGATGAATGATGAATGAGAAATGATGGAAACCTTTTTTGCGCTCCTGCGCAAAAAAGCTACCGAAATTCCTCATTTAGCGATGCTTTGCATCGCGTCGCATTCCTCATTCCTCATTTTATACTGTCCACAGCTTATCTAATTTATAGAAATCTCTTCCTTCTTTAGTGAACACGTGCACAATAACCGAGCCGTAGTCCACCAGTATCCACATATTGTTTCCTCTGCCCTCGGTGCGGATAGGGTCAATTCCCAATTCTTCCTTAACCTTAAATTCCACCTCGTCTGCAAGGGTGTTTATGTGGGTATTCGACGTACCCGTAGCCAGTACAAACCAGTCTGCAAGTACTGTCTGCTTCGCTACGTGGATAGCCGAAATATTCTGTCCGTTTTTGCTGTCAAGAGCAGCTTGAGCAACGGATGCTATTTTGTCTTGAAGTGCCATTTCTGCCATATATTTTCTCCTTTTTGTAATGAGGAATGAGGAATGAGGAATGAGGAATTATGGTTGATTTTTGCGTTTTACGCAAAAATCTTCCGTTTCTCTTCACTCTTCTCTCTTCACTTTTCACTCGGCGTGTAATACGCCGCCGCATCAATCGTCAGCGGATGAATGTATGCTTTCTTTTCCTTAAGATGCTCTATTGTATCTTTTAGTATTTTTAAAACCAGTTTATCTAAGTTTTTAACGTTTTTTTCGTTTTTCAAATACGTATTTCTTGCGTTTTTGCAGGACTCGTATTCGCGGTTTTCCTCGATATAATCGGCAATAAATATGATTTTCTCTATTTCCGTCATATTCGGTCTGCCGGTGGTGTGGTAGCGTACTGCGTTTACAACGGATTCGCTTTTGCCTTCTCTTTTTAACCTCTCTGCCCCCGTAAAAGCGTGTATCACCGCAGGGGAGCGCAAAAGCTCGTCTGTCGGTTCAATACCGTATTCCTTTAAAAGCTGAAGTTGGTCTTCGCTTTTCGTGCAATCGTGGTAAAAAGCGGCGGTAAACACCTCGTCCCCATCAAGATGGGGGAAAACCTCACTCCGTATCATCTCCGCGGCGGCGACCACTCCCGCAATATGCTTTTCCCTGCTCATTTTACGGGAAGGACTATTTTGCGGTTGTCTTTATTTTTTGCCTGCTTGTAAAGGACTACCTTTCTTCCGATCACCTGCACAGGCTCTGCGCCCAATTCCTCCACCAGAATATCGCAAAGCTCACGGGGGGTATAGGGGCTTGTTTCAAGCACGGTTATTTTTATAAGCTCTCTCGCCTCCAGACCGTCGGCAAAGGCTTTAAGCTGGTTTTCCGTAACCTCGCCCTTTCCCGCAATATACAATGCCTGCACGTTGTTTGCAAGGGAGCGAAGGTACGCCCGCTGTTTTGTGGTTATCATTTAAGCAGTTCTCCTATTTCTTCTTTTGTAAGACGGCGGTACTCTCCCGCTTTCAGGTTTCCGAGCCGAAGCGTGCCGATCTGCACCCTCTTAAGCTGGGTAATGGTAATACCCACGCTCTCGCACATACGGCGTATCTGGCGGTTTTTCCCCTCGGTCAGCGTGAATTTTATTTGACTTCCCGTAGGGCTTCTTTTAATAAGCTCCACTCCCACGGGGTTTATCCTTTCACCCTCGAGAGTGCGCATATTCCGCAAAGCATCCAATGCGTTATTCTCCGCATTACCGCGGATATACACGTGGTATATCTTTTTCTTTCCGCTTTTCGGGTGGGTAAGACGGTTTGCCAGCTCGCCGTCGTTGGTCATTATCAGCAGTCCCTCGCTGTCCTTATCCAGTCTGCCCGCAGGGTACAGACGGTATGGCAGGTCGATAAGATCGTTAACCGTCTTTCTGCCCAATTCGTCGCTCATAGTGGTAACGTATCCGCTTGGCTTGTTAAGCATAATCGTAATTTTATTGTTCTCACGCTTAACGGGCACGCCGTTTATACGGATATCGTCCTTTTCGTCAACGGGCTGACCGATCACGGCTTTTTGCCCGTTAACGGTAACGGTACCCTTTTCCACCTCTTTTTCTGCGGCGCGGCGGGACATTACTCCGCAGGAGGCAATGTACTTTTGTATACGCTCCATTATTCGGCGGTTTCCTCGGTGTCATCAGCCGTTTCCTCGTCCGTTTTGGGCTGGGCGATAATGTCCTTTATCTTAAGCACCAGCTCCGGACCTCTGTCAATAAGGGAATTAACGGCGGTAATGGTCTTGCTTACGGGGTCTTGGGGAGCATATTCAAAGGAGGCGGGGTTCTTAAGGTCAAGCATACGCACCTCGCCGTTTTGTATAAGCAAAAATCCAAGGGGCACCACGCTTACTCCCGCGCCGTTTCCGCCTGCAAAATGAGGCGCTTTGTCTGCCGTTTCGTTTTTGCCGTTGTAATCCACACCGCCGGATGCAAATCCCACGGAAACCTTGGAAAAGGGCACAATGGTAATACCCCCCTCAATGGTTATGGGTTCGCCGACTACGGTGTTTACGTCAGCCACGGAGCCGATTTTTGCTAAAGTTGCTTCTATTACTTGTTTAAGAGGGATGTCTTGCATAGTATATTCTCCTTTATGAAAAAGGTATGTTAATGAGGAATGAGGAATGAGGAATGAGAAATTACGGAAGATTTTTGTTCGCAGAACAAAAATCAACCATCATTCATCATTTAGCATCGCGTTCCGCGATGCGTCGCATTCATCATTTCTCATTTTCTTCTGTCTTGTTTTTAACTTATACTTTACCCATATCCACGCCGCCGAAACTGCGGTAATAACCACGTTCCACAGCATTACGGAAGCGCCGATATCCACGTAGATATCCATACTTTCGCTCAGGAAATCGGGCTTGCATTCGGAATATATCCGCGCTCCTTTTTTGTGGCGGTAGTTAAGTATAATTTCGTTCAGGTTTGCCATAAGCCCGCTTATACCGCCGTAAAGTATGGCGGTCTGCGCCGCATCGGGCGTGCCTACGGAAACCTTGAGCACGTATTTTTCTATTCTTATCTTTTTGCCGAAATGCTTGTAAGCGCCGGCGGTAAGGTTCTTGAAAAACTCAAGCTGTTCCTTAAAAGGAACTTTTTGTTTTTCCTTTATCTTTTTTTGCTTTGCTTTTTTCTTCTTTTCCTTTTTCGGCGCTTCTTCTTTGGGCTTTTCTTCGGATTCGTCCGTTTTGATATAATCGTTCAAGGCTATTTCATAGGAAATTTTCCCCAAAGCGACTTTTACAAAAAGCTCGTTACACCAAGCAACAAACACCTTTGCCCGCAGGCATAGAAAAAGACAAAAAAGTGCGATAATACCGAGTATTATATAAAGAGCTAACACTGCTCGTCCTCCGGTATAAGGCTTCCCACGGTTTCGCTTTCCGCCATCAGCACGCCGGTATCGGGCAGTTCGGAAAGGCTCTCAAGCCCAAAACAGCGCAGGAAGTTTTCTCCCGTACCCAGAAGGGTTGGTCTGCCGGGTGCATCCAGCACGCCCTTTTCGCAGATCAAGCCTTTATCCAGCAGAGAACCCACAATGTATGTGGAATCCACACCGCGCACCGTTTCTATAAAGGAACGGGTTACGGGCTGGTTGTATGCGATTATCGCCAGCACCTCCAGTGCCGCCTTGGAAAGAGGGGGAGTCTTTTTCATCTCCAGCGCCTTTCTCACCAGGTCTGCCATACAGCTTTTGGTGCATATCTGGTACGCCCCGTCAAGGAATATAAGCTGAATACCGCTGTCTGCGGAATCAAGGCGGGCACGCAAATATTCTGCCGCCTGTGTAAGCTCATCGGAGGTTATATCAAAAAGCTCGGTAAGGCGTTCTTTTTGAACGGGAGCACCGCAGGCGAAAAGCACCGCTTCCATAGCCGCGGAAATTTCGGATACGTTCATTTTTTACTCCTCCTCCGTTACAATTTCAAGGTAAACGTCGTCCCCGTTGCCTTCCACCCGCAAAGCGCCGTCCCGCACCATTTCAAGCAGTGCAAGGAAGGTGGCGATAATCTCGCCTCTGCCGCCGCAATCGTCAAAAAGGACGGTAAAAACGCATCTTTTAAGGCGGGAAAGCCGCTTTGATATGTGCAGCACCTTTTCGTCCACCGTAAAATACCGCTCGTTTTCCAGCTTTTCAAACAAAGCGGGGGTGTCTTTTTGGCTGTCCTCGGGAATTCGTGTGCCCATTCGTATAAACGCTTCCACCAGAAGGGAAACGGGGTGAAGCCTTGAATAGCTTCCGGGGGGCAATTCCTCGGGCTCACGGGTAAATCTATCGTAAAATTCCTCTGCTCTGTCCTTCAGAAGCACCGCCGCAAGCTGTGCCTTGCGGTGCTCAAGCAGTGCATCCACCAGCACCTGTCTGGGGTCTTCCTCTCCCTCCTCGCGGGGGAGAAGCATACGGGATTTTATAAGCATCAGGGTGGAGCCCATAACTATAAAGTCCCCCGTAACCTCCATCTGCTGGGACTGCAGAGTTTCGATATATTCGATATACTGCTCGCATATTTCGGATATGGGGATATCGAGTATATCTATTTTATGCTTTTGTATAAGAGCAAGCAGCAGGTCGAGAGGACCCTCGTATTGCTCGATTTTTACAATTTTTTCTTCCATATCAGAAAAGGCTCCTGATAAGCGACCACAAAGCGTAGCCGGGAATGGAGAAAATACTTATAAGCGCTTCCCGTATATAATCAATGGGCCACCATATTATATTTATAATGTTGCCGATCACGGGAATATTGTCCCCCACTATGAGCACCAGCATTACTATATAGAAGTATCTTTCCCACATAAGGTATTTTGCGGCAACTCTTCCGGGGAGCAGGCAGGAAAGCACCTTGCTTCCGTCCAACGGGGGAAGAGGTATAAGGTTAAACACCGCAAGACCTATATTAAGAGTGGCGGCGATATAGAATGCGTAAAACAATACCATTCCCGCCGTGCCCACGGGCACAAATATATCCACAGCAGTATAGAGCAGGGAAAAAATGAACGCAAGTATAAGGTTGGAAACGGGGCCCGCAAGGGCAACCAAGGCAATATCTCTCTTGGGCTTGCGCAGATTGCGGTAGTTAACGGGAACGGGCTTTGCCCAGCCGTAGCCCACAAGCAGCATGGATAACGCACCCATAGGGTCAAGATGGGCAAGGGGATTAAGGGATATGCGCCCGTTCATATATGCGGTATCGTCACCGCATTTGTGCGCCATCCATCCGTGGGCGCATTCATGCACCGTAAGGGAAAATAAAAGAGATATTACGGTAAGAGATGCAAAAATTGCTATTTCCGCCACGGAAGAACCGGCGAGGTAGGATTGAATAAAGGAAATTATCATAGTGTATCTTTCTTTAATGAGGAATGAGGAATGAGGAATGAGGAATGAGAAATTACGGAAGATTTTTGTTCTGCGAACAAAAATCAACCAT
>CAZAJX010000053.1:0-8205 GCA_964485815.1 uncultured Oscillospiraceae bacterium
GACGAATTGTCAAATTGGCTGAAGCAGGAAAACATTGAGCTGCACAAGGAAATGGATTCCACCGAAAACAGCCGCGCACGCTTTTTCCCCACCACCGGCGGCGTACTTAAGACGATGGAGCCCGAAATCGGCGGATACACTTATCTCGCCCTTGACGGTGTCGAAACTTGTATGAACGCACTGCGGGATATCGAGGACGGAAAAATACATAAGTGCTTTATCGAAATGTCTGCTTGTGTGGGAAGCTGTATCAGCGGTCCCGTTATGGAGAAATACCATTCCTCCCATATCCACGATTATCTTGAGATCTCCGCATATGCGGGCAGCAAGGATTTCGACGTTGAGATGCCCGACGAGATAGAGCTTAAAAAGCACTTTGAGTTTATTGCGCAAAGAGCTCCTGTCCCCACGGAGATAGAGATCGCTCAGATATTGCGCCAGATGGGCAAGTACAAGCCCTCTCAGGAGCTTAACTGCGGAACCTGTGGCTACAACACCTGCCGTGAAAAGGCGATCGCAATTTACCAAGGCAAGGCAGAGCCTTCAATGTGTCTGCCCTTCCTCAAGGACAAGGCCGAAAGCTTTTCCGATGCTGTGGTAAACAACTCTCCCAATGCACTGATAGTGCTTAACGAGCAGCTTGAGGTACAGCAGATCAACGAATCCGCAAAGCGGATCATGAATATCCGTTACGATTCCGATATTCTGGGAGATCAGGTTGTGCGTATACTCGACCCCTCCGTGTTTATCAAGGTGCTTAACACCGGAAACAACGTTTACGGACAAAGAATATATCTTGCCGAATACAAGCGATTCGTGGAGCAGACAGTCGTATATGACCGTGATACCCACCTGCTTATCGGCATAATGCGCGACGTAACCGAAGAAGAAAAGCAGCGCGTAAGAAAAGAAAACATAAGCCGTCAGACCGTAGAAGTCGCAGACAAGGTCGTTGACAGACAGATGCGTATCGTACAGGAGATTGCTTCGCTGCTGGGAGAAACGGCGGCGGAAACCAAGATCGCCCTTGCCAAGCTGAAGGAGTCTATTGAAAATGAATGATCTGTGTGCCGATATCGGATATAAAAGCATTAACCATTACGGCGAGCAGCTTTGCGGCGACCACGTTGACGTGATCGAGCAAAGCAACGATAACGCAACGGTGATCGTTCTTGCAGACGGTTTGGGAAGCGGAGTAAAGGCAAGCATTTTGTCTACGCTCACCTCAAAGATCATCTCTACCATGATGGCGGAAGGTCTTTCCCTGGAGGAATGTGTATCCACCATAGCCGCTACCCTGCCCATTTGCTCGGTACGCGGAGTCGCCTATTCCACCTTTACCATAATACAAATCAAAAACAACCAATTCGCTGAAATTATACAGTATGATAACCCCAAAGTGATCGTAATACGAAACGGAAAGAATTACGATTACCCCACCACCGAAATGAATATAGAGGGCAAGAAGATACTTAAATCCGTCATTCAGCTTGAAGAAAACGACCTGTTCGTTGCAATGAGCGACGGATGCCCCCACGCGGGAATCGGACTTGCATATAATTTCGGTTGGAAACGCGAAGAGATCATCAAATTCATCGAAATGCTCGCTCCCGTAGGATATACCGCAAAAACTCTTTCCACAATGTTGGTGGACGAGTGCAACCGTCTGTACGGCAACGAGCCCGGTGATGACGCCACAGCGTGTATCGTGCGGATACGCAAGCGCGAGCCCATGAACATTCTGTTCGGCCCGCCCTCCAACCGTAACGATTGCGACCGTATGATGTCGCTGTTCTTCTCCAAGGAAGGAAAGCACATAGTTTGCGGCGGTACCACATCCTCTATTGCCGCGAAATTCCTGCGTAAGCCTTTAAGAGCGACATTGAATTTCGAAAAATCCGATATTCCTCCCATCGCAGAATTGGAGGGAGTGGATCTCGTAACCGAGGGTGTTATTACCATCAACCGTGTTTTGGAATATGCAAAGGATCACCTTGCAGAAAACACGAAATACGATATTTGGAGCCAACAGCGGGACGGAGCTTCTCTGGTAAGCCGACTCCTGTTTGAGGAAGCAACGGATATCAATTTTTATGTCGGACGGGCCATTAACCCGGCTCACCAAAACCCCGATCTGCCCATTACCTTCAGTATCAAGATGAATCTTGTGGAAGAGCTTTCGGAATGTCTTAAGCAAATGGGAAAACGAATAAAAGTAAGTTATTTTTAAGGAGAGTGCTGAATGAGAAAATTTGATACTAAAGTACAGCATTTAAAATATAAGGTGCTTCGTGAGGTTGCCCGCAAGGCGTGGCAGGGAAATCTTTTGGAAACCGTTATGGATATTCCCAAGATAATAGTCCCCACCACCACTCCCACGATGCGTTGCTGTGTTTATAAAGAACGCGCAATACTTTCTGAGCGTGTGAAAATCGCAATGGGCGGCAACGGCGAAAACCCCAACATTATTCAGGTTATCGATATCGCCTGCGACGAATGTCCCGCAGCGGGATATGAGGTTACCGCATCCTGCCGCGGATGTCTTGCACACAGATGCGAGGACGTATGCAAACGCGGAGCGATCTCGTTTGACCACAACCACGTCGCTCATATCGATAAGAGCAAGTGTATCGAATGCGGTCAGTGCGCAAAGGTCTGCCCGTATTTCGCAATTATAAACCGCAGCCGTCCCTGCCAGAACGCCTGCAAGGTTAAGGCGATCTCCATTACCCAGAACAACGTAGCTGCCATCGATAATTCCAAGTGTATTCAGTGCGGCGCCTGCGTTTACCAGTGCCCCTTCGGTGCGATTACCGACCGTTCCTATATTCTCAACGTGATCGATCTTATCAAGAAGAGCGAAAATAACAAAAATTACAAGGTTTACGCTATTGTAGCACCTTCCATCTCCAGCCAGTTTACATACGCAAAGCTGGGACAGGTTATCACCGGACTTAAAGAGCTGGGATTCCATACCGTAATCGAAGCAGCGCTGGGCGCAGATATGGTTGCTCAGTCCGAATCCCGCGAGCTTGCGGAAAAAGGCTTCCTTACCAGCTCCTGCTGTCCCGCATTCGTTACCTATATCAAATCTGCGTTCCCGCAGCTCCTGCCTCTCGTTTCCCACAATCCCTCTCCTATGACAGCATTGGCAAAATATCTGAAGGAAAACGAGCCCGATTGCAAGGTCGTATTCATCGGTCCCTGCACCGCGAAGAAAGCCGAAGCACAGCTTGAGGAAGTCAAGCCCTTCGTTGACGCGGTAATGACATTCGAGGAATTGCAGGCGCTTTATGACAGCCGCAATATCGACATTACCACCCTTGAAGAGGGCGTGCTGGATAACGCTTCTTATTTCGGACGTATATTCGCCCGTTCCGGCGGTCTGTCCGATGCGGTAGCTCAGGCTATGAAGGAACAGAATATAGATTTCAACCTTAAAGCGATCCCCTGCGACGGTATCGAAGCCTGCCGCGTTGCTTTGCTGAAGGCAAGCAAAAACGTTCTGGACGGTAACTTTATCGAGGGTATGGCTTGTATCGGCGGATGTATCGGCGGTGCAGGCTGTCTGACTCACGGCGAAAAGAACAAAGCCGAAGTCGATAAATACGGCAGAGAAGCAATGGAAAAAACTATAAGCGACGCCGTATCCGTATTAAAATAATATCTCATTAAATAAACTCAACAAACGAAGGAGTAAGTATAATGTCAAAAATTACAGTTATCGGTGCCGGAAGCGTCGGCTCCACCATTGCATATACACTTGCAACAAGCGGCCGTGTATCTGAGATCGTTATGATCGATATAAACGAAGGAAAGGCGCTGGGCGAAGCTCTTGATATCCGTCAGGGTATGCCCTTCTGCTCTCCCGTATCCGTTTATGCCGGCTCTTACCGTGATGCGGCAAATTCCGATATAGTTGTGCTGACCTCCGGTCTTGCAAGAAAGCCCGGTCAGTCCAGACTTGACCTTGCCCAGGCAAACGTAAATATAATGAAATCCATCATTCCTCAGGTAACTGCTTATGCGCCTGACGCAACCTACGTTATCGTTTCCAACCCCGTAGACGTTATCACCTACGTATGGAACAAGCTTTCCGGATTGCCCGAAGGAAAGATTATCGGTTCCGGTACTATTCTTGATACCGCACGTCTGCGTGCAAGAATTTCCGAATACTACAGCATAAGCCAGCAAAACGTACACGCATACGTTTTCGGCGAGCACGGCGATTCTTCCTTCGTTCCTTGGTCTATAGCCAATATTTCCAACGTTCCCGTTAAGGATTATCCCAAGGCAATGACTCTTCCCGGCCAGATCTATCCCGAGCTTAACTACGCAGAGGTTGAGGAATATATGAGAAAATCCGGCGGACGCGTTATTCAGAGAAAGGGCGCTACCTTCTATGCGGTTTCTCTTTCCGTATGCCACATATGCAAGTGTTTGCTTAACGGAACCGATACCACTATGACCGTTTCCACCATGATGCACGGCGAATACGGCATTGACGACGTATGTCTCAGCACGCTGAACGTAGTGGGCAAGAACGGTATTAAAGGAAAGCTTCTCGTTTCTCTTACAGACGAGGAAACCGCTCTTCTCCGGAATAGTGCAAACTGTCTTAAGAATATAATCAGCCAGATAGAAATATAAGGAGGAACAACTGTGAATTACCGTATTGAACACGACTCCATGGGCGAAGTTCAGGTACCTGCAGACAAGTACTGGGCAGCCCAGACAGAAAGAAGCCGCGGAAACTTCCGTATCGGCGTTGATATCGAAACCATGCCCCGCGAGATCACCCGCGCGTTCGGTATCCTTAAAAAGGCAGCGGCTATGGCAAACAACGCTCTTAAGCCCGAGAAGATGACCGCAGAAAAGCTGGATGTTATCTCCAAGGCTTGCGACGAAGTAATGTCCGGCACGCTTAACGATCACTTCCCTCTCGTTGTATGGCAGACGGGAAGCGGCACTCAGTCCAATATGAATGCCAACGAGGTTATTGCAAACCGTGCAAACGAGCTTGCAGGAAGCAAGCTTTGCCACCCCAACGATGATATTAATATGAGCCAGTCTTCCAACGATACCTTCCCCACTGCAATGCACATTGCGGCAGTTATCGCTCTTGAAGATAAGCTTATTCCCGCAGTCCTACTGCTTATAGACACCTTCAAGCGCCTTGAAGAGGAAAACCAAGGTATTGTAAAGAGCGGCAGAACCCACCTTCAGGATGCTACTCCCATCACCTTCAGCCAGGAAATAAGCGGTTGGAGATCCAGCCTTGAAAGAGATGTTGAGCTTATCAAGCGTTCTATCGAGCCTCTGTACGAGCTTGCTCTCGGCGGCACTGCTGTTGGTACCGGTCTTAACACCCCCAAGGGATTTGACACTGCCGTTGCCGCAAAGGTTGCGGAGATCACCGGCAAGCCCTTCGTTACAGCAGTAAACAAGTTCCATGCACTCACCTCCAAGGATGAATTGGTATTTGCTCACGGCGCCATCAAGGCACTTGCGGCAGATATGATGAAGATAGCAAACGACGTAAGATGGCTTGCTTCCGGTCCTCGTGACGGTTTGGGAGAAATATTCATTCCCGAAAACGAGCCCGGCTCCTCTATTATGCCCGGTAAGGTCAACCCCACCCAGTGCGAAGCTGTTACTATGGTAGCTGTTCAGGTTATGGGTAATGACGTTGCTGTTTCCATGGCGGCATCTCAGGGCAACTTTGAACTTAACGTATTTATGCCCGTTTGCATTTACAACTTCCTCCAGTCTGCAAGACTTATGGCGGAAGCCATCGTATCCTTCAACAACAACTGTGCTATCGGTATTAAGGCAAACAAGGAAAAAATGCACCACAACCTGCACAATTCCCTTATGCTCGTTACCGCGCTTAACCCCTATATCGGTTATGAAAATGCGGCAAAGACCGCTAAAAAAGCGTTCAAGGATAATATTTCTCTCAAGGAAGCCTGCGTAGAGCTTGGATTCCTCACCGCAGAGAGATTTGATGAAGTATTCCATCCCGAAGAAATGGTCTAATAAATCGGAGGTAACCAAATGAAATTAAGTTATTTTCCCGGTTGCACCTTAAAGAACAAAGCTAAAGATCTGGATACATATGCCAGAAAGTCTGCGCTTGCTCTTGGTGTGGAGCTGGAGGAGATAGAAAACTGGCAGTGCTGCGGAGGCGTGTTCACCACGTCTGCCGACGAAATTGCCACAAAGCTGTCTTCCGTACGCGCGTTGAAGGACGCCCACAGCAAGAACCAAGGTCTTGTAAGCGTTTGCTCCGCTTGCCATAACGTTTTGAAGCAGACCAACCACGCAATGCAGACCAACGCCGGCTTTGCCGATAAGGTAAACCGCTATATGGCAGAGGATAATGCATACAACGGCGAAACAGAAGTTTATCATTATCTGGAAATGCTCCGCGACGTAGTAGGATTCGACACCTTGAAGGAAAAGGTGGTAAATCCCCTGAAGGGCAAGAAGATCGCCGCATATTACGGCTGTCTTTTGCTCCGTCCCAACACCGTAATGCGTATGGACGATCCCGAAAATCCCACTATAATGGAAGATTTTATAAAGGCGATCGGCGCAACTCCCGTGGTATATGCAAACCGCAACGAATGCTGCGGCGGATATATTACTTTGGAAAGCCCCGAACTTGCAAAGAAGCGCAGCAACGCTATAGTTGAAAACGCAGTTGCACAGGGCGCGGAAATGATAATTACCGCTTGTCCTCTTTGCAAATATAATCTGATCAAGAACGGCGCAGATATTCCCGTGGTTTATTTCACAGAACTGCTGGCAGAGGCGCTGGGCGTAAAGGAGGATACAAATGAATAAGAAAAACCTCCGTGAAGAGGTTATACTCCGCAGCGGAGTTAACCCCAAGAAATGTATGAAGTGCGGCAAGTGCTCCGCTACCTGCCCCGCATATGACGAGATGGAATATCATCCCCACCAGTTTGTAAATATGGTGGATACCGGTGATATACAGCCTCTCCTGGAATCCGAATCCCTTTACAAATGTCTTACCTGCTTTGCCTGCGTGGACAGATGCCCCAGAGGCGTTGAGCCCGCAAAGCTGGTAGAAGCAGTAAGACTGGCAGTTATCAGAGGTCAGGGCGCAAACCGCCTTACCCCAGATGAGATCCCCGCGCTGATCGATGAGGACACTCCTCAACAGCTTTTGGTCAGTGCATTCAGAAAATTCACTAAATAAGGAGGAATGACGAATATGCAAAGAATTGGCGTTTTTGTATGCTGGTGCGGTTCTAACATTGCAGGAACCGTAGACGTAAAGGCTGTTGCCGAAGCATTGAAGGCTGAACCCGGTGTCGTCTATTCCACCGATTATCAGTATATGTGCTCTCAGGCAGGTCAGGATATGATAATCCGCGCCGTTAAGGAGCACAACCTTACAGGATTGGTTATCTGTTCCTGCTCTCCCCGTATGCACGAGGCTACCTTCAGAAAGACAGCAACTACCGCAGGTATCAACCCCTATATGGTAGAAATTGCAAATATCCGTGAGCAGTGCTCCTGGGTACACAAGGAAATGCCCGTAGGTACCGAAAAGGCGATCATACTGGGTAAAGCCGCAGTTGCAAAGGTAAACCTTAATACTCCCCTTACCCCCGGTGAATCCCCTGTTACAAAGCGTGCGCTGGTTATCGGCGGCGGTATTGCAGGTATTCAGACTGCGCTTGATATTGCCGATGCAGGCTTCCCCGTAGATATCGTGGAAACCAAGCCCACTATCGGCGGTAAGATGGCTCAGCTTGATAAAACCTTCCCCACTCTTGACTGTGCGGCTTGTATCCTCACTCCCAAGATGGTGGATGTTGCTCAAAACGAAAAGATACGAATCTTCTCCTTCAGCGAAGTAACCGCAGTAAAGGGCTTCGTAGGTAACTTTGACGTTACCATTAAAAAGAAGGCAAGATACGTTAAGGAAGATGTTTGTACCGGATGCGGCGCTTGTGTTGACAAGTGTCCTATGAAAAAGAATCCCAACGAGTTCAACCTTGGTATGGATACCCGTTCTGCCATTTACATTCCCTTTGCTCAGGCAGTACCCAAGGTTGCAACCATAGATCCCAATGCGTGTATGATGCTTAAGACCGGCAAGTGCGGTGTTTGCTCCAAGGTTTGTGCCGCAGGTGCTATCGATTACACCCAGAAGGACGAATTTATAGA
>CAZAJX010000054.1:0-7348 GCA_964485815.1 uncultured Oscillospiraceae bacterium
ATGGCTTGATACTCCTATGATCGAAAAGATCGGCGGCGAAGGCACTATCGAAAAGCGTATCCCCGCAATGATGCGTATGTTCGGCAAATACGGCATAGATATCCGTAAAGAGCCCATCCTTGTATACCCCACCCTCCATTACCAGAACGGCGGTCTTGATATCAACGTTAACGGTATGACCACCAATATTGAAAACCTGTTCGTTGCAGGTGAGGCTGTAGGCGGTATCCACGGCAAGAACAGACTTATGGGTAACTCTCTCCTTGATATAATCGTATTCGGCAGAAACGCCGGTCAGAATGCGGCTAAGGTTGCAAAGGACGTTGAGGTAGGTACTCTCACTCTTGATCATATCGCTAAGTTCGAAGAAGAGCTTTGCGACGCAGGTATCGAAACCGACACCGTATCTCCCAAGCTTCTTCCTGATTACACAAGAAAAGTTAATGCATAAAGGAGAAATGTAAAAAATGGATCTTTTAGGCGGTGTTTTAACTTTAAAAAATCTCCCTACGCTGCTTCTCGTGGTGTTCGGAGTTCTTATGATGGGTTATCTGCTGGGCAGAATAACAATTAAGGGCGTTTCTCTCGGCGATGCAGGCGTGTTTATTATCGCTCTGCTTTGCGGCGCTCTGCTGTTTAAAGTAATGCCCGAAAGCGGCGAGCTCGTTTTCAACGCCTCTACGAAGCCTTATGATTTCGGAGATGCACTTTCCCTTATAGAAAGTTTAGGACTTATCCTTTTCGTAACTTCCGTAGGCTTTATCGCAGGACCTAAGTTTTTCGGTAACTTTAAGAAAAACTTTAAATCCTACGTTCTGCTGGGCGTAGTTATCATTCTTGCAGGCGGTCTTTCCGCTGTTGGTTGTATTTATATGGGTGAAGTTATCGGTTACGGCGCCACCATCGAAACCCGGGACGGCTTCGTTGCTATGATAGTCGGTCTGCTTTCCGGTTCTCTTACCTCCACTCCTGCATTCTCTGCGGCAAAAGCAACCGTTGACCCCGCACTGCAGGGACTCGTATCTGTTGGACACGGTATTGCATATATCTTCGGTGTTATCGGCGTTGTTCTCTTTGTTCAGCTTATTCCCAAGCTTACCAAGGCTAATATGGATGAAGAAAGAGCAAAGCTGGTAATTAAGGAAGAAAAAGCAAAGCAAAAGAAGGCTGTAAAGCTTTTCCATATCGACCATATGGGAATCGCAGCTTTCTCCTTTGCCGCAATCGTGGGTACTCTCGTGGGCGCTATTAAGATTCCTCTTTCCGGCGATGGACTTTCCGGCACCTGCTTTGCGCTTACCACCACCGGCGGCTGTCTGCTTACCGCTCTCGTTATGGGACACTTCGGCAGAATCGGCGTGATCAATATTATGCCCGCAGAATCCACCCTTAAGCTGTTCCGTGAGTTGGGTCTTGTACTCTTCCTTGTAGGTGCAGGTATCCCCGGCGGCGCAGAATTCGTTGAGAATTTCGATCCTATGTATTTTGTATACGGAATCGTAATGACCATCGTTCCTATGGTTATCGGTTACATCTTCGCAAAGTATGTGCTCAAGCTCAGCCTTCTCAACAATCTGGGCTCTCTTACCGGCGGTATGACATCTACTCCCGCACTTGGTACTCTCATCGGCACTGCAGGAACCGAGGACGTTGCAGCAGCTTATGCCGCAACTTATCCCATCGCTCTTATCGCGGTAGTGCTTGTTTCTCAGTTCCTTATCATTCTTTTCTAAATCTAAAATTTAAATTACCCTAAGAAATCAGCAACTTTTTGGAGACATCAATAAAAAATACCGAGCGCTTTAGTGCTCGGTATTTTTGTATTTTGTGTTTTTTACATAAGTCCCATACACCAGATAACACCCAACGCCGTGAGCGTAACCAGAGTATCGATGGTAATTCCATAAAACATAGGCGCAAGCCCTGCCCGCCTGAAATCGGTTATACTGGTTCCCAGTCCGATCGCCGCCAAAGCTGTAACCATTAAAAACTTGCTCACTTGTTTGATAATTTCCCCTGCTTGTGCGGGAATACAGCCGACACTGTTAAGTACTGCCAAAAGCAAAAATCCGCCGATAAACCAAGGGATTATTTTGAAAATATTTACCTTTTGTCCCTTGTTTGCCGCTTTAAGCTCCTTTTGTTTTATGCGCGTGCCGATATACGCAAAGACCAGCACGGTAGGAATGATGGCAATGGTACGGGTAAGCTTTACCATTGTGGCAAAATCACCTGCCATTTCGGAAAAAGCGTATCCCGAAGCCACAACACTGGCAGTATCGTTTACCGAAGTCCCCGCCCAGATGCCGTAAGCAATATCCGACATTCCCAAAAGCTTGCCCATAATGGGATACAAGGCAACCATAATCATATCGAATATAAACGTAGAGGACATTGCGAAGGCGATATCCTTATCGTCCGCATCGATCACGGGAGAAATGGCTGCGATGGCAGAGCCTCCGCAAATTCCCGTGCCCGCAGAAATGAGATTGCTGAGCTTCCAATTCAAGCCAAAAATTTTACGTATAAAATACCCGCCGCCAAAGCACATAGCAAAGGTGAAAAGCATTACGAAAAATGTCATTTTGCCCACGGACATAATGGTGTTGATGGACAAAGATGCGCCCAAAAGTATGATAGCCACCTTCAAAATCCGTTTGGAGGTGAATTTCAACGCGGGCTTCATCCATGAGGGATGGAAAAAGCTGTTGATCAATGTTCCCAAAAACAAGGCTATAATAGAAGCGCCCAAGAGCCCTCCGGGAATTATATTTTCCAAAAAAACAGACAGTCCTGCCAAACTAAAGCATATGGCAACGCCCAATATGAACAAACCGCTGTTTTTCGCTTTTGTATTCATATCGTTACTCCTTTTTACACATCAAACGGAAAAAACGGAATATACCGTTTCTCCGCCGTTTACGAAAACTTCCAATATATAATTATCACGAAGGATCTTGATATCGGAAATATCTCCCTCGTGCACCACCGATTCCATTCCCCTGCGGTGTATAACAAAGCCTTTATCCGTAAGAACTACCGACGGATCGGTATCCTTAAGCAGATGCCGTACCTCTTCTACGGGGTATGCCGTGATTTTTCCGTTAACAAGCTTTATTTCTCTGGGAACAGACATACAGCCTATATCCTTTTCGGCAAAGCCTTTGTATTTCCAGCCGGGTATCCGGGTAATGAGAATATTTCTGCCCAAGTGATCGCCGCATAAAAAAGGTACAGCTTTTCGTTCTTCACGATCGCCGTGCCGGACCAGCAGCCGCCGCCGTCATAGGGGGAATCCGGTGTCAACGCAAGGGGCAATTCTTCCCAATGCAAAAAATCCTTCGTGCGGGCGTGGCCCCAATGCATCGGTTGTTCCCAAGGAATTTCGTGATCCGGTGCGTGCTGATAAAAAATATGATAATATCCTTTAAAAAAGATGAGCCCGTTTGGATCGTTGATCCACCCTTTTTTCGGTCTGTAGTGATATTTTAACTTTTCGGCGTAATCAATTTTGTTCATAAACCGTACCGTTTTTAGTTTATTTCAGTTCCATTGAAATATTGCAAACGCCTTCATCGATAACAGCTTATCCATCTCTGCCATCAAGGAAGATGGGGTTTGTCCACGCCTGCTTTCCATCTTTATCAACAATGCTGATACGGACGTAATCGTAAGGACCTGCCCAATGATTCAACGTGAACTCTGCGTGAGTGATATTTCCGTTTTCGTCCACTCTCACCTGGTTAGGATGCATATCGCTGTGAAGACGTGCTCTGGCAACGGGAGAGCAATCGATTATCACTTTATCGTCCTCAACGTAAAAATCATATATCTCGGGACCGCAGGATGAATAAAATTCGCCGTTTTCCAAGGCTGAAAGGATATCGTTAAGATCCTTGTTTGCCTTTACCGTTACCCAGCCCTTGCAAAGATGGTCGAAGACGTGGGAATCATCGGTAGCGACACCGTATATTACTTTTCCCTGCCCCAAAAGCTCGTCCCAATAAGCCGCGTCAGCGTCGCAATCCTCTGCCAAAGCACAGCCGCTGTTCCATATTTCCATGGCAAAATTGCCCTTCTGGGTTTCAAAATACTTGGCACTGGTGTTGCTCCACTCGGGGTGGCAAAGAATGGTAAGATTCTTTTTTTCGTGAGAGGCATCCAACCAAGGCTGATACGTATCCGAATTGGGGAAGTTGGTGCCGGGAACCTGTTCATCGTTATCAAATCCGTTGCCGTCCTCCTTTGAGGGACCGATACAAACGGTATGGAAGCAACGGAATCCGTGTCCGTATTCCAAAGTATTACTGTGCTCCATTCCGGGAACCACCAGAATGCCGGTTTCGGGAGCGTAGTTGACATAATTATAAATCTGATGGTCGGTCAAAGCAATAAAATCGTATCCATGCTCGCAGGCAAACTTCATAACGTCCTCCGGAGATCCGACTCCGTCAGAACGGGTGGTGTGGGTATGAAGCCCGCCTCTTATAAACCCTTTTTCGCAGTCAATAAATGCTCTTTGTCTTTTCATAACAAACCTCGCACAGTTTATTTTTTATAGTTTAACACAGAGAAATACGCTCGTAAAGTACATCTATTTCGTTGAAATCAAGCCAATCCAAACAACTGAGATCTATAATTGTTTTGGAAAAGCCATCAAGCCGTTTGTCAGTAATTCTTTGCATTTCGTCAGATTCGATACCGAAAACACCGTCACCTAATTCGACAATCTTGTAGCAAGGATTATAATTGGTTATTCTTAAATACGAAAATTTTTCGGAAACAATATCGATAATCAAAATCATACTGCCGATTCCGCCTGCGGTTTTATCGGCAAAATGAGATAACAAGAATACAAGGTTGCCGTTTTTACTTGCAGAGAAATTATCGGAAAAACTCATTTTTTTGTTAATATTCAGAACCAATTCGGGTTTTTCTTTGTTTTTGAGTATCGCCAAAAAGCCCTGATGCCATCCCATTCTTACTTCTGCAATTGAGTAGATGCAGCACAGCGTATCGCTTTGAGATAAATGATAGAATTTATCATAAACAAAAGGTATGCGTTCGCGGACATCCCACTTTGGAAGAGAAGAAAAATCAAACTTCCAGTCTGTCGTTCGGTTATTTTCGGTTATGCGGTTTTCCATATACGATCTCCTTTGCATTGGTAGTTCAATAAGGTAAAGGATGCTGTTTTCAAATTCACTGCCGTCTGTTACCCAAACTGTAAAAAGCCACGGCGGATGCGGCGGCAACGTTAAGAGAATCTACTCCGTTATGCATAGGGATTTTTACGGTGTAATCGCACCTCTTTATAGTTTGGTCGGAAAGCCCGTCCCCCTCCGTTCCCATAATAACTGCAAGCTTTTCTTCCTGCAAAAGCTCGGGGTCATCAACGGAAACCGAATCATCCTTAAGCGCCATCGCAGCAGTCTTAAAGCCCATAGATTTTATTTCATCCAAGCTGTCGCTTGGCATAAAGGTCCATTTGATCTGGAAAACCGTGCCCATACTCACTCTTGCGGCGCGTCTGTACAAAGGGTCGGAGCAACCGGGTGTAAGCAGTACCGCATCCATTCCCAAGGCGGCGGCAGAGCGTATTATGGCACCCACGTTGGCAGGGTTCATAACCTTATCCAATATAACTATTCTGCTTTTGTTTTCGCAAATATCTTTTACGCTCGGCAGAAGCTTTCTGCGCATTGCGCACAGCATACCCCGCGTAAGCTTAAAACCCGTAAGAAGCGTAAGCACGTCAAAGGGTGCGCAAAAAACGGGAACACCGTTCATTCGTTCAAGAATGGGCTTTCCTTCCCCGTCGATATGCCGCATTTCCATAAGAACGGATATCGGCTCGTAGCCTGCGTCAAGGGCACGGCTTATAACCTTGGGGCTTTCCGCTATGAACATTCCCTTTTCGGGGAATTCTTTGTTCATAAGCTGCGCTTCGGTCAACCTCGCGTATACATCCAGCTCGGGAGCTGAAAAATCGGTTATTTCTATAATATCGCTCATATCGTTCTCCGATGTGTTGGATAAACTCAAAACGCTTCTTCCAATTTGGTCATTAAAGAATCCGTCATTCCTTTAAAGGACGGGATGTGAATAAAAATCGTGTTGGGGTTCTTTTTCAACATATGATAATATGCGGCGTTGCACAAATATCGGGTGGGCTTATTTGAAACGGTATACTGTATTTCACGGTCTTTCAGCAGTCTTTCCAAAGGCTGTAATTCAAATGCGGTGCATAAAAGTTCGCCGTTATAAAAAGTGCAGGTTTCGATTCTGATTTTATCAACCAAATTCTTGTCGATACCGAACATATAAACCGTATCGTAATTATCGTCGATACCTGAAATATCTTTTTCCAAGCCCAAAAAAGAATTTGTAAGATATAATGCGTCCTTGCCAATGTTTGAAACAAGCCTGAAAGATAAGTTGTTTTTTCCCTTAAAAGCCGTAAAAAGAATTTTCATATGTGTTCCTTATTAAAATCCCGTGATCAAGTGCTGCCACCAATACGGCCACACGGAATCCGAAGCACTTCCGTTCTTTGACCAAATGGTTCTCCAATGGGTTTCTACCCAGTTTCCGTTTTGATTCTCAAATGTCAATACATCACCGCAACCATCCGAAACATAATAAACCTCTGCCGTACTTCCGTCGCACTTCAAAACCTTAAAATATTCAATGTCATTGACCATCGTGTTACTCCGGTATGCAAATTCAAATTCATCATAGTATTTGTTGGTAAGATATTCACATTTGAGAAAGGCAGCCACCCAAACAATCAGAAAAACAAAAATAATCGATACAACTGCATATAACGGAATTCGCTTAATATGCTTATTCATCTTATATTCTCCTTTCTTTTTCCTTACGTATTAATTATACTATAAAACCTATTGCTTTTCAACATAAAAATCAACAGCGCAGGTCGCCTTTGATGATATAGTCATTATGATTTTGATTTGAAACACACGGTCTTGCCAAATTCTCTGCGGAGAATTCGGCTTCGGTCACCTCGCGGCTCTGACAGTCCACCGGACTGTCATTCACTACCGCTCAGCCGTTCGCATACGCTTGCTACCTCCGAGTTATTCGCCCTTCGGGCTCATAACCCGGAGATAATAGCACAACTTGGCTTTCGAAATAAGTAAAACAAAAGACACCCTGTTGGGTGTCTTTGAAAAAGATATCGGTGCGCATTGTTGGTTGCGGAGGCAAGACTCGATATGCATTTTCGCCATAAGCGAGAATAGAGGTGACCACCGCCGTCATAGGCGTCCAGCAAACTTTACGTATAGAATTTGTACATCGTGCCCGTTATCAGGTTCTTTGTCAGGGT
>CAZAJX010000055.1:0-7321 GCA_964485815.1 uncultured Oscillospiraceae bacterium
GTTTTTCCGTGTTTTCGCATATAGAAAGGACGAGCATTATTCTTCTCCGTCCTCTTCGTCGAAGCTGTCTACCGCGGAGGGATCAAATCTGGCGCTAACCTTCTTTTCGCGTATTTTCGCTTCAATCTCAGCCGCAAGGGACTTGTCGGTCGTAAGCATATCGCGAACGTTGTCTTTCCCCTGAGCGAGCTTGCTTCCCTCGTAGGAGAACCAACTGCCGCTCTTTTCAATAACGCCGCATTCAACACCGAGCTCTATCAGCTCACTTTCCTTGGAAATACCCTTACCGTAAAGGATATCGAATTCCGCGGTTCTGAAAGGAGGAGCGACCTTGTTCTTGACAACCTTACATTTTACGTGATTGCCGACAATTTCGGTACCGGATTTGATAGCTTCGGCTTTTCTTATATCAATACGCACGGAAGCGTAGAATTTAAGCGCTCTGCCGCCGGTGGTGGTTTCGGGATTACCGTAGATAACGCCTACTTTTTCACGAAGCTGGTTAATGAACACAACTATACAGTTGGACTTGGATATAGCACCGGAGAGCTTTCTGAGAGCCTGGGACATAAGTCTTGCGTGAAGACCAACATGCGCCGCACCCATATCTCCGTCAATTTCACTTTTGGGAACGAGGGCTGCAACAGAGTCAACAACAACGACTTCGATGGCGCCGCTTCGAACCAGCGCTTCGGTTATTTCCAAAGCCTGCTCGCCGTTATCGGGCTGAGAAACCAACAAAGAGTTAATATCAACACCGAGAGCTTTTGCATATACGGGATCAAGCGCATGCTCCGCATCGATAAAAGCTGCTTCACCGCCCGCTTTTTGCACTTCGGAAATTATATGTAACGCAACGGTAGTCTTACCTGATGATTCGGGACCGTATATTTCAATGATACGTCCTTTGGGAACGCCGCCTATTCCAAGTGCCATATCGAGAGAGAGGGAGCCGGTGGGAACGGCCTTAACTTCCATTCCGATATTGTCGCCAAGTCTCATTATCGAGCCCTTGCCGCACTGTTTTTCTATCTGTGCAAGTGCAGTCGCCAGCGCCTGTTGTTTGTTATCAAGTTTTTTATCGTTTGTAGCCATATTCTTCGTCCTTCCAAACAAATGTTCTATACAGGTACATCATACCACAACATATGCCGTTTGTCAACACAAATACCTCTTTTTTAATACTAATTGTTGATTAGAGCCAAAAAAATTTTTCAAAAATGAAGATTTTGTTAATAAATACTATATACAATTGTAAAAAAATATTGTAAAATGTAGTCAAACTAAATAAAAACTTGTAACAAAATGTTTTTTGAAAGGAATTGTAAATATGTCTGAAACAGCAAACCACGGAAAACTCGGTTTAATAGTGCTCAGCAATTGCAAAGAACAAGGCAGACTTGTTGACGAAAGAATCAAACAGCTTCGCGGTGAGGATCCCTCTGCCGAAAGTTATATCATCCCCATTGAAGAAGTTCGCTTCAGCAACGGCGAAGGTAAGATCCGCATTAACGATTCCGTGCGCAGCAAGGATATCTACATCCTTACCGACGTCGGTAACTACAGCAACACCTACAAGATGTTCGGTATGCAGCATAATATGGGTCCCGACGAACACTTCCAGGACATTAAACGCGTTATAAGCGCGATCGGCGGTAAAGCAAACCGTATCACTTTGGTAATGCCCCTTCTTTATTCCTCCCGTCAGCACAAGAGAAAGGGTCGCGAATCCCTTGACTGCGCTATGGCACTCGAAGAGCTCGAAAGACTCGGTGTTTCCACCATCATCACCTTCGACGCACACGATCCCACGATTTACAATTCGATACCCAACACTTCCTTTGAAAACGTTTACGCAAGTTATTCAATGCTCAAAGCTTTTATTACCAACGAAGGCAACAGCATAGATAAAGACAATATGGTCGTTATTTCTCCCGATACCGGCGCAATGGACAGAGCGATCTACCACGCAGGTATTCTCGGAGTTGACGTTGGTATGTTCTACAAAAGACGTGACCATACCAGAATCGTTAACGGAAAGAACCCTATCGTCCAGCACGAGTACATCGGCGGCGACCTTAACGGCAAAAAGGTTCTTATCGTAGACGATATGATAGCTTCCGGCGAATCTATAGTTGACGTTATCCGTCAGACCTCCTCCAAGGATGTATCCGCTACATACGTTGCAGCTACTTTCGCTTTCTTTACCGAAGGTCCCGAAAAGTTCGACAAGCTTTACGAGGAAGGTAAGCTTACCAAGATTTACTCCACCAACCTTTCTTACATTCCCGAAGCTATTAAGCAGCGTCCTTGGTTTGTTGAAGTTGACCTTTCCAAGTTTATGGCAAAGATTATCAACACCCTTAACCATGACGATTCTATCTCTCCCCTGCTGGATTCCACACAGAGAATCAAGCGTCTTCTTAAGAAAAACTCATAATTAGCTGTTGACAAACGGCAAAAAATGTGATACAATTACTCGGTTTCAGAAAATCGACAATCGGTTTTCTCCTTGCTCCGAAGTATTTCGGGGCCTCAAAGTCCAAAAGGAGGTGCTAAAATGGAACAGAACAAAACGCTGTACGAAACCGTCTTCATCGTAAACAACACTCTCGGTGAAGAAGCAGTAAAATCTCTCGTAGAAAAGTTCACAACTCTTATAGCAGAAAACGGTGCTATCGAGTCTGTTAACGAATGGGGCGTAAGAAGATTTGCTTACCCTATCGAAGATCTTACTGAAGGTTATTATGTGCTTGTTAAGTTTACATCTGCTCACGATTTCCCCGCAGAGCTTGATCGTATCTACAACATCACCGACGGCATTCTTCGTTCGCTCATTATAAAGTGCGAACAGTAATCGGAGGTCAGTTATGTCTTTTAACAAAGTAATTCTCGTCGGCAACATCACTGCCGATCCCGAATTGAAGCAGACCCCTAACGGAGTTATGGTTTCTACTTTCTCCCTCGCAGTGTCCAGAAAGTTCACTCGTACCGGAGAACAGCCTCAAACCGACTTCATTAACATAGTCTGCTGGCGTCAGACAGCCGAATTTGTTTCCCGTTATTTTACCAAAGGTATGCCTATGCTTGTTTGCGGTTCTCTTCAGACCAGAACCTGGACTGACAAGGACAACAATAAGCGCTATGCCACCGAAGTCGTCGCTGATGAAGTATCTTTCGTAGAACGCAAGTCTGCTGCAGACGGTTCAAGAGATTATTCACGAAGCGTACCTTCTTACAGTTCTCCTCGTGCTGACTCTTCCTTTGAAGAGCTTTCTGCCGATGATGAACTGCCGTTCTGAAATCTGAAAAAGGAGGAATTTATCCATGGATAACGTAAATGTTAACGCTCCTGCAAACACTGCCGCTCCTGCAGAGGCAAGAGAGAGCCAGAAGGCTTTCCGTCCCCGCAGAAAGAAGAAGGTTTGTGTTTTCTGTGCAGAGAAGATAGAAAACATTGATTACAAGGATGTAAGCAAATTCAGAAAGAATCTTTCCGAAAGAAGCAAGATCCTTCCCAGAAGAGTTACCGGTACCTGCGCAAAGCATCAGAGACAGCTTACCGTTGCTGTTAAGCGCGCAAGAACTCTCGCTCTCATTCCCTACGTATCTGACTAAAGATATTCAAGCCGCCGTTTAACAAAACGGCGGCATATTTTTTTAAAGCAGGTGTGAAAGTGAAAGAAATTCTACTAAATGAAAACATAACCGAATTTGCGGTCATTCCTTACGATAAAGAGCTGGTTACAAATCCACGCCTTGTTCCTGAGGGCGAGATCAACAGCATATTGGTTTTTCTGGTACCTTACAAAAGCAATAAAATGCCCAAAGACAGTTACGGCATCTCCGCGTACGCCCGTGTAAAGGATTACCACGGATATATGACCGACCTTTTCAAAAAAATCGTCCCGAAGTTGTGTGAAAAACACGGCGAGAGGTTTTACGGATTTGCCGATCACTCACCCGTTAACGAAAAGCTTTGCGCCGCAAGAGGCGGTCTGGGCGTTATAGGAAAAAACTCGCTTTTGATCAATAAAAAATACGGCAGCTTTGTTTTTATAGGCGTGTGTCTGTCCTCATTAAAAACAGACAACAAGCAATCTGATATTATATCTTGTCCGAATTGCGGCAAATGTGAAAAGAGTTGTCCCGGAAAAGCTATCGGCGACGGGATAATTTTGAGTGAAAAGTGTCTTTCGGGCGTTTCTCAAAAAAAGCGCGTGACCGAAGAAGAGCAAAAAGCAGTTACCGATGCGGGAATCTGCTGGGGCTGCGATATTTGCCAGAATGTATGTCCGATGAACGAGAAAGCACTGCCTTCACCTATTGAATATTTCACGGAAGCGTTCCTCGACAACGTGTCCTGCGAGTCGATTGAGAACATGAACGACGAAGAATATTCGCAGTACGCCTTTTCCTGGCGAAAGAAAGACGTGATTTTACGCAATATGCACGCTCACGACGCAAATAAAATAAAATAATTCGTCATATAACCCATTACAATATTTTGTATTTTTATTGACAAATTCACATATATCTGCTATTATTACCTTGCAGATGTTTGGAATGTATGTGCGGAGGAAAAAGCGATGTCCGATTTTGTTAAAAAGAAAAAATACGGGCAGAACTTTCTCACTTCCGACCGTATCCCTGCCCGAATAGCGGCGGAAAGCGGTATTACTTCCGAATGCGGCGTTTTGGAGATCGGTCCCGGCTTAGGCGTACTGACTCAACAGTTGCTGAACGTATCCAAAAAGGTTGTCGCTATCGAGATCGACGAAGAGCTTATCCCAATACTAAACGAAAAATTTTCCGAATATGACAATTTTCTTTTAATTAATCGGGATATACTTGAAGTAGATCTGGACAAACTTATTAAAGAGCAGTTTCCCGATATGCCGGTCTGCGTATGTGCAAATCTCCCCTATTATATAACCACGCCTATTTTGATGAAGCTTTTGGAAGGCAAGCACGGTTTCCGTACTATAACGGTAATGGTGCAAAAAGAAGTAGCGCAAAGGCTTTGCAGTAAATGCGGCGACAGCGAATACGGTGCGATTACCGCTTCGGTGAATTATTACGCATCCGTAAAGCGCTTGTTTCCTGTAAAAGCAGGCAGCTTTTCCCCGCCTCCCAAGGTAGATTCCGCCGTGATCAGGTTTGACCTTTACGATACTCCACCGCTTACTCCTGCGGATGAGGATACTTTCTTTGCGGCAATACGCGCGGCGTTTGCACAGAGGCGCAAAACCCTTTTAAACGCCTTGCACACCGCTTTCGGCGACAGGCTGTCAAGAGAGCAGATCGCACAAATAATCGAAGACGCAGGTCTTAAAGCAGACGTGCGCGGTGAAAAGACAGATAATAAAACTCTGTGTTTTATTTCAGATAAAATATTTTTTAACATAAACGGAGGAAAACAAAAATGAGCACTTACACCAAGAATGCTAAACTCAATGCATGGCTCGACGAAATGATCGAACTGTGTAACCCCGACAAAGTTGTTATCATCGACGGTTCCGACGAACAGATCGAAGCGCTTCGTGAAGAAGCTTGCGCAAGCGGCGAAATGTTCAAGCTTAACCAGGAAAAGCTTCCCGGTTGCTATCTCCACAGAACTGCAGTTAACGACGTTGCACGTGTAGAAGGCCGTACCTTCATCTGCACTCCTACCAAGGAAGAAGCAGGTCCCACCAACAACTGGATGGATCCCAACGAAATGTACGCAAAACTTCTTGCTCTTTACAAGAATTCTTACAAGGGCAGAACCATGTACGTTATCCCCTACTCCATGAGCGTAGTAGGCAGTGATTTCGCAAAGAACGGTATCGAGCTTACCGATTCTATCTACGTTGTACTCAACATGATCATTATGACCAGAGTTGGTACCGCAGTTCTTGAAGCTATGGGCGAAAACGGCGACTTTATCAAGGGTCTCCACGCAAGAGCTGATATGGACGAAAACAACAAGTATATCGTTCACTTCCCTCAGGACAACACCATTATGTCCATCAACTCCGGCTACGGCGGAAACGTTCTTCTCGGCAAGAAGTGCTTCGCACTCAGAATTGCTTCCTACCTCGGCAGAAACGAAGGCTGGATGGCTGAACACATGCTTATCCTCGGTATTGAAACTCCCGAAGGAGAAACCAAGTACGTTGCAGCTGCATTCCCCTCTGCTTGCGGTAAGACCAACTTGGCAATGCTTATTCCTCCCAAGTCCTACACCGACAAGGGCTACAAGGTTACCTGCGTAGGCGACGATATCGCTTGGATCAGAGTAGGCAAGGACGGCAGACTCTGGGCTTGCAACCCTGAAAACGGCTTCTTCGGCGTTGCTCCCGGTACCAACGTTAAGTCCAACCCCAACGCACTCGCTTCCACTATGAGCGGCACCATCTTCACCAACGTTGTTCTTAACAATGCGGATAACACCGTTTGGTGGGAAGGTCTTGACAAGAATCCTCCCGTTGACGCTATCGACTGGAAGGGTCGTCCTTGGAACGGCAAGGAATCCACCGAGAAGGGTGCACATCCCAACTCTCGTTTCACCGCTCCCGCAAAGAACTGCCCCTGCATCTCTGCAGAGTTTGATAATCCCGACGGTGTTCCCCTTTCCGCTATTATCTTCGGCGGCCGTCGCGCTAAGACCGCTCCTCTGGTATACCAGTCATTCGATTGGAAGCACGGCACCTTCGTTGGTTCTATCATGGCTTCCGAGACTACCGCTGCAGCTTCCGGCGCAGTCGGCGTAGTAAGAAGAGATCCTATGGCTATGCTTCCCTTCTGCGGCTACAATATGGGCGATTACTGGGCACACTGGCTCAAGATGGGCGAAGTTACCCCCAATCTTCCTAAGATCTTCCACGTTAACTGGTTCAGACTTACCGATGAAGGCAAGTTTATGTGGCCCGGCTTCGGCGACAACTTCCGCGTTCTCGAGTGGATCCTCAAGAGATGCGAAGGCAAGGTTGACGCTGTTGAAACCGCTATCGGTTACGTTCCCAACGCTGAAGACATCAACCTCGAAGGTCTTGATTACGAGATCGAAGAAGGCAGAAAGTTCGATATTAACGAGCTCAAGAACATCCTTACCGTTGAAAAGGATTACTGGCTCGCAGACTTCGAAAACATCAAGGAATTCTATGCAAAGATCGGCGATACCGTTCCCGCAGAGCTTCTTAAGCAGTACGAAGATCAGCTTGCAAGACTTTCCGCAATGTAATCTGATTAAAAAACAAAATTTTAAGGCGTCCCAAACGGGACGCCTCAGACCGCTGACAAAGATAAAGTCAGCGGTTATTTTTTTTGCAAAAGTCGC
>CAZAJX010000056.1:0-6897 GCA_964485815.1 uncultured Oscillospiraceae bacterium
GGCGATATTTCAGCTATAATGCGTCTTATGGATACCTGCGGGGACAGTATGCGCGTTTACTCCGGTAACGATGATCAGGCGCTTCCCCTTATCGCCTGCGGTGCTATCGGTGTTATTTCTACCGTGGGTAACGTTATTCCTCAGGAATTTTCCACTCTCATCCGTACAGCTCTTAACGGCAATTTTGCTTCCGCAAACATTCTTCGCCGCAAGTATGCTGCGCTTATGGACGCTATGTTCTCCACAGTAAACCCCATTCCCGTAAAGGCGGCTTGCTCTTCTCTGGGACTTTGCTCTCCCGAGATCCGCTTGCCTCTGGTTGCTATGGAAGGTGAGGAACTGGAAAAGCTTCATAGCGTTATGAAGGGTGTTAACCTGCTTTAATTTGTTTTTTACATATCGGAGAAAGTATAAATGTCTGGAATTATAATAAATGGCTGCGGCGGCAGAATGGGAAAAGCAATAGCCGCTCAATGTGCCGAAAAAGGTATAAAGATTCTTTGCGGTGTCGATATTTATCCCGTTTCCGCGGATTTTCCCGTATACACCGCCCTTAAAGATATTCCCAACCCCTGCGGCGTGGTAATAGATTTTACCACCGCTTCCGCTTTGGAGGACGTGCTGGAATTCGGCGTTAAGAATAATATTCCTCTCGTTCTTGCTACCACGGGCTATTCCAAGGAGCAGAGAGAGCTTATCGCAAAAGCTTCAAAGGATATTCCCATATTCAATTCGGGAAATATGTCCGTAGGCGTTTCCGTAACAGCCCGCGTGGCGGCGGATATCGCTTTTAGTATGGGCGAGGATTTTGATATAGAGATAATCGAAACCCACCACTCCGCAAAGCTGGACGCTCCCTCGGGAACGGCGCTTATGCTGGCGGACGAGATACAAAACGCTATCGGCGAGCGTGAATACGTTTTTGAACGCACTTCCCGCCGTATGGCTCGTCCCAAAAAGGAGATCGGTATTCATTCCGTGCGCGGCGGCGGTGTTATCGGTGAGCATACCGTAATGATCATCGGTCAGCACGAAACCATCTCTCTTACCCACCGTGCTCACGATAGAGGCTTGTTTGCTTACGGTGCTTTACGTGCCGCAGAATTTATAGCCGAAAAGGAAAACGGCTTTTACAATATGAAGGACCTTGTTTCCACAGAGGAGAAATAAAAAATGGCGCTTACTCTTGCACAAAAACTGCTCAATTCCCACATAGTTTCCGGTACTCCCGCCGTAGGAAACGAAGTGGCTCTCAGAATAGATCAGACACTCACTCAGGATGCTACCGGCACAATGGCGTATCTTGAATATGAGGCGATGAATTCCGGCCGTGTAAAGACCGAGCTTTCCGTCGCTTATATCGACCATAACACCCTGCAATCCGGCTTTGAGAATGCGGATGACCACCGCTATATTCAGTCCTGCGCGGCAAAATACGGCTTGTATTTTTCCCGTCCCGGTAACGGAATTTGCCATCAGGTGCATCTTGAACGCTTCGGTGTTCCCGGAAAGACTCTTATCGGGTCGGATAGCCATACCCCAACGGGCGGCGGTATCGGTATGCTTGCCTTCGGCGCAGGCGGACTTGACGTTGCCGTGGCTATGGGCGGCGGTGAATACCGTATTCCTTATCCCAAGATAGTAGGTGTGCACCTTACCGGCTCTCTTCCCGCTTGGGTAGGAGCAAAGGATATTATCCTTCATCTGCTTTCCCGTCTTACCGTAAAAGGCGGCGTAGGCAAGATATTCGAATATTTCGGTTCGGGCGTTGCAACCCTTTCCGTGCCCGAGCGTGCTACCGTTACCAATATGGGCGCAGAGCTTGGCGCAACCACCAGCATTTTCCCTTCCGATGAAAATACACACGCTTTTCTTAAGGCTCAGGGCAGAGAAGAGGCATATACTCCGCTCTGTGCAGACGAAGGCGCGCAGTACGATGAGATCGTGGAAGTAGACCTTTCCTCTCTCGTTCCTCTCGCCGCTTGTCCTCACAGTCCCGATAACGTGGTTCCCGTTTCAGAGCTTGGTCATATCAAGGTCGATCAGGTCTGCATCGGCTCCTGCACCAACTCTTCCTTTGCAGATATTTCTCTTGCGGCGGCAGTTTTAAAGGGCAAGACCGTAGCAGAAAACGTTTCTCTGGCAGTTTCTCCCGGTTCCCGCCAGGTGCTGTCTATGGCAGTTGCTTCCGGCGCGATGGGTGATATTCTCGGCGCAGGTGCAAGACTTCTTGAATCCGCTTGCGGTCCTTGTATCGGTATGGGTCAATCTCCCTGCTCCGGCGGTGTTTCTCTCCGTACCTTCAACCGCAACTTCTGCGGCAGAAGCGGCACTGCAGACGGACAGGTCTACCTTGTATCTCCCGCAGTTGCGGCGGCTTCCGCAGTTACGGGATATATTACCGATCCCAGAACTCTGGGTGATATGCCCGAGATCAAAATGCCCGAAACCTTCAGCATAAACGATAATATGATCATTCCTCCGTATTCTGCCGAGGACAGCGAAAAGGTAGAGATACTCCGCGGTCCCAACATAAAGCCCGTTCCCGTAGGCAAGCCTACCCACGGTGCAATAAACGGCGAATGTATACTTAAAGTCGGGGATAATATTACTACCGACCATATTATGCCTGCAGGCGCAAAGATACTTCCTTACCGTTCCAATATACCTTATCTTTCCAAGTTCTGCTTCGCCGCTTGCGATGAGTCCTTCTCTTCCCGCGCAGCAGAAAAGAACGGCGGTATTATCGTTGCAGGTGCAAACTACGGTCAGGGCTCTTCCCGTGAGCACGCGGCTCTGGTTCCTCTTTATCTGGGCGTAAAGGCTGTGGTTGCCGGTTCCTTTGCAAGAATTCACCTTGCAAACCTTATTAACGCAGGTATAGTACCCCTCACCTTTGAAAATCCTGAGGATTATAACCTTGTTTCTCTCGGCGATGATTGCACGATACATCTTTCCGAGGATATGAATTCCGCTTCCCTTACCGTGGGCGGCAAGACCGTACCTTTGGCTGTGTCCTTCTCCGACCGTCAGAAAGACCTTCTTAAAGCGGGCGGATTACTCCCTTATACAGGAGGAAACAAATGAACAAGATATCTATGACCACCCCTCTCGTTGAGATGGATGGCGACGAAATGACTCGCGTAATGTGGGGAATGATAAAAGAACAGCTTATCTGCCCTTACATTGACCTTAAGACCGAGTATTACGACCTCGGACTCCCTCACAGAGAGGAAACCAAGGATCAGGTCACCGTTGATTCCGCTTTGGCAGCAAAGAAATACGGCGTTGCGGTAAAATGCGCTACCATCACTCCCAACGCAGACAGAGTAAAGGAATACAATCTTTCCCGGATGTGGAAGAGCCCCAACGGCACTATCCGCGCTATTATGGACGGAACCGTGTTCCGCGCTCCCATTATTGTTAAGGGAATTACTCCTTACGTAAGCAGCTGGAAAAAGCCTATCACTATCGCCCGCCACGCTTACGGCGATATTTACAAGGCTTCGGAAACCCTCGTTCCCGCAGGAAGCAAGGCGCAGATATGCGTTACTCTGCCCGACGGAAGCGAAAAGCGTGTGGACCTTCACACCTTCGAGTGCGACGGTATCGTTCAGGAGGTATATAATCTTGACGATAGCATCCGTGCATTCGCGCACAGCTGTTTTGCTTTTGCTCTGGATACCAAGCAGGACCTTTGGTTCAGCGCAAAGGATACCATTTCCAAGATTTATGACCGCCGTTTCCGTGATATCTTTAACGAGGTTTACGAAAACGAATATAAAAAAGCGTTTGAGGAAAACGGCATAACCTATTTCTATACCCTTATAGACGATGCTGTTGCCCGCGTTATCCGTTCCGAGGGCGGATTTATCTGGGCGTGCAAAAACTACGATGGCGACGTTATGTCGGATATGATGGCGACAGCCTTCGGCTCTCTGGGACTTATGACCAGCGTTCTCGTTGCGCCTGACGGTTCTTATGAATACGAGGCGGCTCACGGCACCGTAACCCGTCATTATTATCAGCACCTTGAGGGCAAGCCCACCTCTACCAATCCTATTGCAACTATTTTCGCTTGGACCGGTGCATTGCGTAAGAGAGGGGAACTGGATAATATTCCCGATCTTATGACTTTTGCGGATAATCTGGAAAAAGCTTGCATACAAACCGTAGAAGAGGGAATTATGACAAAGGACCTTATCGGTCTGTCATCTCTTGAAAATAAGAAGGGCGTGAATATGGCAGAGTTTATCTCCGCTATCGCCGCTAATCTTGAAAGGATATATAAATGAAAAGAATTACGGCTTTCCTCGCAGTACTGATTCTGCTTTTTTCCGTAACTGCATTTGCGGAGGAGGGCGAAGTTTCCTCTCTTCCCGAGGAAACTCCCGTACAAACGTTGCTTCGCAACTCTCTTTCCTCCGTCCAGCGGGGCTCTGTACTGCTTATAGGCGGTAATGCGTCTGGGGCGTGGCGTGATTATTCCTTTGATATGTACCCTCATTCCGCATATTCTCTCACGGTAGAGAATACCTTGTGCGCAGATTGGGCAGAGAGTATATCCTATATCGGTATGTATTCTCCCAAGGCTGTCATATTCTGTCTTGACGGAAATGATATAACCGAAAACGTGTCCGCCTTTGTTCAAGCATTGGCTTCTACGCTTAACGGCGTAAGAATATACTTCGTTTCCGCTTTGTACGGCAATAACGCGCAGGGTGTGAACGGGGCAGCGTCCCTTTCCTGCGAAGGCTATGTAAATGCCGAATTTGTGGACGTTTACTCCCTTATGCTTACGGAGGAAGGAACCGAAAGCACCGATTACATCAACGGTACGGTTACCTCTGCGGGGATGAGATTGATGGGACAAACGGTATTCAACGCCGTTACTACGGATATTCCCGTTTTTGCTCCCACCGTTTCCGCACCCGAGCAGGACACATCCGAGGAAGCTGAGGTACAGCCCGCAAAGCGCTCCTACCGTTGGCTTGTTCCCGTGGTTATATTGGCTGTGGGACTTATCATCGGTGTAGAACGGGCGCACGCCGTAACGAAAGTGGAAAGAAACAGAAAGGCGATGGGAAAATGACCGATCTGTTGGAACTTCAAAAAAGCTTTTTGCTCCGTCACATCCGTGAAGGGGATACCGTTGCCGATTTCACTATGGGTAACGGACACGATACTCTGTGGTTATCCAACACTGTGGGAGAATACGGCAAGGTGTTTGCCTTTGATATTCAACCTCAGGCGGTTGAAAGCACGAAAAATCTTCTTGAAGAAAAAGCGCTGTACCACAATTACTCCCTTATACTGGATTCCCATTCCGAATGTGATAAATATATAAATACCCCCATAAAAGCGGGCGTATTTAATCTGGGTTATCTTCCCGGAAGCGATAAAAAGATAACCACTCTGCATCAGACCACCCGCATCGCGGTGGAGAAAGCCATAAATATGCTGTCTTCGGACGGAATACTGCTTATCGCGGTCTATCCCGGACACGACGAAGGCACTGTTGAAGGCAATATGCTGGCAGAGATGCTGGCAGAATATAACAGGCGTAAGTATTGCTGCGCTTGCTTCCGTATACTTAATTCCCCTATATCACCGTTCTTTTATACGGTAGAAAGCAAATAAAATGAAAAGAATAGTTACAGTTCAGGATATTTCCTGCATCGGCAAGTGCTCCCTCACGGTTGCACTTCCCATCATTTCCGCCATGGGAGTTGAATGTGCGGTAATTCCTACCGCCGTTTTGTCCACCCACACTATGTTTTCGGGATTCACCTTCCGTGATCTTACGGATGACGTTACTCCCATAACCGAGCATTGGAAAAAAGAAGGCTTCGGGTTCGATGCCATCTATACCGGTTATCTTGGCTCCTTCGAGCAGCTCCGTCTTGTAAGCAAGCTTATAGACGATTTTCCCTCTACGGTGGTCATAGACCCCGTTATGGCGGATAACGGCAAGCTTTACACGGGATTTACCGTAGAATTTGCCAAGGAAATGGCTCGTCTTTGCGGCAAGGCGGACGTTATCGTTCCCAATATGACAGAAGCATCCTTTATGCTGGGCATAGATTACGTGGGAAGCGGCTATACCGAAGAATACGTACATAAAGTGCTTAAAGGCTTGTGCGGTCTGGGGCCCAAGTACGCTGTTCTTACCGGCGTCGATTACGGCGACGGAAAGCTTGGCGTTGCTTGTATGGAAAAAGAAAGCGGAAAGGTGTTTACCTATTTCCGCGACCGTATCGACCGTTCCTATCACGGCACGGGGGATGTATACGCATCCTCTCTCGTAGGCGCTTTGATGAACGGAAAGACGCTTGAAGAAAGCCTTAAAGTAGCAACCGATTATACCGTGGCTTGTATAGCCCGCACCGCTTCAAATCCCGATTCGGTGAATTACGGCGTGGAATTCGAAAAAGAGATACCTTATCTTCTTGAACTGCTTAAGTAGGTTTTGTTATGAAGCTGCTGTTCAAACAAAAAATGTTCTCCTGGTTCGATAGCTACGATATCTTCGGTGAGGACGGAAGCGTTTTGTACACCGTAAAAGGTCAGCTTTCCTGGGGGCATTGTCTTAAAATATTTGATTCCGTCGGACGGGAAGTAGGTATGGTAAAAGAGCGTGTGCTTTCCTTCCTGCCTAAATTCGAAATGTATGAGGATGATAAATATATCGGCTGTATAAGTAAGGAATTTTCCTTTTTCAAGCCCAAATTCAATATCGATTGTAACGGCTGGCATATAGACGGCGATCTGTTTGAGTGGGATTACGACGTTATAGATTCCGTGGGAATAAAAGTAGCCACCGTAACCAAAGAGATATTTAATTGGACAGACACCTATTCCATATACGTGGATAACCCCGTTTACGCCCTTCACGCC
>CAZAJX010000057.1:0-6823 GCA_964485815.1 uncultured Oscillospiraceae bacterium
CACGAAGTGCGCATATCACGCCGAGCGAAGTGAGGCTATATCACGCTTGCGAAGCAAGCATATCACGAAAGCCGACGGCTTTCCATATCACGCACGACGCAGTTGTGCTATATCACGACTTCGAAGAAGTCCATATCACTCCGCCGCAGGCGGACAAAGAAAGGATTCGGTTAATATGAGGTATTCTCGCTATTTGGTAATAATACTTTGTATTTTCACCCTTGCTAATTTAGCTTCATGTTCGGGACAAAAAACCGTTGACGATGTTTCATACGCAGAGCTGGGAATACCTACTGCCGAAAGATACACAGAAGGCATAACTGCAAGAAGTCCTTGGGATATGGCAATATTTGATAACAAGCTGTATATCGGCAGCGGGGATTACGACGCGAATTCGGGACCCGTTGATATGTGGTGCTATGATCTGGACAGCGAAACTTGGATAAACAGCGGTACCCTGCTTGAAGAAGAGATCGACCGTTTTTGTTTTATCGACAACCGACTCGCAGTCCCGGGAACAGACCCGCAGGAAGATTGGAGCTTTGGAAATTATTACGTTCTCGATAACGGCAAATGGGTAAAATACCGTAATATTCCCGGCGGACTGCATACTTTTGATATAATTGAATTTGATAATATGATATTTGCAGGTCTGGGGGTATCAAGCGGTTCGTATCCTATCGTATGTTCCGCAGACGGCGGTAAAACCTTTAACATCGTCCCCTTTCAAAAAGACGGCAAAAACATACAAACTTCAGACAGTCAAAAAGTAAGAGTTTACGATCTGTTTCTTTTCCAAAACACACTGTACGCCGCATTTATGTACGGCGACTCCGAGATAACTTACGATCTGTATAAATATGAAGACGGTGTATTTACATACGATAATCAGTGGTACGGAAAAATTCATCAGATCAAATTCACAAACAACATAATAAGCGGAAAAGCTGAGTTCGGAGATAATATGTTTTTTACTACGGGTTATCTTTACGCTACAAATGATATGCGTAATTTCACCCGTATCACCTTCCCCGATTCGCAGACGGTATACGATATTTGCAAGGACGAAAAATACCTATACGCTTTATGCGGCAGTGAACAAGACGACGGAAAATACAAGATATCGGTTTACCGAAACGACGGAAAATCAACAACAAATTTCCATGAACTCTTTAATTTTTTCTATGAAGTGCCCCCGTTAAGCATTTCCTGTCAGGACGAAAGCTTCTTTATCGGAATGGGAAACACCAACAGCACCCACGATAAAAACGGAATGATTTTGTTTATCGAGTATTCCGATTAACGCAAACATTACATAAGAACAGCAAAAAGCGGAGGCTTCACACCTCCGCTTTAATTATTTATCCGAGTTTGCTTTTTCTATTTGCCACAGTTCGCCAATACTCTTTTGGTTATCGGGAAACCAAAACACAGAGGTGTTTTTATACGTATGAGTGCTGATTTCCCCGTTTTCGTCTTCTATAGCCATAATTTTATTCCACACGACGATCTTGTAGGTAAGAGCGGCATACTCACGGGTGCCGCCGTCATCGTACGTTCCCTTGGGAATGGGCAAGAACAAGACCAATACCAGCAGAACTATAATTACTGCGGGAATTACTATCTTTTTCATACGAATAACCTCCTTTTTTGGTTTAGGAAAAACTATTCTTCTACCGTGGTGATGGTGATAAGCATTGTTTCCGTATCGTAGGAAACGCGGATATTATTGTTATAAATTGAACGGGTATTTATATTAGCCACGCCGTAATCCTCTACCGTGCCCTGAGAAAGCATATCCACAAGCTCGTAGTTCACAGTTCCGTGTCCCGTGATGGCAAAGCCGCCCTCGGGAACGACGATCTCGAACAGAGTATATCCGAATCCGCCGGAAGCCCAGTCGTTTGCAAAGCCATCCAACAGCTTGATTGCGGGGTTCTTTGAGTAATCCGAATAATAAATATGTGCGTAATAGCTTGAACCGGTAGGTCCGCCGTAACCGCTCAAGGGCCACAGAACTGCGTATGCTATTCTGCCCTCGCTGTCAACCACAACGTAATATCTCCAGCCGTGGCCGATCCAATCTCCCTCTCCGGTAGATGCATCGGTAACGAATTTTACCTTGGTGCCCGCTTCCGTCCATACGGCGATGGCATCTGCCCCCGCATCCTTATTGACGGTGTTGATCTTCACGCCCTTGGGAGCGTTGGGGTCTACTGCCACCTCCTCCGTTTCTACGGTAAGAGTGTTTGCGGCAGGATCATAGGTGAAGTTGCAGGTGCGTCCCGTTACGCCGTCAAAGATCAGGGTCTTTCCGTCGGGACAGTAAAAACCGCCCTTCCACAAGGTTTCGGTGGAAATTCTCACTTCGCCGGATATTTCCGTGTTTTCGGTAGTAAGTCTTACGCCGTTATAGGCAAACACTATTTCGTTGCCGTAATTGAAATTGCAGGAAACGGTGTATGTGCCCGTTGCCTCATCATACTCGGCGGAATCATCGAAGGTGCCGCAGTAGGTAAGACCCAGTTCACTGCCGTCCTCGGTACAGCAATCCGTGGTGAAATTAAAATCTTTATCGAAATTATAAATATATGTACGGCGAGGCATATCGTTATTTTCAAAAAGGGTGGAAAATCCCGTCTGGGGACCGAAGCCCAGCACGATACCGTCCATCTTTACCTGAAAATCAAAAGTATGAGCGTGTCCGCAGAAGAAGGCAACGGTGCTTGCCTTTTCCTTCATGGCATCGAACATTCCCGTGTTTTCCTTGGTGGGACCGCCTGTGCGGATTCCCTCTATTTCGGAAGAAGAAAGTTCCTGCTTTATAACGAATTCCGCGCCACTGCCCGAAAGCGCCGCCTTATACGCAGTGTAATATTCGGGAAGCTGAATGTGGGAGAACACTATAGACGGCATAACGCCTTCACCAGTATAAAGAGCACTCAGCTTGTCGATCTCGGATTTGTACCAATCGATCTGCCCTGCGGTGATAGATTCATAGGAGCTTATTGCGCCGTCATAGATACCTGCATCCATAAGCAATATTGCGCCCAGAAGCTTTGTTCCGTCGCTGTTCAGCACGGAAACGGAAAAGTTGCCGTAGCGGTTGGCGTCGGCTTCAACGTAGCCGCTGTTATACAGCAGATATTTTGAACCGCAGGAATCAAGGTATTCGGAAAGCTCTTTCTTGCTGTAGCCTGCGGAGTTGCTCTCCGCATCGTGATTGCCGTAAATAAAGGTCCAGGGGATCTCATAGCTATCCATAAGAGCGACGAACTCTTTAAGCGCTTCCACACCCGTTGAAAGTATGTTATCACCCGAGCAAACGATAAGATCGGGCTTTTCGGTATCTACTATGTACTGAAGATATTTTTTTGTGCGCTCTACCTTATCGTTGTGGTAAGCGTTGCCCTCGATACCGAAGTGCACGTCAGCAAACTGGGCAATTCTCAAAGGTCTGTCGGAAGGCATATAGACTGCAAGCCCGTTTTCCACGATAAGAGGCTCGGTTCTGTCGGTATAAGACATGTCAAAAGATGGGTTCTGCTGAGAAGAACCGCTTGTGTCGTTTTCGCCGCCGGAGGTATTGTTGTCCCCAACGCAGGAGGCGAGAGAAAACGGCAGACAAAGGGAAAGAAAGAGTGCAATAAAAATTAAAAATGCTTTTTTCATACGATACCCCTTTACTTTTTCAGTTATTACAGATATATTATAAATTAGAAAATAGCATATGTCAATGGAGAAAAACAATGAACTGCAATATTTGTCCCCGTGAATGCGGAGCGGACAGAAGGACAGAAAAAGGTATCTGCGGCTACGGCGAGAAAATGCGTGTTTCCCGTGCGGCTCCTCACTACTGGGAAGAGCCGCCTATATCATATAAAAACGGAAGCGGCACGGTGTTTTTTGCGGGCTGCAACTTAAAATGCGTGTTTTGCCAGAACAGAGAGATATCCCGCTGTGAAACGGGAAAAGAAATTACGGCAGACAGGCTGTATGAAATATTCACGGAATTAAAATCCCGGGGCGTGCACAACATAAACCTCGTTACCCCTACCCATTATACCGAGCAAATAATTCCCGTGCTTAAAAGGGCAAAGGAAGAAAAGCTTGGGCTTCCTATAGTTTGGAACAGCGGCGGGTACGAAAAGGCGGAAACTATAAAAAAGCTTGACGGACTGGTGGATATTTACCTGCCCGATTTCAAATATATCCGTTCCGAAACTGCTTTGCGCTACAGCGGGGCGGTCGATTATTTCGAGCACGCGTCTAAAGCGCTGGACGAAATGGTGCGCCAATGCGGTGAAGCCGTTATCCACCGCGGGACTATGCGCAGAGGGGTTATAGTGCGGCATCTGGTGCTTCCCGGGCACAACGAGGAAAGCAAGGAGATTATAGGATATCTGCACTCCCGTTACGGAAATAGAATTTATATAAGCATAATGAACCAATATACCCCTATGGAGCTGGTGAAAAATTCCCACCCCGAGATATACCGCACGGTAACGGAAGCGGAATATAGCGAGGTAGTGGAATTTGCAAAGCGCATCGGCGTGGAAAACGCCTTTGTTCAGGACGGGGAAACCGCAAAGGAAAGTTTTATTCCCCCATTTGACAACCAAGGCGTTTAATAGTATAATAATATCAATAAAAAGGCGCACTGATTTAGTGCAGAAGGAGCGTAATATGGGCAATATAGTAGCAATCGTCGGTATGTGCGGAAGCGGTAAATCCGTAGTAACCGAGGTGTTTACAGACAGAGGCTGGAAAAGCGTTTATTTCGGCGGCGTTACAATGAAGATGATCGCCGAGCAGGGCTTGGAAAAAACGCCCGAGAACGAAAAGCTTATCCGCGAAGGACTCCGTGAGGAGTACGGTATGGCGGCTTACGCCGTTAAGCTGGAGGACGAGATACGCGAGCTTTCCAAGGAGCACGACGTGGTGCTGGACGGGCTCTACTCCTGGTCGGAATATAAATATCTTTCCGAAAAAATAGGTAATATAATCCTGCTTGCGGTGGTTACCGATTCCGGCGACAGATACGATCGCCTCGCCGTCCGCGAGGTGCGCCCCTTCACCTACGAGCAGTCGATGGCAAGAGATATCGCAGAGATCGAAAATCTGGAAAAAGGCGGCCCCATCGCCTTTGCCCATAAATATATCCACAACGACGGCGATATAGAAAAACTTAGAGCAAAAACTACCGAGTTTATCGAGAGTTTGTAAAAGCATATATACAAAAACGGAGGCAAAAAAGCCTCCGTTTTTATCTTCCAACCTAAAAATTAAATATGTTTGTTTATCCATTCAGGCATATTAGGATCGTCGATTTTCCAAGATTCCTCTATATGTTCATCCTCATGCCATTCATTTTCATCACCATTAAAAAGCTTTTGTCTATGGCACTTGTATTTAACTACCTCGTCACCTTCAAGTCTGTATTTATTCCAATAATAATTATTTTTGACGTATCCTTTCCACTCGTTAGTTGTATATATTGTCCTATCTTCAACTTCTTCAGACGAATCGCTTCCGTTAGAAAGCGGCAAATAGTCCGTATCAATACCGTCAGACGCGGAGTCAAGTGCAGATTTTGTAGCAATGGCCGCTGCGCCTACAACTGCAGCAGCTCCTGCCACAACAACACCGGCTACGGCAAGTCTTTTCTTTGCCTTATCTTTGCGTGCTTGGCGGCAGGAATCACAAAGTTTTTTATTAGAATTTGAAAGCAACACTCCACAATCCGAACACACCTCTTTTATATTATCTTCCGTCAAATCATTTTCATACCCACAGTTGTCGCAAATATGTTTAGATGCGTTTCTGTCGAAGTTTTCTTGATTATTGAGATAAGCATCGCACCCATCACAATACCAAAACACGCAATTTTCCAGAAAATCACTTTCCTTCAAACAAAGCATTAAAATACCGCCGATGATGTTGCACAGCAATAGTGTGAGTATTGAAATTAGCTTAATATCATCCTTGCAAGTTGCTTTTTTCAACTTATTTAAAGCAATTCCGCCTACAACAGCAGGAAAGATCAGCGGAAGACCAAGAACTATTCCTATAACGATAAAAATTTTCGCCGTTTTTTTCAACCCAAAAACCCCTTTCGCATTCTAAATCCAAATATCCTCTATTTTAAGTATACAACAACATTTTACTTTTTTCAACCCTAAACCATCCCCCGAAGTTACGTTTGTAACCTCGGGGATTTTTTTACATATACTGACACTGTAAGCCATGTTTTTACATTCTGTAAAAACAACTAAGTTCGCCTTGCGGCGAGTGAAGTTTGCCCCCAAAAGGCAAGTGAAGTCGCCTTCGGCGGTGAAGTTTGCGCCACAAGGCGCAAGTGAATAGGTAAAATCATATCTTTTTTACAAAGGAGAACACGAATATTGGATAAATTTGAAATATATCCCGCGGCGGCGACAAGTGCAGACTTGTTCCCCCAGCAGATATCGCTGGCGATGCTTTACGTGCCCTACCAGCGCTGGGATAAGCTTTATTCCGAGGAAGAGGCGCTGGAAAGAGGTACGCTGTTCCGCGCGCTCGACCTTCCTTTCCTGGGCGGGAGGTACAGCAAATGATGGCACGCATAAACAAGGACGTGTTAAAACGGATGCAGCAGATAGATTTCGCTATATGGGAAACCGCTTTGTATCTTGACGGACATCCCGAAAACAAACAGGCACTTGATTATTATAAAAAACTGATAGCTATGCGGGACGAAATGAAAAACGATTACCGCACAAACGTAGGCCCATTTCTCTGGGCGCGATGGTAATTGCAAAGTATCTGTCCGCACTCACCGTTT
>CAZAJX010000058.1:0-5601 GCA_964485815.1 uncultured Oscillospiraceae bacterium
TTCCCTACGGGCTTGATGATATCACAAGAGAAAAGGTTATTGCTCACGAAAGATGTCATATTAACCGTTTTGACCATATAGTAAAGCCCTTTGCATTTATATTGCTCGCAGTTCATTGGTTTAACCCTCTGTGCTGGCTCGCCTTCAACCGTATGAGCCTCGATATGGAAATGAGCTGTGATGAAAAGCTGTTACGCACACAAGGAGATGAAGAAATGAAAAAAGTATATACCAAAGCTCTGCTTTCTTTCGCTTCCAACCGCCGCTTCCCCGCACCCGGTCCCGTTAATTTTAACGAAAGCGGCAACGCGAAAAAGAGAATAAGCAATTCCCTTAATTATAAAAAGCCCCGTATTTGGGTTTCCGTGCTGGCATACGTATTCTGCGCGGTAATGCTGGTTGCCTGCGCTACCGATGCAAGCGGAACCACTTACACGGATATAAACAAGACTGTATTCAAAGATGCACCCTACGTTATAACCTACCAAAGCAACGGCGACGGCACCTGCACCGTAACCGATATTATTATCGATTACTCCGCAGAAACGAAAGTAACCGTAGTTATTCCCCGGCTTTCTCCCGAAGGCGACAAGGTAACGAAGGTAGAAACAGAGGGCTTCAATACCCTTGCCACACTAAACGTGCCCGTGCTGATAACAAACGAAAGCTTTGACAAAATCAAAGAAGCCTTGAAAGAGGCAAACGCGGACGAAAGAGATATAAAAATATTTATTTCCTTCTACGATCCCCACGAGCAGGACGGTATCTACGTGCTGGAGCCTGCGATCGTCCAAGAGGAGTACAACAGATTATCCGTTATTCTTGCAAATATCGGCTATACCTCCCAGAACGCATACGATGCCGCTGTTGAAGTGATAAACACCGTACCCGCAACCGGCGAAGAAGCAGACGAACTGCGTCTTGAAGCTTTTGGTTACTTCTACCACAACGCAAACAAGATCAAATGTATAATCGTTCCCGAAGAAGCGCAGGTGAACGGTGCAGGAAACGTGACGATCCTTTATCACACAGTAGACGATGATTATATATCCGGTTTTATATCCGGCGAAACAAGTTTCGTACCGGAAACGGAAAATACTACTTCACAACATTAAACCTCAAATAACGCAGATACCCCCGAAGGAAAACGCTTCGGGGGTTGAATTTTACTTGATATTTTCAGTTATATCCGTAAACTGTGCTTCACAAATCACGGGAGGCACAGTAATTTTTTTACGCAATACACAATAAATTATTGCGCCGAGAGGGATTGCGGCTTTAATGGAAGTATTTACACTGTCCGAATAAACGGATGAAAACGGAAGCGCGAAAACAACGCCCCAATTAATACCGAATTCATATCCGAAGGTTACGGTAAATGCAAAGCCGCAGAGAATAAGGATTATCCACAGCGCTTTTTTACGTACGTTGCGTTTTGCGCAATCGATTACCATCCACACGCAAAATCCGGTAGCCGCCAATGAAACCACGGCAGTTATAAGCTTAAATGGCATTATCTCCGTTGAGGAAAGGGCGGTTTGGGGAGTTATATTAAACGTATAAAAAGCATCATCCTCTGCCAGATACACCGTTTCCACAACGTAGCCTTTATCTTTATTCGTTGACATTTCGAAGATATAAGAATAATAAGATACGCCGTTTTGGGTGGTACGTGACCATTTGGTCTGCTTTAACGAATACTCCTCTACCCCTTCAAGATGGGCGCTCATACGATCGCAAAACTCATAAAAGGATTCGGTATCCGTATTTTCAAAATAGCTGTGGGCGGCAGAATAATCCTTTTGAATAAGCAGATCCAAAAATTCCGCGGTAATGGTTCTTGCATCTACCTCCGTAGCGGCGGCGCAGCCGCCAAAGCAAGATATTACAATTACAAAAACCAACAAGGTTATAATAACGGATAACCGTTTGCCAGCCATAGGGGATGCTCCTTTGTTATTCATTTTCGACAACTTCAATTTCGTTGCCCATTACCGCAAGTTCGGAAACGGAGATAAAGCCCGCCGATCCGCCTGCAGTACCGATTATGCGTATACCTTGACATTCGATTTTATTAAAGGTAAATACGTACTCTTCAAAATGATCACCGAAATCGCTTTGTAAGTTACCTGCGGGATACTTAGGAGATACTTTAACCTTGCTTATATCCGTCCAAGTGCCGTTAATAAGCGCCTGAAGCGTAACGTCCCCATTGGCAAACCAACCGCCGTTATCAAAGTTCATACCCTCGGTAAATATAACCTTATCCACCTCATAGGTTTTGTCAAACAAATATCCCACGTAATCCTTATGGGTATTAAGGTAGCCGGTGTATGTATCATACTGAGTGGCAAGACTTACCCCTGCCGCTTCGTTGTTTATAATAAATATATCCATACAACCGGTTCCGGTAGGCGCAGTTACACTGCACACGGGAACCATAAAGGGAGCAATATTGCGGTACTCGCCTGCGTTACCAAAGTTAACGTCTTCTATCTCGGTGACAGTTACGGTTTCCGTGGCGACGGTGGAGTTGCCCTTGATATCCGTAACAGTGCAGGTAATGGTATATTCGCCGGGCTCGTAATATTTATAGCCCGCCACGTTTTCGTGGGTGACAAAACCGTTACCGAAATCCAGAACAGTACTTGCTATTCCGGGTACAGAGGAAGCATTAACGCTTATTTTAACCTTATTTTTGTTTACAGTTGCGGAAAATACGAGCGTAGGCGCTTCGGGCCATTGTTCGGTAGGAAGAGCTTCGGTTTCTGCGGGAGTTATTTCCCAATATCCTTCTCTGGGCGAAGCAAGGCGTGATTTCAGCATTTTTACGATAGCATCAGCCGCGCCGTTAAGATCATATTCGGTATAAGAAAAATTAGTGCCGGTTTTGGCTAAACCGTTTTTATATTTTTCGGGTATGGCATCAAAGCCGTACATAGTACCAAGAAAACCGCCCACCGTGGAGGCGTTGCAATCGTTATCCTGACCGCAGCGGAGTGCGATGGTAAGGGATTTTTCAAAATCCCCCTCACCGTACAGAATTCCCATCAGAACGTATGCCGCGTTAAGTTTTGCATCTATATTGGAATCATACTGTGAATAGGAAACGCAACGGTCGTCCGTGCCCCAAAGCGCTTCTATATATTCCCAGCATTCTTCCCAGGATTTACCCTTTTCGTACTGTGCGACCACTTGATTCATCACTGTTTTGAATTCAGTGCCGTCGGGTATGACGGAAAGAGCCATATCCACAGCCTCATAAACGTCATCTGTCACAAACGCCGCCGCATTGAGAGAAGCCACAAAAACGCCGCCGTACACGCCGTCGCCATAGCAGATCATATGACCGATCTCATACGCACGGAGTGCCGCTTTTTGAACGTCACCGCCGTAAATTAGACCTAAAAAGTCTGATTCTATCTGCCAATCTATATCATCACAATGAAGATTGTAATTATAATGTCCGCTTTCCGAAGGAGAAATTCCGTTTTGCAGATTTTCTCTTGCCTGCTTATTGGCGTGGTCAAGAGGATACTCGCTCTTTGCAAATGCCTCTCCCAACAGATCAAGACTGCAGTCCCGTCCGTTTTGCTCCATAACCTTTAAAAAGGTCATTTCCACATACAGATCGTCCTGCCAGAAGGCGTTGTTGATATTAAGTGTCGAAAAATCCGGCACAGCGTCCTCGGACATAATCTCACCGCGGTAATAAAATTCCACGTCTGCGCCGAAGACAACGCCTGACATTTGTCCGACAAGACCGCCCAAAACCTTATCGTAAAGCTGTTTATCGGAATATATACCCTTTGCAGTAGGATCAAAGGTATCTACAGAAATATCGGAAGTGTCTTCCTCATCGCCGCAGGCAACGGCAAAAAGACAAATTACTGTTAAAAGTATAAGCGCAAGTAGTTTTTTCATAATCTTGCTCCTTTCATACTCCAAATTATACCATATATCGACACATTTTGCAAGTACCGCGAAAAAGAGAAAAAACAGCCGAGAAGATCAGCTGTTTTTATAAAAAAGTTAAAGCCTGCTCTTGTTATGAGCAGGCTTTATAAAACTTACTTAGAAGCTTCGTCCTTCTTCTTACCGTCTGCGGGAGCGTAGATCTCCTTAGCCTTGGTGAGAGAAACGATAGCCATTTCAGCGCCGTCGCCGCGTCTGGGGCCTACCTTAAGAACTCTGGTATAGCCGCCGTTTACTTCGCTGTATGCGGGAGAGATCTCGTCAAACAGCTTCTTAACTACGCCTTCCTTCTTGAGGAATGCGATTGCACGTCTCTTGTTTGCAAGAGTGTTGGTCTTGCCGAGAGTGATCATTTTATCGGTGAGCGCGCTTACTTCTTTTGCGCGGGTTACAGTTGTTTCGATCTGACCTTTTTCAAGCAGAAAAGTAACCATGCCCTTGAGCATTGCCATTCTGTGAGCTGTCGGTCTGCCAAGTTTTCTTGTGCCGGGCATTTTGAGTAGCCTCCTTATGAATTATTATGCTTAGTCGTCGGAACGCTTGAGCGTCAGTCCGAGAGACTGAAGCTTCTGGATTACTTCCTCAAGCGACTTCTTACCGAGGTTACGAACTTTGATCATATCCTCCTCGGTTCTGTTGGTAAGATCGCCCACAGTATCGATTCCTGCACGTTTAAGGCAGTTGAAGGATCTGACGGACATATCGAGCTCTTCAATAGACATATCAAGAATCTTCGTCATAACGGTTTCTTCTCTGTCTACCATAATCTCGGCATTCTTTGCTTCTGCAGAGAGATCTATGAACAGGTTGAGGTGCTCACTGAGTATCTTTGCTGCGAGAGAAACTGCTTCCTTCGCGTTAATGGTACCGTTGGTGGTCACTTCAAGAGTCAGTTTGTCGAAGTCGGTTATGTTGCCGACGCGGGTGTTGGACACTGTATAATTTACGTTATATACAGGTGTGTAGATTGAATCGGTATAGATAACACCGATGATAGGTGCACCGAGCTGCTTGTTCTTCTCCGAAGATACATATCCTCTGCCGTGATCAAAGGTAAGCTCCATATAGAAGGGAGCGCCGTCTTCTACGGTTGCGATATGATGCTCGGGATTGAGAATCTCGATATCGGAATCACACTGAATGTCGCCTGCGGTTACTTCGCCGCCGTGGGCGTTGATAACAACAGTCTTGGGGCTCTGGCTGTAAAGCTTTGCAACGATACCTTTAACATTGAGTACGATTTCCGTAACGTCTTCCTTTACTCCGGGAACGGTGGAGATCTCGTGCAGAACGCCGTCGATCTTTATGCTGGTTGTAGCAACACCGGGGAGTGAACTGAGCAGTACTCTGCGAAGGGAATTACCAAGAGTAATTCCGTAACCGCGTTCAAGGGGTTCGATAACAAAAGTTCCGTGTTTGCCATCTTCGCTGATCTCTACAGTTGCGATGTTCGGTCTTTCGATTTCTATCATTTTATAAACCTCCTCATAGGTTGGTCGGGCTTATATCAAGCCTTATTTGGAGTACAACTCGACGATGAGATGCTCTTCGATGGGGAAATCTACGTCTGCACGAGTGGGCCGTTCGGAGATTGTTGCCTGGATGTTTTCTTTATCCATATCGATC
>CAZAJX010000058.1:5611-6758 GCA_964485815.1 uncultured Oscillospiraceae bacterium
CCTGCCTTGCGGAGATATTCTCGACAAGCATTTTAATCTTTTCAGACTTGCGGCTTGCTTCTCTGAGGGTGATTACATCGCCCTTCTTAAGAATAACGGAAGGAATATCTACCTTCTTGCCGTTTACTCTGAAATGGCCGTGAATTACGAGCTGACGTGCTTCGCGGCGGCTTTCTGCCATACCCATACGGTATACGACATTATCCAACCTTCTTTCGATGGTGGTGAGCAGGTTTTCACCGGTCTGACCGGGCTTCTTATCTGCTTTTACGAAATAGGTCTTAAACTGCTTCTCCAGGATACCGTAGTACCTCTTTGCCTTCTGCTTCTCACGGAGCTGAAGACCGTATTCCTTGGTTCTCTTTCTTCCGCCGGCTGCGCCGTGCTGTCCGGGTGCCTGACCTCTGCGGGCTACTGCACACTTATCGGAAATGCATCTCTCGCCTTTAAGGAAGAGTTTGGTGCCTTCTCTGCGGCACAATCTGCAAGCGGGACCAGTATATCTTGCCATTACATTTCATCCGTAATTAAACGCGTCTTCTCTTGGGCGGTCTGCAACCGTTGTGAGGAATCGGTGTTACGTCCTTAATCATAGTGATCTCAAGTCCTGCAACCTGAAGCGCGCGGATTGCTGCTTCTCTGCCCTGACCGGGACCCGTGACAAATACTTCTACAGTCTTAAGACCGTGCTCCATTGCTGCCTTAGCTGCGGTTTCTGCTGCCATCTGAGCTGCGAAGGGAGTGGACTTACGGGAACCTCTGTAACCGAGTTCGCCCGCGGAAGCCCAAGAAATTGCGTTTCCGTTGGTATCGGAAATAGTTACTATAGTGTTATTGAAGCTGGAGCTGATATGAGCAGCACCGCGTTCAATATTTTTGCGCTCGCGGCGCTTCTTGGTAACAACTTTTCTCTGCTGCTTAGCCATTTTACCGTTTGTCCTCCTATTACTTCTTCTTGTTTGCGATGGTCTTTGCGGGACCTTTTCTGGTTCTCGCGTTGGTCTTGGTTCTCTGACCTCTTACGGGGAGACCCTTTCTGTGACGCTGACCGCGATAGCAGTCGATCTCGACCATTCTCTTGATATTGAGTGCTACATCTCTTCTGAGATCGCCTTCTACCAAGTAGTTATTATTGATGATATCACGA
>CAZAJX010000059.1:0-6543 GCA_964485815.1 uncultured Oscillospiraceae bacterium
CAGGTACCCATAAGCTCGTCGCTTCCGCAGGAAGCCAAAAGGACAAGAAGACACGTCACGACTAAAACAAGTGCCAATACTTTTTTCATAATTCCTCCGTTATTTCTTTCTTGTAAATACAGCCTGCTCGCCGTTGTCAAGTATGGTAAGAGCGCCGTCCCCCACGCTGAACTCCACAGCATCGAAAAGCTTGTAGGCGGTTTCCGACTGCACTATTTCCACGGTGAGGTATTTGTCCTCGGCAACGGTCCACCTTGCATCTACCTCAGCGTTATCTATAGACACGCTACCCGTGCCGTCCTCGTTAAAAACAAATGTCGCTTTAAGTCCGTTGGACTCACCCTCCCAAGTGCCGATAATACTGTCGTCAGCACCGCAGTACACAAGAAAAGACAAAAGAAAAAGCGCCTCAACGATAAGCAATACTGTTCTTTTCATCGTTCACCTCCGAAATTTTATATGTAAATTATAAAACCCACCGTCCTGTATGTCACCAAGAGAGTGGGTGAATTAATTTGTAGCCGGCGGTCAATACTAAAAAAAGAAGCTAAGGAATAAAATAAAGAAAGTCCTAAAGGCTTAATACCTTTAAGGCTTTTGGTGACCCGTATTATTCAAAAAAAGCTTTTGCAAAAAAATTGAACCTGTCCGTATATCATTTATTGTTTCCTTTTTGCGGTGTTAAGTGAGGCGATTAAGATTTTCTTGATTTCAATGCACTGATCAAGTATAGCCTTGTCATCATAAAATCCACTTTCTATTAATAATTAGAGCCAATATTCGCTTTCGCCGCACTCTTTTAAGGCAATTTGCAATTTTGCGATAAAATCGGCTTTACCGTGTCCGTAAAAGGCTTCTCTGATATTTGCACCGATGCTTGTTCCGCTTCGTATAAGTTGATTTGTCAATACACTTTCTCTTTTTTGTGATTTTATGTTGTTACAAACCTTAATTATTTCAAGAGCAAATTTTTTTGATTTTGTTAGTAAAGGACTGTCAATCATATATTTACCCCGTAAATTCATTGTACCATACTCTATTTTAAAATACAAAAGGAATGCTTTTTCGTAGAAAAAACCACCTTTCATCTTCCTTATTCACTATTACCTCTTACTTTCAAAAAACCTCAAGGACGGGTTAGTGAAAAGTGAAGAGTGAAAAGGTAATAAGTAAAAAATCTCAAGAACCAAGTCCTTGAGATTTTTGGTGACCCGTAGGGGAGTCGAACCCCTGCCTTCGCCGTGAGAGGGCGACGTCTTGACCACTTGACTAACAGGCCTCGCAAAGGTTATATTACCACACGGCGCGAAGATTGTCAATAGTTTTTTTAGTTATGCAAAGGAGGATTTTTTATGCTTCCAAAAGAACCGTGGAAGAAAACGCTGGTTATTGCCGCATACGTGCTTATAGGCGCGGCGCTTGCCTTCGTTTTTGTGAAATATCTGGCTTGGGCGCTTATGCCTTTCATTCTCGGTTACGTGCTTGCCGTGCTTTTGCATCCACTGGTTAACTTGGTCTGCAAAAAAACCAAGATCCCCCGCATATTAACGGTAATTTGCACGGTTGTGATCACCGTGGGCGTGGTGGGAGTGCTGTTGTATCTCGTAGTTCACCGCGTATATAACGAGATCACCTCTCTGTACCAGACCGTGAGCGCCATTCTCACGGAAATGAAAAATAATCCCGATTACGCCGTGGAGATCATAGACACCATCAACGGCTACGTTCCCTTCGTGGATTTCCGCGAACAGCTTATGGAGATATGGGAGAATATCGATACCTACGTTACCTCCCTTGCCACAACTCTCGTAACCGACCTTAACGGCGTTATCATTCCCGCCATAAACGCCATCATGAACACCGTACCCCCCGTGCTTGTGGGTACCATAATTACCATAGTTGCTTTCTATTATTTCCTCGCCCAGTATCACAGCATAAACAATGCGGTGATAAGCGTGTTCCCCAAGGTTGTGGGCGAGCATCTGGTTGCTATAAAAAGACAGCTTGTAAGCGCAGTCTGGAGATTTATAAAGGCTTACGGCGTCATAATGATGATAACCTTTATGGAAGCCTTTGTGGGATACACCGTTCTGGGCGTAAAGTACGCCTTTTTGATGGCTGTTTTCACCGCCGTGGTTGATATTATGCCTATTCTGGGCACCGGCGCAGTTGTTATTCCCTGGGGCGTTTTCGAGATCATCCGCGGAAATTACTTTATCGGTATAGGGCTTTTGGTGCTTTACGCCATCATCACCGTGGTACGCCAGTTTTTGGAGCCCAAGATCGTGGGCAAAAGCGTGGGATTACATCCTCTGCTGGCTCTCGTATCTATGTACGTGGGACTCAAGCTGTTCGGCGTTGCAGGTCTTTTCGGATTCCCCATAGCATTGGTTATTTACAACAGATTAAGCAAAGAGGGATTTTTTAAGTTCAAATCCCATTCTCCCGCTCCCGCCCGGGAGCATTCCGAAACGGAAAAGACGGACAACCTTTGATTGCCCGCGAAAATATATAATTTCAAAGGAGAAGAAACTATGAAAAAGTTAATTTCCGTTACTCTGGTACTGATGATGGTTTTCACAAGCGTGTTCGTTATCAGCACCTCCGCCGCAGAGGCTGACGATATCGTTCACTCTCTGCTTCCCGCCGCCGACGATTCCAACGGCAAGGTTACCGTTAACAACTGTGAGTACACCTGCAATGCAGACGGCTCCGTTACCTTTACCGTTACCGGCGCAGGCGCAAGCGTTAATATCGTTTACGTAGAAGGCGCTACCGTTTGGGCAGGCGATGCGTTCAACGCAAAGGAAGGCGCATATTTTGTAGTTGACTACGGCTCTGCGGACGGCGCAACTCTCGGTCAGTCCACCCAGGCTCACTACACCCGTAAGGATAAAGAAGCCAACGGCACCGTAGCAGACCTCTGGCTCACCTCTATGGAGGGCGCAGATTACGCCCAGTACCAGAAGGCAAAGGGTGACGGATACGTTATCTGGGATATCGGTACTTACATTTCCTCCAGCGATTCCAAGGTGTTTGATGACGGTATGCACCGCTTTACCTCTCTTGAACTTTACATAGAAGGCCCCGTTGGCTCTTCCGTTACCGTATACCGCTTCTACGTTGGTACCGCAGACGCAGTTGAAGGCATCGGCTCCGTTCGTCCCGAAGCAAAGGAACCCGAAGAATCCGATGAAAGCGAACCCCCCGCTATCGCGGTTGAGATCCCCGAAGGCGCAGTAAATCTTGGCAAGGTTCCCGTTAACACCAGCATCGTTGCAGGCTCTACCACTGTTGTGTCCGATCCTTCCATTATGCACAACTATAACGTTAAGTGGACCTCCTGCGCTCTGCTCAGACCCACCGAAACCGAAGGCGAGTACTCCGTAGTGGCAGTTCAGTGGCTCAACGGCGACGATTCCTTCCTCTTTGCAGATGCACAGGACGGCGATATCGTTCTTTCCGTTCACGGCGATGAAACCGTTGCAGGCTCTCAGGATAACAGAAACGCTCTTGATACCCTCGTTGCAGGCGATATCGTTACCGTTATCGGTTATGATTTCGAAATGCTCACCGCAGCAGACGATGCAGTAGTATTCTTCGTTCCCAACACCGGCAGCGAACAGCCCGATGATTCCTCCGAACCCGCAGACGAATCTACTCCCGCAGACGAATCTGCTCCCGCAGCAGACGATAAGTCCGATGCTGACACTTCCGCTCCCGCAACCAATAATTCCGACGACGCTTCCGATAAGGAAGAAGGCGGCAACACCGGTCTTATTATCGGCATCGTTGCAGCTGTGGTTGTTATTGCAGCAATAGTTGTAGTAGTGATTGTTGTTAAAAAGAAAAAATAACTAATAACATAAAAAGCTCCGAGTAATCGGAGCTTTTTTAATGATGAATGAGGAATGATGAATGATGAATGATGGTTGATTTTTGTTCACAGAACAAAAATCTTCCGAAATTCCTCATTTAGCGATGCGAAGCGTCGCGTCGCATTCCTCATTTCTCATTCATCTTTTTCTTGCAGCTTTTCTAATAACATCAGCTTTCGTCTGCTTTCTGCCAAGCGCAACGTACCCTCCACCGAGGGGAGTAATCGCCGCAATAACAGGCGGCAGTACACGGGCGAGCACGCCCTCGCTTTCGGGCAAAAACACGCTTACCGCCGCAAGAATTATAAGGGTGGTCACCGCGGCATAGACCGCACTTATGAGCGCACCGCCCAACTTTACGGATAAAAACCCGCCTATACATCCGCTTATCCCCATAGCGATACACGCCGCCGCAACTGTATATGAGGCGGGATCCTCCATACCGATACACACCGCCGCAATTATAAGCATAGCGATAACGCCTATAATAAGTATGGCTCCGCCGCCGATCATTCCCCCCAGCAGGGGATTAAAAAGATTTCCTCTTTCTTTTTTCATTTTAAAGCACATCTCCTTTTTTTAAAAAGATATGCTTTGTAAATATATATTATTCCGTAAGCCCCTTTATAAGGGAGGGATATTTGTCCTCCAACGCTCCGAAATCCATTGCGGACGAATAAATTTTCTCCATTTCCCCGTGGTAAAAAGCCGCTTCTCGCAAAGCCCCCGCCGCCAGATCGTATGCGCGGAATGCAATTTCCGCCCCCTCGGCGCTTAATTCTGCTTCCTTTTGAGTAAACAGTACGTTTCTTCCGTGGAAGTACACCCCGTCGTATTCACCGCTGTGGGTGGGGTGGGGAGATAACGTCATTCTCTCTCCGTGGCGGCGCCCGATAGATATAATTTCATTCAAGGTGTCCTCTTCAACCCGCTCTGTTTTTACCGCCTCGGGGAAGGAATTACATTTTATTTCCCCTTTCCCCGTAAACGCGGCGGAAACACGGCAGTCTGTTTTACCTTTCAAAGAGGACAAAGCTTCTTTTTCAAACAGCTCTTCACTGTTTTTTGCAGTATTGGCAGGCGTTTTACTTGCTTTTTCAATTTGTACGGCGGCGTTTATATATCCGTATGCCCGTCTGTAGCACTCCGCCTTTTTGCGGGCGAGGGATATTATCTCCTCCCCGTCAAGCTTGCTTAAATCGAAAAAGATACCCATATCAAAAATTATTTCCTTTGCAAGAGGATATTTCGGCTCCAGAACGTGGGGCGCAGTCCCGTCGGCAATACCTCTTTTTATTTGGGGAAGATATACCCCGTCAAGGGATTCGGGGTCGGAGGAACAGCGTATCCGCCATACGTCATACCCTTTGCTTTCACAATCATCGGCAAGCCGCTTCATCAGGGTGGATTTTCCGCTTCCCGGCGTGCCTTTTATTATATACAGCCGCTTTGCATCGGAAAAATATTCGTCCAGATATCCTATAAATCCTTTATCCGTGTTTGTTCCCGCAAAAAATTCCGTGTTCATAATGCCCTCCAAGGTGTTGACAACGCTTTGAAATAAAGATATACTGTTAGTAATAATATGTTCTTGAGAGGTAGTTTGCCAAAAAATGAAAGCTTTAATACTTGCAGGCGGTAAAGGAAAACGTCTGGGCAGCGATATAACTCATATTCCCAAGGTAATGCGCAAAGCAAACGGCACCCCTTTGCTGGGCTACGTGCTTAAATATACGGATTCTATCCCCGATGAGGATAAGGTCATTCTGGTGGGGTACGAAAAACAGGTGGTTATGGATGCGTTCCCCTCCTTTGCATACGCTGTTCAGGAGGAGCAAAAGGGCACGGGCCACGCGGTTATGTGCGCCGCAGATCATTTTAAGGGATATAAAGGGGATGTTCTCGTTATAAACGGAGATATGCCTCTCCTTCGGCGGGAGAGCGTTTCGGCGCTCCAAAAGCACCACGCCCAAAGCGGTAACGCCTGCACCATACTCACCTTCGTGGCAAAGGGGAATATTCCTCCCTTCGGTCATATCGTCAGGGACGGTGACGGGAAGGTAACCGCCATTATCGAGCATAAGGACGCTACCGAAGAGCAAAAACGTATTCCCGAGCTTAACGGCGGAATATATGTGTTTGATTCTGAAAAGCTGTTCGACGCCCTTTCAAAAATAACCCCCAGCCCCGTAACGGGTGAATATTATCTTACAGACGTACCCAAGTTCCTCATCTCCGCAGGACATAAGGTGGAAGCGTTTGTCCTTCCCGATGAAACCGAGCTTGCGGGAGTAAATACGGAAGAAGACCTGCGGGAAGTCGAAAGAATATTAAAAATGAGAAATGACAAATGAGGAATGAGGAATTTCGGTAGTTTTTTGCGGTGCAAAAAACAAATTTAATTTATTGCGGCGGGAGTGAACCCCCGCCCTACGGTTATCGAACAGCTGTAGGTATATTGTAGGGCAGGGGCTTGCCGGGGTTCCCAAAAAATGCGGCAGCATTTTTCGGGGTGCCCCTTGCTCCTGCCGCAAACTGTTCGCACAAAACTACTGTCCTCTGCGGTTGCTCTTCGTTCATACTTATTACACAAACAAACTCTCCCCGAGCAATGCTCGGTGGTCGTAAAACAGTAATATGCGAATTTCTTGGAACAGGCATGATC
>CAZAJX010000060.1:0-2163 GCA_964485815.1 uncultured Oscillospiraceae bacterium
CTTTTCGATAGTGCCTTCGCCGCCGATCTTTTCGATCATAGGAGTATCAAGCCATACACCAAGACCGTTTCCGGTTTCGATACCGTTGCCGCGCTCTGTACATTCACGGATGATAGAAGCTGCGGTAACGTCACGGGTTTCCAGGGGATGCATAAATACTTCGCCGTTTACGTTAACCAGCTTTGCGCCGAGAGAACGAACCTTTTCGGTAACGAGAGCTCCGAATATCTGCTCGGGGAATGCGGTTCCCGTGGGGTGATACTGAAGAGTTTCTGCGTAAAGAAGCTTTGCGCCTGCGCGGTAGCCCAGAACCAGACCGTCTGCGGTTGCGCCGTAGTGGTTGGAGGTGGGGAAGCCCTGATAGTGCATTCTGCCTGCGCCGCCGGTTGCAATAACAACAGTCTTTGCCTTTGCAACCATAAGCTCCTTGGTTTCCATATTCATAAGAACAGCACCTGCGGCGTTGCCCTTATCATCGAGAATAAGCTCGATAGCTGCGGTGAAATCCACAACGGGGATCTGACGGTTAAGAACCTCATCACGGAGAGTTCTCATAATTTCAGCGCCGGAGTAGTCCTTTGCAGCGTGCATACGCTTACGGGAGGTACCTCCGCCGTGGGTGGTAACCATCGTGCCGTCTTCGGTCTTATCAAATTCAACGCCCAGCTCGGAAAGCCACCGGATAGCCTCAGGAGCATCGCAAACGAGCTTTGCGAGAAGCTCTCTCTTTGCGGCAAAGTGACCGCCGCCGAATGCGTCTACAAAATGTATTGCGGGGGAATCGTTGGGCTTATCAGCCGCCTGAATACCGCCTTCTGCCATCATAGTGTTGGCATCGCCCATACGGAGCTTGGTAACGATCATTACGTTTGCGCCTGCTTCGTGAGCTTCGATAGCTGCGGAAGTACCTGCACCGCCGCCGCCGATAACCAGCACGTCAACGTCATACTCGGGCTTGGAGAGATCAACGCTGTCTGCCGTGATACGGCTGTGAGCCTGAAGGATATCGCCCAGCTCGGTGGGAACCTTATCGCCCTTGTTGGGACCGACGGTAAGAGTTACAAATTCATCTGCCTTGTAATCGGGGTGGAATGTTGCAAGGAGAGTTTCCTTTTGCTCTGCGGTCATACGCGCAGGCTCAAGAGCAATGTTCTTTTCTCTTGCCGCTTCTACGAGGGCAAGGGATTTTTGAAAGTTTTCTGCGTACATTTTCCTTCCTCCTTACTTCTCAATCTCACGAGTGTTGTAGAGTTCTTTCAATTCGGAAACGGGCTTTTGCATGAGAGCCTCGATCAGATCGTTGAAATCGCCGTTTTTGATCTCTTTAACTCTGTCTTCAAGGTGTCCGCATCCGGGAGCGAGGTACTTACCGTTAATACGGCGGGCAAGCATTGCAACCTGAGGATGAGAGATACCTGCGGGACAACGGGAAGAGCATACGCCGCACATTACGCAGTCGAAGGATTCCTCTGCACAAGCTTCGAAATCGCCTCTCTGTGCATAAGCGATGTACTGCATAACGTTAAGCTCCTGAGTACAAGCCTTGGTGCAGGCGTTACAGCCTACGCAAGCGTATATCTCGGGATAAAGCTGCATCATTATAGCCTCGGTGGGCTTAACCTTGTTCATATCGTAAACCTGTTTAACAAGGGGGAAGAAGGGGAGGGTTGCGATATACATATCGTTCTCAACCTTGGTCTGGCAAGCAAGACAAGCCTTAAGCTCGCGGTCTCCCTTGATACGGTATATGGTAGCGCAGGCACCGCAGAATCCGTTACGGCATCCGCAACCGCGTACCAGCTGGTAGCCCGCATATTCCATTGCTGTCATAATGGTAAGGTTAGCGGGAACCTCATATTTTTTACCGAAGAGGTATATATTAACCATATTTTCCATGTTAATCACTCCTTAATATTCATTGGGCAGTTCGTCCAGCTCGTCGCAACGGAAGACGGGACCGTCCTTGCAGACGTATTTCGCACCTACGTTACATCTGCCGCATTTACCAACGCCGCACTTCATACGAAGCTCGAGGGTAGTGTATATCTGGGTCTTATCAAATCCCAGAGAGCAGAGACCTTCAAGAGTAAACTTGATCATAATAGGAGGACCGCAAAGTACTGCAGTCTTATTGGTATCAAAGCCAAGCTCCTTTACGTAGTT
>CAZAJX010000060.1:2173-6238 GCA_964485815.1 uncultured Oscillospiraceae bacterium
GAACGAAACCAACGTGTCCGTCCCATCCCTCCTGAGGATTGTCGATAGTAAGGTGAACGTCAACACCTGCGTCATTGGACCATTCGTCGATTATCTCCTTGTAATCCAGAAGGTCGTCCTTGGAACGGGAACCGTAAACGATATCTATTTTACCGTAACGGTCGCGGTAATGACGGCAGTAGTTGATAACGGAACGGAGAGGCGCAAGACCTACACCGCCGGCGATGAACAGCAAATTCTTTCCTGCGAACACATCGTCAACGGGGAAAGGATTGCCGTAAGGACCGCGGATGGTGATCTGCTGACCGGCCTCTGCCTGATGGAGCCACTGGGTAACACAACCGCACTTTTTAATGGAAAACTCCATATATTCGGTGTTGGTGGGAGAAGAGGTTATGGAGAACATAGCCTCGCCCACACCGGGAATGGAAAGCATTGCGCACTGTCCGGGACGGTGATCAAATGCCTTTTTTCCGTTGGGAGTTACAACGCGGAAAGTTTTTATATCGGGGGTGTCGATACGAACGTCGGTAATAACGCCGACCTTGGGGATCAATGTTTCATTACAGTTGTTCATTACTTTTCCCCTCCAATCTTCTTCATAACTTTTGCAATATTCATAGATATGGGACACTTTGCAAGACATCTGCCGCAGCCAACACAGCTGAAAAGTCCGTTATTATTTTCGGGATAATAAACCAGCTTGTGCATAAAACGCTGACGGAATCTCTCTTTTTGTGTAAGACGGTTGTTACCGTGAGCCATTCTTGTGAACTCGGAATACATGCAGGAGTCCCAGCATCTGTAACGGATAACGCCGTTGCCGGTGTTAAAATCTTTAATATCGTAGCACTGGCAGGTGGGGCATACGAAGGTACAGGTACCACATCCCAAGCAGGTCTGGGACATTTCGTCCCACGCAGGATTATCCCACAGATCTTTGGTCTTGCCCGCGCCGAAACCATCGGTGGTAAGGTCTGCCAAGGGGAGCTTTTTGAGAATAGCAGCGGTCTTTTCCTTCTGCTCGTTTACAGCACTCTCGTCTGCATCTTCCAAAAGGGAAGCGACGGAATTAAGCAGTGCTTCGCCCTTTTCGGTGTTCGCCTTGAAGTATACGTCGGTTTCTGTCTTCCACGCAGTTACGTCGCCTTCGGGATTTGTTGCATCAATACCGAATGTGGTACAGAAGCAGGTTTCGGAAGGTCTGGTACAAGCGAGAGAAACGATTATACCGTGCTTACGGCGGGAAGCGTAGTAGCTGTCCACGGGATCGGAAAGGAATACACGGTCCAGAATTTCAAAGCTTCTTACGTCGCAAGCGCGTACGCCGAAAACAACGAAATCCTCATTTGCACTTCTGATATCTATAATCTCGATATTCTTACCCTCGGTCTTAAATCTCATTAAGTCCTCGGTCTGGGGGAAGAACATATCCTTGGGGCTTTTTACGGTGTTAAGCGCGTTGCTCCATACGGTGCCTTCTTCCCATTTGGTGTATTTTGCGCTTCCGTCAGTCTGATCAACGGGGAGGTAGAGATTTTTGTTCTCTGCCACGGCGGCAAAAAGCTTGTTTATGTTTTCAAGAGAAATCTTACGCATTGTTAGTTATCCCTCCTGTCAAAAACTTCGCCGGGTTCAACATCGCCAACTGTGTAATTAACCAGAGGCGCTCTGCTTCCCTCGGTTTCTCCTGCCTGATATTCGCCGTAAAATTCGTTTATATCTTTAATAAACTTACGGTTAAGCAGGTGGAGAGGAATATTCTGGGGACAAACGCGGGAGCATTCGCCGCAGTCGGTACAACGTCCTGCAACGTGGAACGCTCTTATAATGTGGAACATCTGCTCCTCAAAGGAGTTTGCGGGAGCCTTATTCTCAACGCCGGAATTGGGGTTGTCGAATACGCACTTTTCGCAGGTACATGCGGGGCAGGCATCACGGCAGGCGTTGCAACGGATACAACGGGAAAGCTCGTTCTGCCAGAACGCAAATCTTTCGTCTGCGGTCATAGCCTCCAGCTCTGCTACCTGATCGAAGCGGGCGGAATCGATTACCTCGCCGTCTTCACCCATAAGCTCATCGTATGCAACATGCTTTTTGCTCTTGCAGTTAATGCATCTTTCAGCAAGAACGTCGGCGTATTCAACCTTTACGGGAGCATCTTCATAGAGAGTGGTAACGTACATAGCGTCATCACGGCATTCCACGGAAGCGATACCGTCAACCAACGCCTTGAGCTTACCCGTATCAGCCATACCCTCACAGCCGATACCTACCGCATAAACCTCTTCACGGTCAAAGCGATGCTCGGTAAGAAGCTGGTTAAAGCTGTACGTATCGCAGGGCTTTAAGAATACGAGAATTTTTCCTTCGGTCTTCTTTGTCTTTGCAACGAGATATTTGGAAAAGTTTGCTCCGCAGAAATCGTTAAATACAAAGCCTTCTTTGATTTCTTCTTCAGTTCTGAACAGGTGAGGGGTGATATCGTAATCGAATTCGCCCTTTGCCCAGCCAAGTACGGCGGAAACGGTGCCGTCATTGAGAAGAGAAACCGCTTTTTCGATCAGTTGATCCTTTGTTATTTTTTGCATCTCAGATCCTCCAATCTCTTGTTTTCGCCAAGGGCAGTTACCTTTTCAACGAAATCATTCATTGTAGCGGCAAACTTTGCGCCTTCAGCCGCAGATACCCATTCAACACGGGTACGCTCTCTTTCAATGCCCAGATAATCCAGCATAGAGAAGAGCAATGCCATACGGCGGCGGGTATAGTAATTTCCGGAGGTATAATGGCAGTCGCCGGGATGGCATCCGCAGATTATAACACCGTCAGCACCGCGCTGGAACGCACGGAGAATAAACATAGGGTTAACACGGCAGGAACAAGGTACGCGTATTATCTTAACGTCCGCAGGGTAGTTAAGACGGTTGTTACCTGCAAGGTCGGCACCTGCATAGGAACACCAGTTACAGCAGAATGCCACGATCAAGGGTTTATGTTCTTTCATTTGCATATCGCATCTACCTCCGCCATGATCTGATTATTGGCAAAGCCACGGAGATCCATAGCTCCGCTGGGACAAGCAACGGTACAAGCACCGCAGCCCTGACATACAGCAGGATTTACGCTGGCAACTCTTCTGATCAGAGTGGTTCTGTCAGGCATACGGAAGGGCTTATCCTCATAAGAGATAGCACCGTAAGGACATACTCTTTCACAAGAAGAACAGCCGTTACACATTAATTCGTTGGAGCTTGCAACGCAGGGGTTGCCGGTAAGCTTATCCTTGCACAAAAGTCCGATAACCTTGGAAGCTGCGGCACCTGCCTGAGCAACCGTTTCGGGAATATCTCTGGGACCTTGGCAAGCACCGGAAAGGAATACGCCTGCCGTGGGACTTTCTACGGGACGAAGCTTGGGGTGAGCTTCGGTGAAGAAATCGTTGGTATCCATACTTGCGGTAAGCATAGTCGCAAGAGGTCTTGCGGATTTATCGGGCTCGATCGCCGCCGCAAGTACAACAAGATCTGCATCTATATGAAGCTGCTTGTTGGAGATAAGGTCGGAAGCCTGTACCTTGAGCACGTCGCCCTCGGGAACGATCTTGCCAACCATACCCTTTATATAGTTTACGCCGTATTCTTCAACTGCACGGCGGTAGAACTCGTCAAAGTTCTTACCGGGAGTACGAACGTCTATGTAGAATACGTAAACCTCGGTATCGGGATATTTATCGCGGGTAAGCATAGCGTGCTTTGCGGTATACATACAGCAGATCTTGGAGCAGTATTCCTTGCCCTTTTCTGCGCAAGCAGAGCAACGGGAGCCTACGCACTGTACGAATACGATCTTGTGGGGATGCTTTCCGTCAGAGGGACGAAGCAGCTTGCCCTGAGTAGGACCTGCGGCGTTTGTCAATCTCTCGAATTCAAGAGAGGTGATAACGTCCTTGGACTGATTGTAAGCGTATTCATCGAATTTATCCATGCTGATGGGATTAAATCCGGTAGCCACTACGATCGCGCCGTACTTTTCTTCTATAAATTCGTCCTTCTGGGTGTAATC
>CAZAJX010000061.1:0-6170 GCA_964485815.1 uncultured Oscillospiraceae bacterium
GCTGGAGCCGGTGGTGGTAAAGCCCGACATTATTTCAAAGCAGGCGTCGATATAGTTGGGGATATCTCCGTTAATTACGAAGGGGATCGCACCGAACAAGGTCATTATTATCCATACCATTGCCGTAAGGGCAAAGCCCTCCTTCTGATACAGATTGTTTCTTGAGGGTTTGGGGATCTGAAGCAATGCTCCCAGCACCGCAAGGGAGGCGATAGGTACCAAAAACGCCAGAATATGTTTGAAGGATTCTTTATAGATAAAGCTGACAGCGAGAGGCGCAAGCATGAGCACCGCCTCAAGTATCATTATCTTACCCAATATCTTTCCTAATTTTTTGTACTCCATAACTCCCGCCTTACTCCATTACGTCGTTAAGATCGTCAAAGTTTTTGTGAGTCGTTACCACTACCACGTTATCGCCCAGACGGATCTCGGAATTACCGTTGGGAATTATAACCTCGTTTTGTCTTATAATGCAGGCGACGAGGCAGTTTTTCTTCATATTAAGCTCACGCAGGGGCTTGTTGTAAAACTTTTCCTGCTTGCGGGCGGCAAATTCCAATGCCTCAACCCGATTGTTTACAAGCTGATACATAGTGAGCACGTTACTGCCCACGGAATTCGCCAAAGCGCGGATATAGCTTATAATTCTTGCCGCAACGATGTGGGTGGGCGATACGTTGTTGGTGATACCAAGCTCGTCCAGCATACCGTACATTTCATCGTTTTTGATTTGGGTGATAGTCTTTTTAACCTTCTTTTTGTTGGCGAACATAGACACGATCATATTCTCTTCGTCAATATCCGTGAGAGCGACAAAGGCATCCATCGCCTCTATGCCCTCTTCCATAAGAATATCGTGCTGTCTGCCGTTGCCGTTGACTACCGTTACACGGGGAAGCTGTTCCGCCAGCAGCTCTGCCACCTCGATGTCATCCTCCAACAGCTTTACGGAATATTTCTTTTTGGAAAGCGCATCTGCAAGATAATATCCGATCCGTCCTCCGCCTACGATCATTATCCGCTTGAAGCGGGATTTTACAAGGTTTGCTTCGGATAAAAAGTCGCCCAGAGATTTTGCGTTGGCGGTGAAGTGGATCCTGTCCCCTTCCTGTATCTGGAAATTACCGGCGGGAATAATAACCTCGTCACCACGCTGTACTGCGCAGATAAGCACCTTTGTATTAAGCTTTTTGCCCAGAGTTATGAGGGTTTCACCGATAAGAGCACATCCCTTTTCCGCCGTAACCTCTACCAGAGATACTCTTCCCTTTGCAAAATGCTCGATCTGGTTTACCGAAGGCAGGTTGACGAGATTGAAAATTTCGTTGGCGGTGTCCTGCTCGGGGTTTACGATCATAGCGATGCCCAGATCGTCCTTCATCACGTTGATCTGCTTGCGGTAATCGGGATTTCTTACGCGGGCGACGGTGTTTTTCGCACCTATCTTTTTTGCCACAAGGCAGGCGAGAATATTCAATTCGTCGCTTTGGGTAAGGACTATAACCAGATCTGCTTCCTTTACCCCCGCTTCCTTTTGAATATCCATACCGGCGCCGTTGCCCACAACACCGAGAACGTCGTATTTTTCAATAAGGTCTTCTATTTTTCGTTTATCATCATCAATAATGGTGATAGTATGCCCTTCACCCGAAAGGGTTTTAAGAATGGTTTCGCCGATAGTTCCTAAACCGATGATTACTATTTTCATTTTTCTTGCTCCAAACTCCAAAATATTATTCGGGAACGGATCGATGTTTTACTGTTTTTTCGCTATTTTACTGCAAAGGCAGGAGAAGCCGAAGGAAACGAGGGCGCCTCCTATAACCAAAAGAGAATTGATGACCCCTTCGCCAAAGGAGGAAACGTTAAAGGGCAAGATCATAACGGCGGTTGCCGCAACGATTCCCAAAACCCCGTGGGACACCAAAGAATACCACTTTTTATATGCATAGCCCACCACCTTTGAAAGAAGCAGTATGCAAGCCAGCATGCTGATGCCCATGGGAACCAGCACCTTGAAATCAAAACCGGAAATTCCCTCAAGCATAGGCTGGTACAGACCGAAGAACAAAAGCAGCGAGGACGAGCTTAATCCGGGAATGATAAGGCTGAAGCCCCAAAGCACGCCGCACAGCAAAAAGCCGCCGATACCGGGAGCGATAGTTAAAGTAAAGGTTGTTTTGAGCAGGGTGAGGATTCCCAGCATAAGGGCAAAGGAGATAAGCAGAGAAACGTATGACGTCTTTTTCCTGCCCTGCTCGCCTGCGTCCCGCCACAGCTCGGGGAAAGTGCCCATAATGAAGCCCGCAAAGGCGCAGGTTACAAGCACGGTATTCTTTTCCAGAAGTATTGCGGCGAGTCCCGATAATCCCACGAATCCCGTGCCGATACCGAGGGCGAACACGCCCATCATAAGCCAATATTTTTTAATTCCCTTTATGGGCGATGACAGGGTTTCGATAATGGGACGGTACATTCCGAAGGCAACGAGAAGCGTTCCTCCGCTTATACCGGGCAAAATTGCTCCCACACCCACGAAGATGCCTTCAAAAAGCCACATAAGACATAAAAGCAATTTATTCTTTTTTTGTGTGTTTTCCGCCATTACCGTCTTCCTTTCCCGCTTTGGGCTGATTTTTTGTTTTGATTTTTATATTATAACACATAATATTGAAAAAATCTACCATCGTATGCTTATATTACAAAAAATCATCCCCAAGAATCCTTAAGGTTCTTGGGGAACGATATCAATATTTGTATTTTTTGCGCTTTGCGGCTATAAATGCGACGGAAAGTGATGCGGCGGCAAGCTCGGCAACCACCACGGACCACCAGATTCCGTCCGTACCGAACATAAAACCGAAAGCGCCCAGCACCATTATAAAGGGATATATAAAATTAACTGCGGCAAAGGGAGTTTTTCCCACAAAATTGGACACGAAGTATCCGTCCACCACGCCGTATACAGACGTGAAGATCATCATAATAATAGACGGCATAGTAAAGCGCAAAAGCTTTTTGTATGTAAAATGCTCGGATAATTTGATCAAGACCGTGTCCTCCTTTCGTGAAGTATCGGTGCATTATAGTATAACTGAATGGGAATATCAAGGGAAACGAGAAACTATGAACGATAAACGAGAAACTGACGGAAACCTTTTTTCGCGTCTTTACGCAAAAAAAGCCACCGAAGTTCATAGTTCATAGTTTATAGTTCATGGTTAAAAAACCCGTGAAAACTCACGGGTTTTTAATAAGTTAAGGTATAATTGTAACCAACACTGCTTGCGCCAGGGCTATGACGGGAAGTCCCAGCATAAACCGTTTATGCTTTGTTTTGTGGCGGATAACAAGCATTGTGATATACATTGCCAAGCTTCCGCCGCAAAGAGAAACCAGAAACAGCGTTTTTTCGGGAATGCGGCAGCGCTTTTTTGCCGCCGCGTATTTGTCGTACACCGTAAGGCAGACCGCAAGGACGGAAAAGCAAAGATACACCGTTAATAAAAACAGCTTCATTACATACCGTCTATATAGCGGATAGCCGCAAGCGCCGCAGAAGCGCCGTCCGCAACCGCAGTGGCAATCTGGCGGATATTCTTGCTTCTGCAATCTCCTGCCACGAACACGCCTCTGCAGGAGGTGGCGGTGTCTTCGCCCGAGGGGACGTATCCCCTCTCATCAAGATCGATAAGGCTTGCCGCAAATTCGTTCTGAGGCACCAAGCCGATGGCGACGAACATACCCTCCACATCCAGCACCTTGGTGCCGTTTTTGAAGGATACGCGTATTCCCTCAAGCTCGGTTTCACCTACCAGTCCCGTAACCACGGCGCCGGTGATAAACTCCACATTGGGCTTCGCCTTAAGCGTATCTATAAGCTTTTGTTCGCCCGTGAAATAATCAAGGTTTTGAACCAGAGTTACCTTTTCACAGCCCTCGGAAAGAAGCACTGCTTCCTGAAGTGCGGAGTTTCCGCCGCCGATAACCGCGACCCGCTTTCCTTTGTAAAAAGCTCCGTCGCACACGGCACAGTAGGAAATGCCCTCTCCCGTAAAGCGGTCTTCACCCTCAACACCAAGCTGTCTGTGCTTTGCGCCTGCGGCGATGATGACGGTTTTTGCTTCGTACACGCCGTATTCGCCGATAGCACGGAAGCCGCCGGGGATCTTTTCTATACTCTTTATCTCGTCCGGCTCAAGGTTTGCGCCCTGATTAAGGACCTGACCCACCATAGCGTCTGCCAAGGCGGTGCCCGAAACCGTTTCAAAGCCGGGATAGTTTTCGATTCTGGGGGAGAATGTCATCTGCCCGCCGAATGCGCCTTTTTCCACCACGGTAACTTCTTTTTCACCGCGGCGGGCATAAAGGGCGGCGGTGAGCCCCGCAGGGCCCGCCCCTATAACCAGAATATCTGTCATTTATTTCACCATATCTATATACTTGCGGATATTGCCTACGCCTACGTACTTGGTAACCTCACCTGCATCGGTGGTGATAACCAGAGTGGGAGCCTGCTTGATGCCAAGCTCGTTTGCCAGATCAGCATTTTCTTCTGCCAACAGCTTTTCAAAGCTTACGCCGGCTTTTTCAAGAAGTGCGCTTGCTATTTTGCAGTTGGGGCAGGTTGCGGTGGCAAACAGTACTGCGGTGCCCTGAGGCGCTTCGTTAACTACGGGCTGTTCTTCGCATACGCAGGGCTGTTCTTCGGGTACTTCTGCACCGTCTACGCGAGCCATGCTCTTTTCGATATTATATGCTTTTCTTTCCTTGTATTCCTGAGTCTTACCGATATTCCAGTTCTGAACGGGACGGTAATAACCGGTGATACGGGAATATACCTCGGTGTCATCTCCGCAGGTAGGACACTTCCACTCTTCCCCTGCGATATAGCCGTGCTTGCGGCATACGGAATATACGGGAGAAAGGGTGTAATAAGGAAGCTTGTAGTTTGCGGATATCTTGCGTACCAGATCTGCCGCCGCCTTCCAATCGGGAAGCTTTTCGCCGAGGAATGCGTGGAATACGGTACCGGAGGTATAGAGAGTCTGCAGTTCGTCCTGAACGTCAAGAGCGGTAAAGATATCGTCGGTATAGCCAACGGGCAGGTGAGAGGAATTGGTGTAATAAGGAGTTTCGTTTCCGCCGCCTGCGGTGATAATGTTGGGATAATGCTTAAGATCGTGCTTTGCAAGACGGTAAGAGGTGGATTCTGCGGGAGTAGCCTCAAGGTTGTAAAGATCGCCGTATTTTTCCTGATAATCGGAAAGACGCTCACGCATATGGTTAAGCACGTCCTTGGTAAAGGATTGCGCCTTTTCGGTGGTAAGGTCTGCTTTTATCCAGTTTGCGTTAAGGCAGGCTTCGTTCATACCAACAAGACCGATGGTGGAGAAGTGGTTGTTGAAGGTGCCGAGATAACGCTTGGTGTAGGGATAAAGTCCCTCGTTCATAAGCTTGGTAATAACGGTACGCTTTACCTTGAGAGAACGTGCGGCAATATCCATTATCTTGTTAAGACGGGAATAGAATTCCTTTTCGTCACCCGAAAGGTATGCGATACGGGGAATGTTTATGGTAACAACGCCAACGGAACCTGTGGATTCGCCGCTTCCGAAGAAGCCGCCGGACTTTTTGCGCAATTCACGCAGGTCAAGACGGAGTCTGCAGCACATGGAACGAACGTCGCTGGGCTCCATATCGCTGTTTACGTAGTTGGAGAAATAAGGAGTGCCGTATTTGGAGGTCATCTCGAACAGCAGACGGTTGTTCTCGGTTTCGGACCAATCGAAATCTGCGGTGATGGAGTATGTGGGAATGGGATACTGGAAGCCTCTGCCGTTGGCATCGCCTTCGATCATAATTTCGATAAACGCCTTGTTTATCATATCCATTTCCGCTTTGCAGTCCTTGTACTTAAAGTCCATTTCCTTGCCGCCTACGATTGCGGGAAGCTCTGCAAGGTCTGCGGGTACGGTCCAGTCCAAGGTAATGTTGGAGAAGGGAGCCTGAGTACCCCAGCGGGAAGGAGTATTAACACCGTAAATAAAGGATTCTATGCACTTTTTAACCTGATCATAGCTAAGATTATCTACCTTAACGAAGGGTGCGAGATAGGTATCGAAGGAGGAGAACGCCTGCGCGCCTGCCCATTCGTTCTGCATAAT
>CAZAJX010000062.1:0-6128 GCA_964485815.1 uncultured Oscillospiraceae bacterium
AGAGTGTTCATATCACGTGCCACAGGCGCATATCACGCATCCGCAGGATGCATATTGTTTTCTCGTTCGTACCACGCATCCGCAGAATGCACAAATTTTTACTATATTTATTAACTGTTTTTAAAATATGTGTTGACAAATTCCTTTTCGTATTATATTATATACTTATGATAGTATCTCTCTCAGTCGGAGATATAAAATAATTCAAAAAGGAGAAAAACAAATGAAAAAGGCATTATCTCTTGTTCTCACAATGTGTATGGTACTTTCTCTGTTTGCAACGTTTGTTATCTCTGCATCCGCAGAAGAAGCAGTAAACCTTGCAGCAGGTAAGACATATACCGTTTCTGAAACCGGCGGAAATTATTCCGATGACGGCGTTAAGCTTACCGACGGCAACAGAGCCGACAGCGTATGGGCTGGCTCTTGGGCAGGCTTCACTCCCAATACCGCTTCTCAGGCAGAGCGTGGATACGCTTATATCAACATCGACCTCGGCGTTGTTGCTGACGTAACCAAGGTTGTTCTTCACCTTGGTATTGATGACGGCTCCGGCATCGCTATTCCCTACAACGTATCCGTAGCAGCTTCCGAAGACGGCTCTACCTATACCGTAGTTAAGGAATTTGTTCCCGAAGCTGATAAAACTTACGGTGCACAGGACCGTTCTACCGACGTTGAAGTTACCACTCGTTACATTCAGGTTCGTATTGAAAGCTACGGCTGGGCATTTATCGACGAAGTAGAAGTTTGGGGTACTGAAGTTGAAGAAACCGTAGAAACCAAGGTTCTTAATCTTGACCGTGCTAATCACTACGATTGGACCGAAAAAGATTACAACAGCACTCAGTACACTCCCACCGCTTCTTCCGCAGGCGAGATACTCCTTGCTGCTTCTACCGATGCTACTGCTGACGTAGGTGGACGTTTCGGCGGCAACTACTTCACTTGGTGGTACGTAATCCTTGCAGAATGGGATGCAAACGCTAATGCATACGTAGTTACCGAAATCGACCTTCCCGGCGACAGCGACGGCAAACCTTACGAAGCTTGGGCTCTCGGCGAAGGCAAGATCGTTGTTCTCTGCAACACCGGTTATTCTTCTACCGACGTTGCAGGCAATGCAGACGACGCAGCAGTTATCAAGGAAATCGTTGTTGGCGATAAGCTCACCATCAACGGCTCCGATTTCGCTACTCTCGCAGCAGCTTCCGGCGCTCTTGAGGGTGTTTCTCTCACCATCAACGCTCCCGCTGAAGAAGGCGGCGAAGTTGTTATCACCAAGGGCGATAACGTTGCTTCCGGCAAGACTTATGAGCTTAACGGTCTTCACGACACTATAAGAAGCTACGATGACGACGGCAATCAGCTTACCGACGGCGTTTTCGCAGTTGAAGCTAAATACTCTGATCCCGCATATGTTGGTCTCAGCTCCAACAGTGCTTACTATACCGAGAATAACAATGTAAACGTAGTTGTTGACCTTGGCGAAAGCAAGGACATTTACAGTGTTCTCATTTCCGTTTCTCACGAAAACGGCAACGGTATCAAGGCTCCTTCCAAGATAACCGTATCCGTTTCCGACGATAAGACCACTTGGTCCGATCCTATTGAGCTTGCTTACACTGAAGAACTCGTTACCGGTCTCCTCGCAAAGGCAACAGCAGACGTTAATTCTTCCGGCAGATACGTTAAGTATACTCTTGAGCCCGCTGCAGAAGGCGGAAGCTGGATGTTTATCGACGAAGTTGAAGTTTACGAAGCAAAGAAGGTCGTTGTCGGCAACGAACCCGAAGTTATCGTTGAAACCATCACTGTAGACGGCGACCTTACCGATACCGGCTGGGCAGCAGACAAGTGGATCTCTGTTAACGCTGACAACGGTTACTGGCAGTCCGTTCCCGAATCCGAATCCATTTCCTACAAATATCAGCTCCGTGCTGACGATACCAAGCTTTATGCAGCTTTCGTTGTAGACTGCGCAGCAGTTGAAGGCGGCAACGGCGCAGGTACCAACGTTCGTTTCTGGATCAATACCGATTCCGAAGCTACCGTATACACTCATTTCTATGATGTATATCTTAAGGACGGCGCAGTAGCAGTTAACGCTAAGTACAACACCGCAAAGGATTCTAACTCCGGCGCGAACATCGAAAGCAGCACCATCAATGCAGTTATGACCACCGCTGACGGCAAGACTTACGTTGAATTCAGCGTTGATCTCGCAGAGTTTAACGGCGCAGAAGGATTCAATTACTTCGTATGCGTTTCCAACAAGGTAAACGAAAACGTATGCCTCTACTACCCTGTAGTTGCGGAAGATGGCGAATCCCGTACTGCTAACCTTCCTTACGCAAAGTGGTATGCTGAAGGTCAGGCTACTGTAGACGTTGAAGCTATCCAGCTCGGCGAAGTAGTTGTTGACGGCGGAACCAATGATAACCTCGGCGATGCAGGCATCTACGCTATCGCAGCGCTTGCACTTGTTGCACTGATCGGAACAGCAGTAGTAATCAAAAAGCGCGCATAATCGAGCGGCTCATTCGGCGCAGAACCAAAAGCGCAAATGATTGAATAAAGAATACGGCGGAAATGGTTTATATCATCTCCGCCGTTACTTTTTGCGTTTAGGTAAAAATCCGTTTACGGATTTTAAAATATGCGCTTTTGTAGAAACTTTTGCTTCGCTTGCTGTAGGCGACTACAGCTCCCGCTCGCAAAAGATTTCTTCTGCACCAAATGCTCTCGCCCGAAATCGCCCCGCTACAATCAGACTTTAAGTTCTACAGACGGTAGTTTTGGCAACATTGTAGGGCAGGGGCTTGCTCCTGCCGTTTTAATTAAATTTGTTTTTTGCAACGCAAAAAACTTCCATAGTTCCTCGTTTCTCGTTCATCGTTCATAGTTAAAAAACGGCTGATATAATCAGCCGTTTTAAAAATATTATGGTAAATTGAGATGCTTGTTTATCAGCTTTTTGTTAAGCAGATACGATCCGATGGCAAGCCCGCCGAAGAGCAGACCGCCCGCAGAAAGTATGAGATGCAACAAAGCGTAAACCGCGATTTCGCCTGCGTTAAGCTCGGATGCGACTGCGCCGAAGATCAGCACGCCTACGATCATTACGATATATAGCATAGTGCCGATAACGGAATTTGCGCCGAAGTAAATACCCAGACCCAAGACCAGCTTTGCCTTTTTTACGATAACCGAACCGATGGTTATGCACAACAGAAGCAAAAGCAGGCTCGAAGCGGATGCTGCAAGAGCAAACAGCAGTATCTCGATAACGAAAAGCACGATGTGTACCTTATCCACGGCAGAGATCATTTCCTTGAACACTTCTTCAAACAGCTCTGCAATATTGATGCTGAAATACATATTCTCGTCGCTTAACGTCAGCTGCACTGCAAGGCTGTAAACCACGCTTGCAATAATACACACTGCGCTTGTTGCCGCTATCCAAATCGCCGCCATAATTATTTTGGAATTAAGCAGTTTTGTTCTGGAAACGGGGAGGGTAAAGGTGAGGTAACCCTCATCGGTGAAGAAGTTTTTATAATATCTTACGACGATAAGCACGGTTACCAGCATAGAAAAAGCCGATAATATCAAGTTCCAGTAGGAATCTATGAACATTGCCGTCAACATAAGAAGCCCATAAATAGGTTCGAAAATTTCATATTCCGAATAACCTACTCCGACTATGGCACCGCATATTGCCGCCAGTACTACGACTATGGGCGCGACTATTCTCCACACGGGCCAAACAAACTTAAGATCGTGCTTCAGCATTTTACGCATAACGGAACACCTCCCTGAACTTGGTGTCCACAGACACGCCCTCGGTTTCCATCAGTTCAGCCGCCGTGCCTCTGCCGATGATCTTTCCGCCGTAATTGACGAAAATGTACTCGTCCAGCACAGACTCAACGTCCTGAATAAGGTGGGTGGATATAAGTACCGTTGCGCCGGGGTTAAGGTTGCTCACTATGGTGCGGAGTATAAATTCCCGCGCCGCAGGGTCAACGCCTGCTATAGGCTCGTCCAGCAGATATATCCGCGCATTACGCGCCATAACCAACACAAGCTGTACCTTTTCGCGGTTTCCTTTGGAAAGGGAAGAGATGTGGGAGTTCGGGTCCAGATTAAGAGATTCAAGCATATTATACGCCTTCACCTTGTCAAAATCCGGATAAAACTCCTCAAAATAATCCAGCATAGTGTTTATCTTTTTCCGTCCGCCGATATAGGTTCGCTCGGGCAGATAAGATATGAAATTGTTGGTCGCTTCGCTTCTTTTGTAGCCGCAAACGGTGATCTCACCTGCGGTGGGAACGAGCAGACCGGTAAGCAACTTCATAAAGGTGGTTTTTCCGCATCCGTTAGGGCCCAGCAGACCGATAATTCTGCCTTCTTCCAATTGGATATTCAGATCTTCAAGGGCAAGCTTTCCCTTGCCGTACCGTTTTTGAAGCCCTTTGCATTCAATTGCGTACAAATTACATTACTCCTTTTCGCTAAGCAGGGCAGCGAACTCTTCGGGAGTGAGACCGATCTCCTTTGCGGATTTCTTTGCGAATTCAACGAGATCTTCTACAGCTTTTTTACGCTGTGCCTCGATATTCTCTTGCTTGGTGGTAACCTTTCTGCCTGCGGTGCTGTAGCAGACAGCCAGTCCCATAGATTCAAGAGAAGAAAGTGCGCGCTGCGCCGTGTTGGGATTAATTCCCGCCTCAGATGCGAGGCAACGTACTGTGGGAAGCGTTTCACCGGGCTTAATTACGCCGCTAATGATATCTCCTCTCAGTCTGTTGATTACCTGACGGTAAATGGGAAAGTTTTCATCGAATTGCCAAACCATTTTTAAATACCTCCGAAAAATTTATTTGTGTATATATTGTACCACGAACGGCACTTATATGTCAAGAGGGATTATTTAAGTAACACCTCGCTGTTTGTGCCGTAAAAAATATCGTCCCTGCCGGAAACCATCTTGCAGAACTTTTCTATACGGTCCCAGTTATCGTCCCCGTCAAATTCATAAGAATGTCCCCAGACGTAAAACAGAGCGGGTTTATCATCGGGCAGTGCCAGAAACCTTTCTGCCAATTCAAACAGCTTTTCATCGTTGTGATGGCAGGTGGGGTGAAACTCCGCAAGGTCCGTCTGCAATTCAAAGGAGTGGGTGGGCTTTACCGTGCGGGCAAACACAAGACCGCAATCCCTTACCGCTTGCTTTATCTCCTCGTTATATGCGCCGTATGCGTACGCCATACCCTTTATTTCGGTATTCCACATACGCTCAAGGTCTGCTTTATCCTGCTTAAGCTCGTCTATGATCTCCTCACGGGAAAGCTTGGTAAGATCAAGATGGCGCGCACCGTGGACGGCTATCTCGTGTCCCGCAAGAGCGCTCTTAAGCTCATCCTCCCGCATATGGGCACAATGGGCATTTCTGTACGTCCAGTTATTCTTCGGGTCAAAGAGGGCGGAATTCAGGTTAAAGGTGCATTTTAATCCGTAGCGGTTAAATATCTCCGCCAGCCGTGCGTCCTGATACACGCCGTCATCATAGCTGAAGGTGATGGCTTTGTTTTTTCCGTTAAACATTTTTTGTTGTCCTCCTTGCGAACGTTCTTACATAAAAATTGTACATTAATATTTTAATAAAGTCAACCGTAATACTTGAAAAAACTGTTAATATATGGCATAATTTGATTAAGAAAAATACTTTGCGGAGGTTACGTTATGAAAAGATCCGAGATAAACAAGCTTATACTTGAGAACATTGAATTTTTGAAGGAAATGAAGTTCAATCTTCCTCCCTTTGCCTTTTTCACTCCCGAGGAGTGGCAGGAAAAGGGACATGAGTACGATGAGATCCGCCAAAATATGCTGGGTTGGGACGTTACCGATTACGGCAGAGGGGATTTTGAAAAGGTCGGTCTTTTCCTGTTTACCATCCGCAACGGCAACCTTAAAACGGGGGACCCCAAGCCCTATGCGGAAAAACTGCTTATTACTGATGAAGATCAGTACAGCCCTATGCACTTCCATTGGAACAAGATGGAGGATATTATAAACCGCGGCGGCGGTGTTCTTTGCGTTGAACTGTATTCGAGAGG
>CAZAJX010000063.1:0-6034 GCA_964485815.1 uncultured Oscillospiraceae bacterium
ATCGGTCTGATCGGCTGATGAAGCGAGAAAGATGCTTTATATATAGTCAACACATATTCATATCATTTTAAACATTTGGTATGAGCACGGAACGGCAGAGGCAAGCCTCTGCCCTACGTTGTCCCATGTAGTCGGCGTGTTCAAATCGCTTACAACAAGAATTTGCAATCGTTCTTGTCACAAAGGTAAGTTGTTTCAATCGTCGTTTTACGATCACATAATTCGTAACGATAAGGATTATGAAAAACGTCGGAGTATATTGCAAATAATCCTCAAGCCTGGTTATACAAACAAAACTATTGCAGATGATAAAAATAACGTAAATTCTAACATAAAAGCTAAAGGAGAAAAACTATGGATACAATTAAATTCAACAAGAGAAATTCCGTTGTAGTAGCCCACAGAGGTCTTTCCGGTCTGGAGAGAGAAAACACCAACGTGGCGTTCGTTGCCGCAGGTCAGCGCAGTTATTTCGGCGTGGAAACCGACGTTTACCGTACTCTTGACGGCAAGTACGTGCTCCATCACGATACATCCACAAAGCGCACCGCAATAGACGATCTCACCATCTTTGAATCCACCTTCGAAACCCTGCGCGCTCTTAAGCTTACGGATATCGACGGCGTTACCAAGCGTGCAGACCTGCGTATTCCCACTCTGGAAGAATACATCCGCACCTGCAAGCGCTACGATAAGGTTTGCGTGCTGGAATTCAAGACCGTATACCCCGTTGAGCATATCGCGGAAATGGTAGAGATCATCAAGAAGGAAGAGTATCTGGATAAGGTTATATTCATCTCCTTCGCATACGAAAACCTTACCCGTCTTCACGAGGTAGTTCCCGGTCATCCCTGCCAGTTCCTTGCTTGGCAGTGGACTGACGATCTGTTCGATAACCTGCAGAGGGACGGTATCGACCTTGACGCATACTACGGACTCCTTACCGAGGAGCGCGTTGCGGAAGCACACCGCCGCGGTCTGGTTGTAAACGCCTGGACAGTAGACGATCCCAAGGTGGCAGAACAGCTCGCTTCCTGGGGCGTGGATCAGATCACCTCCAACATTCTCGAATAGCCGTGGCGACTTGCTAAACTTCGCAGATCGAAACGCAAAAAAGAGTATAAAAAGAAAGGCGAGAGATTTTAGTGTATCTCTCGTCTTTTTGTTTTGCGCATATTAAGGTAGGAATTTGCTTGCAAATTCCATTATATTTTGCGTTTCTAAACGCTTTTAGCCGGTGGGCAGTAGATTTCTACAGCTCCACACGTCTAAAAGACGTTTTCTGCTTTGTTTATCCAGCCGCCTGCCCCTGCAGACTTTGGGTTCTATAGCCGATGCGTTTCGAGGAGTTTAATGAATGGTTTTTTGCGTCACGCAAAAAACTACCGTAATTCCTCATTTAGCGATGCTTCGCATCGCGTCGCATTCCCCATTCCTCATTTAATTAAGCAGCGCTTCCGTTAATTCCTTCACTCCGTGGGCGATATAGTCAGCACCTGCTTTTTCGTGCTCGCCTTCCTCGGCGCAGTCCATATACACGCCGAAGCAGGCTATTCCCACCTTGTGAGCGCCCTCGGTATCGTACTTTCTGTCGCCGATAAGGAGCACCTCGCTTTTATCGGGGGAGCCGAATCTGCGTATGGCTTCTTCCACCACCTGGTCCTTGTGAGCGCGGCTGTCCCCAAGGGTGGCGCCTGTTATTTTGTCAAAATATTTGGCAATATCAAAATGCTCAAGTATCTTTTTCGCAAATTCCTCGGGCTTGGAGGTGGCGGTGCCCAGCAGCACGCCCTTTTCCTTCAAAGCCTTCAGAAGCCGGGGAATTCCGTCGAAAACGTGTCCTTCGTAAAGCCCCGTTACCGAATATCTCTCGCGGTAAAAAGCAAGTGCTTGCTCGCTTTCCTCCGTTGTCATACCGCTGAAATTCACAAAGGAATATTTAAGGGGCGGGCCCATATATTTTTTAAGCGTTTCCGTATCGGGCAGAGGGTATCCCAATTTCTCGTGGGCGTAGCACACGCAGTTGAACACGCCGTCATCGGTATTTACCATCATTCCGTCAAGGTCGAAAAGTATATATTTGTATTTTTTCATTTTACAGCGTCTGCCACAAGCTCTGCCAGAAGCTTATGTCCTTCTTTGTTGGGGTGGGGGTCAACGTTACTGCCGTCGGGCAGGGCGTTTATCAGGTTTCCTTCGTATTCCTTGAAGGGAGTGTATATTTCGCACACGATGTATCCGTTTTCTTCCGCGCCTTCTTCGATCACGTCATTCAGGCTTATAACGCTGCTGGCGGAAACCGCCGCAAAGGAAAGCTGAAATCCGTTTTGCTCCACCTTGAATTCGGTGTAATCGCGGTAGGGGTTGTATACCGTCTGGAAAACTATCTGCGCATCGGGATTAACCGCGCGGAGAGAAGCGATGATCTGGGGAAGCTCGGTTTTGAATCTGTCAATTCCTGCGGCGACCTCGTTCATAACGTCGGTAACGTCAAGAGCGCCCTCCGCCGTTCCGTTTTGCAGGCTTTCGAAATAAGGTATAAGGGCGTGAGCCGCGTGAAGCACGTTGTTCGCGCCTATGGAAAGCACTATAACCGTGGCGTTTTCAAGCTGTTCGCAGTTTCCTTCTGCAAGCAGGGCAAGGAGATCTGCGCCGTCATCGCCGGAAACGGCATAGTTGTATACTGCACATCCGTACTCTGCGGCGATAAGGGAAGAATATCTCTCGTTTTCCACGTCCGCAAGACCGTATCCCGCCGCGATGGAATCCCCGAAGAATACCACCACGTCATCTGCGGTGAGCCCTTCACGCACTTCGACAATGCTTTCTTCTGTGCTTTCGTTTTCGCTTTCCTGCGGTGTTACGGACATTTCGTTAATATCCACGCTTACGTTTATATCCATTTCACAGCCCACAGCCAAAGCGCACAGCGCCAGACACAGCAGGGTTAAGATAATTCTTTTCATATAATTCCTTCCTCTCTTAAAATACCGTCAACGTAATCCTTTATCTCGAATTCCGTCTTTTTATTTAAAAACATATCCTTTTCACATTCGTATGCGCCGCCGTTGGTGTTTCTGTTTTTGCCCCAGTGCATAGAGCAAAGATATTTTCCGTCCCCTCTGCACTCAAAGCCGTATGGGGAGGAATAGCAGAATTTTTCCTCTGCCTTGGTAAGGTTAACGTCGGTCTTGTAAAGGGTTTCGCGGGGCTGGTATTTTTCGCTTCCGCCGTAGGTGGAAAACCAAAATTCGCCCGTGGTCTTGTCGTAATCCAGATTTTGTATTCCAAACACGGTGTTGCCTGTCTTTATGGGGTACTCGGTTTCGTAGACTCCGTCAAGAGTAAAGCGCATTATAATGTTGTTTTCGTATTTTTCGCCGGTGTCCAGCGCGCAGGCGACGAACATACGCCATTCCTCCGTGCCGGGAATTTTGCCGATCGCCACACCGTCTATGCCCTGAAATCCCCTTGTGTCCGCATCCGAGCCCTTAAGGGATTTGTAATAATCGCATATGTCCAAGTTTATTATATTCACGGTTTCCAGCGTTTCCGCATCAAAAACGTATATTTTAAAGGACGTCCAATCGTTCCAGGCGTGGCCCGGCAGACAGTTTCCCATATAGGAAGCGTACAGCTTGCCCTCGTGGTAATCAATATCCCCCAAATGTCCGCCAAACACGGGGACACAGCGCTTTACCGTGCTCTCGTGGGTGGTTTTGACCACCGTGTCCGTAAAGGACCAGTAAACGTATTTTTCATCGGTGGTAAAGCCCTGCATATGCAGGTTTTGATGTAAAACTTCTGCGTATTTCATTAAATATCACCTCGTGAAGATTATATAATATTAAAACATAAAAGTCAATTATGAGTGAAAACAAAAGACTGTCCTTTGGGACAGTCTTTAAAAAGTTATATCAAGGTATTTCCGTTTGCGTCCTTGTAATTTCTGTTGCATAGTAAGATACCTCTTAATTCAAAATGTTGTGGAAATTATACACCTTTTGGGTTGTTTTGTCAACATTTACATAAAAAGCTCTTGTATACTTCCCCAAAGCAGACCGCAGGCGGCGGAAAGAAGGAGTATATAATGGGGCTTTGCTTTTTTATATACCAAAAACATACACAGACCCAGTGTTATTACGGAAAACAGCATATCGAGGGTGAGAATGCTTTGTAGTGAAAATCCCACGGGCAGGAAAACCTCTGCACCGATAGAGATCATTGCCGCCCCTATAAGAGCGATGGCGGCGGGACGCAAGCCCCGCATCGTACCGGCAACGTAGGGGTTGGTAATAAACTTTTTATAAAACCTTGCAATTATGGTTATAACGATCAGGGACGGAAGCACAACGCCCGTTGTTGCGGCAAGGGCACCGGGTATTCCCGCCACGTTAAAGCCCACGTAGGTCGCCATATTTATGGCGATAGGGCCGGGGGTGCTTTCGCTTATAGCGATAAAATCAATAATTTCCTGCATTTCCATCCAGCCGTTGGAGGTAACCTGCTCCGCAACCAGCTCTACCATAGCGTAGCCGCCGCCGAAGGTGCAGGCGCCGATCTTGAAAAAGGTCCACAAAAGATAGAGAACGTCTGTCATTTTTTAGCCCTCCTCAACGAAATCAGCGTGCTTCCCAAGCCGATAAGTCCTGCGCAAATGATCACGGGAATAGTGCCCGCGCCGAATATGGCAACGGCACAGAAAGCGACTGCAAACAAGGCGTAAAAGAACGCATCCTTTTTGCAGGCGGAAAACATTTTTAAAAACGCCTTAAGAATAAGGGCAATAACGCCTACACGAATGCCGAAAAACATATAGTTTATCGCTTCAATGCTTTTGAAGAAATCAAAAAACGCCGCAATAAACACCATTATAATGAAAGGCGGAACCACGGTTCCCGTCGTAGCCGCAATGCTGCCCAAAACGCCTGCCTGACGGTATCCCACGAAGGTAGCGGTGTTCACCGCAATGGGACCGGGCGTGCTTTCCGCCACGGTAACCATATCCAGCATTTCTTCATCGGTTATCCATTTCTTTTTGTCAACAGCTTCCGCAGCCATAATGCTTATCATCGCCGCGCCGCCGCCGAAGGTAAGCGCTCCGATCTTGAAAAACGACCAGAACAGCTCCCCGCAAGTTTTTAATTTATTATTACTCATATTAAAATCTCCTTTAATAAAATATGATACTATTTTTGCGCAAAAATGTCAAGCAAATAAATAACCCCAAAAAGCCTTGCGGCTTCTTGGGGTAAAAAGCGGGTTGATTTTATTCGAGCAGTCCTTCGACTGTGTTTTCCATATCGGATTCAACTCTTCCCGCAATACTTTCAAAACGGGAAACGTAGTTGGAATCTGTGTAATAGAATGCGCTGGTTGCGTTGCCCCAGCCGTAAATATTTGCAAGGTCAAATACACGGGAAGCGAAGATTATATCAAGCATTCTGCCGGATTCATCATCGCGGGAAGCCTGAAGCTTCAGGGTTCTGTCATAGTATTCGGGAGTAACCACGTTCTTGCTCATTGCGGCGATAGCCTCAATAACAAGACCCAGATCCTCAACGTCTTTAACGTTTCTGGGAATAGCCAGAGCAGAGGTCTTGGAGGGAGAAACGGAGTGATAATATCTCTCCTGCTCCGCGTCCATCTTGGGAATGGGAAGCATACCGAAATCGTCCTCCATAGCACGGAAACCGGTAAGATTCATAAGTCCGCCCATGTAGAACAGCTCTCTGCCGTCGGTAAAGGCTTTAATAATGGTTTCTTCCCAAACGTTGGTAAAGCCCTTGTTGTTGAATCTGCCGTCGTTGGCGATCATTACGGTCTTATCATCGCTGTAGAAATCGGTTATCTTGTCAAGAGCATCGTACATACTCTCGGTCTGGAGGGTGATATAAGGCATATCGTCATCGTCCTTGGAGGCGATACGTTCGCCTGCGGCAAGAGCGTGAACATAAACGTTATACAGCTCGGTACCGAACGCCCAGGTATCTCTTTCGTCCAGAACGTCATCGTTGTTGCTGTTAAAGGTTAT
>CAZAJX010000064.1:0-5399 GCA_964485815.1 uncultured Oscillospiraceae bacterium
TTCTGCCCTCGTCGGTAAGCAGACCGAAATAGGGAACGCAACCTACGATGGAGCCCATAATATCGATAATACCCGAGTTTCTGTTGCATCTTGCGCCAAGGACGGAGTTTGCGTATACTACCGCGCTGGATTCAGCCCAACTGAGTATATCTCCCTTCTGGGGCTTGTTGCCCACCTCGTCCATATAGCAGGTGCAGGTGAATGCGTTTTTATCCATAAGCCCCAGCTTGTCAAGCTGATCCTCGTAAAAATCCTGCTTGGTATACATAAACTTATTGAACACAAAATTCTGCAAAAAGTTTGCGGGCACGTTTTTGTCCACGGGGCGGGGGTCAACGGAGAAGGTCTGTCCCGATTTTACGCCCGCATCAAGAAGCTGCTGCATAAGATCGTAAACGGGGGACATAACCTTTAATCCGAAAGAGGTTACCAGATGGTTGTGCTTTGAGGTGACGGGCACCATTTTCTCCGCCTCGAATGCTTCGCCGTACATAACCATGGTCTTCATAACCTTTGCCATGGTTTCGCCCTGGGCGCCGTCAAGAATCTGTTGTTGCTGTTCGGTAAGCTTCATATTATATTATACACTCCTTACAGTTTCATAGCTATATCCCACGCCTGCCATATAACGGTGCGCAGGTTTCCTACCTTGCAAGCGTCGCCGATCACGTGTACGCCCTTGGTAGCTACGGGGGAGGGGTTGTAGCCCACGGAAAGTATTACGCTGTCCGCTTCTATATCCTCGGTAGTTCCGTCGGCGTGCTTTACGGTCACGCTGTTTTCGTTTATCTTTACAACGCCCGTTTCAAGATGCACGGGCACGTTGTTGGTCTTGAAGCAATCCCGCAAATAGCTGGTGTTTGCAAGACAGATGCCGGGTGTGGTGATAAGATCGTCCTGCATTTCAACGATGCCGGGCTTTTTGCCCTGCAGGAACAGATCGTATGCGATCTCGCATCCCGTAAGTCCGCCGCCGATAATAACCACCTTTTCTCCCACTTTTTTGTTGCCAAGCAGATAATCCACCGCTTCAACCGCCTTTTCCGCGCCGGGAATGGGAATACGCTTTGCCTTTGCGCCGGTTGCTACTATAATTTCGTCTGCGTTAAGCGCCTTTACGTCGGTAATTTCGGTATTCAGCTTAACCTCGATGGGGTGGACGGTAATTTCACGTCTGTACCATTCGATAAGCGCTCTGTCCTTTTCCTTAAAGGAAGGAGATGCGGCGGCAATAAATACACCGCCCAGCTTATCTGTCTTTTCGTACAGAGTCACCTTGTGGCCTCTCTTTGCGCAAAGGATAGCCGCCTCCATACCGCCGATACCGCCGCCGATGACTGCAATGTTCTTTTGCTTTTTGGCGGGAGCAACGTAATATTTCTTGCTCTGCATAGTCCGGGGGTTGAGCGCACAGCGGGCAAGTCCCATAGTGTCGGTAAGGTCCTGAGTATTTGCGTGTCCCTTGGAGGAGGAGAAGTTAAAGCAGCCCGCGTGGCAGCAGATACAAGGCTTTATCTCTTCTTTTCTGTCCTCAATAAGCTTTGTTATCCACCGGGGGTCTACAAGGAACTGTCTTGCCACGCCCATTGCGTCTATTCTGCCTTCTTCAACAGCTTTTGCCGCCGTTTCGGGGTCCATTCTGCCTGCGCATACCACGGGGATATCCACAAACTTCTTTATGTGGGCAACGTCTTCAAGATTGCAGTTTTCGGGCATATACATAGGGGGATGCGCCCAATACCAGCTATCGTAGGTGCCGTTGTCCGCGTTAAGCATATCGTAGCCTGCGTCCTGCAGATATTTTGCGGCTCTTTCGCTTTCCGCCATATCTCTGCCCACCTCGGTATATTCCTCGCCGGGCATTGCGCCGTAGCAAAATCCCTTCATTTTGGATTCCACGGAATAACGGAGTGAAACGGGATATTCCTCGCCGCAAGCCTCTTTAATGGCTTTTACCACCTCTGCGGCGAAGCGGTAGCGGTTTTCAAAGGATCCGCCGTAATCATCGGTACGCTTGTTGAAAAATTCTATTGCGAACTGGTCAAGCAGGTATCCCTCGTGTACTGCGTGTACCTCCACGCCGTCAACGCCTGCGTCCTTGCACAACTTTGCCGTCTTTGCAAAGGCTTCGATAATCTCGTGTATCTGCTCCACCGTCATTTCGGGGCACTCGATATCGTGCGCCCAGCGGGAGGGCTGGGGAGAGGGAGATGCCAGCTCGTGGTTGGTATCTATAATAGGCTTTATAAGTGCGCGGGTAAACTTGTTTTTGTGCAGGGGAGCAACCAGCTCGGTTATCGCCCAGGAGCGTCCCATTCCCGCGGTGAGCTGTACGAACAGCTTGGTATCGGTCTTGTGGATCTCATCCATAAAAACCTTAAGGTCTTTAAACATCTTGGGGTTTTGCCACAGCCATTTTCCCCAGAAGGTGTCCCTTAAGGGTGCAATTCCGGGAATAATAAGTCCCACGTTATTGTTGGCTCTTTCCAAAAACAGCCTTGCCGCCTCTTTGTCAAAGTGGCATCCGCCAAGTTCAAACCAACCGAACAGAGAAGTACCGCCCATAGGGCACATAACTATTCTGTTTTTAATCTCCACGTTCCGTATCTTCCAGGGGGTGAATAACGCCTTGTAACCGGCATCCATATCTGATCGCGCTCCTTTAATGTTTTTTACATATAAATTATATACAAAAACTATGCCTATGTCAAGATGTTGATTAATCAATATCTTGCGGGCGAAAGGAAATCCGCCCTTTGGGGCGGATTTGTTTTCGTTGGGAATTTAGTCTTTTTTGTAACCGATGTTCTTTTCCTTAGCGGGATCGAACTTGAACTGGTTAATAAGTGCTACGATAGTGTAAATACCGCAGGTAAGGGGGCCGAGCCAGAAATATGCGCCGGTTCTGCTGGTGTATCCTTCGGGCTTAAGACCGGAGTGATTGATGATGATGGAACCGATCCAACCGAGGAAAAGGATGAGTAAGAAACGTTTTGCGTTCATAATATAACTCCTTTTTAAAAGTTTGATAACTCATTTTAATACTTTTTTCACATTCTGTCAACAGTTTTTAAACAAATCGGCTGTTTTTTTCTTAAAAAATCACAGTTTTCGCCTTGTTATGTTAGAAAGTCGAAAGGATATAGCAGGCAAGCCCCAGACATCCGAAGGAAACCAAAAAAGATAAAGCGGATATCACCGTACATATTATTCCCTTTTTCCGTGTTTCGGGTCTTTTTATGCAGGATGCGGATATCACCACGTTAAGGGCGCCCGTGGGGGTTCCTATCCCCGCAGAGGGTATACCCAGCACGACGAACAGCACCGCTGCCCAAAAAGCCATCACCGCGCCGGGGTCGTTGGCAAGGCTGGTGTGCGGGGTTTGAGAAAAAACACCGATAAAAAACAATGCTACCGTCAGCAGCACAAGCAGGTTGTACACTCCGTGAATCGATGTGAATATCACCGCGGTCTTTGAAAGATTCTTTTCCCGCAAAGCGTTTGTTTTTATTAAAAATATTAAAATTCCCGCCGCCAACAGAGTAAACGCCGTAAGAAGAGTAATAAGTGTTATTACCACGGTTGCGAATTCGTCCATAGATGTTCCTCCTTAAAAAGTGTGGGGTGCGTCCTTCCTATATATAATGTATCATATAAAACCAAAATCCGCAACAGTTTTTTGCAACGCGGGCGTGGTCAGAGCCAACCCGTTCAAATCCCCTCACACAAAAAACAAAAAACACCCCATAAATGGGATGTTTTCTGTTTTGGCGGAGAAGGAGGGATTTGAACCCTCGCGCCGGTTACCCGACCTACACCCTTAGCAGGGGCGCCTCTTCACCACTTGAGTACTTCTCCGTAGGAAATTAAATTGTAATGAGGAATGAGGAACGAGGAATGAGGAATTAATGTTGATTTTTGCCGTTGGCAAAAATCTTCCGTTCCTTTTCACTTTTCACTTTTACTTCATTTCACCTTTTGGTGAAATGTTTGGCGGAGAGAGTGGGATTCGAACCCACGGCCCGTTGCCGGGTCACTGGTTTTCAAGACCAGCTCCTTAAACCGCTCGGACATCTCTCCGTAAAGGTGCAAATAAGAATATAGCACAAGTGCGCGGTTTTGTCAACTGTTTTTGCAAACCTTTTAAAAAACAATATGAATTTGTGTCAAAAATGTTGCGAATAAGTTGACAAATTAAAACTCCTGTGTTATTATGTTTTTGTGACAATGGAACAAATATTCCCATTGTTTGAATTTTGTTTTTATAAAATAAATAAAAGGAGAAAAACAAATGAAAAAGGCATTATCTCTCGTGCTTTGCTTCGTTCTCGTAGCAGTTATGGCTCTTCCCGCTCTGGCAGCCGGCTATACTGTTGATTCCGAAACCGGCAATGCATCTTATGAAAACGCATACGGCTACGTTTTCAAACTCGACCTTGTAAACGATACCAACGTTGCAGAGAAAAACGTTCTTTTCACCAGCCAGCCTGCTATGGGCGATTGGTGGACCTTCGTTGCTCTTGAAAAGGTAGAGGGCGACACTTATAAGGCTGTTATCGACGCAGCTCTCTGGAAGTACCGTCCCGAAGGATTTACCCTTGGCGAAAATCAGGTAATCCTCGTTTGCCACTCTTCCAGCTCCAAACCTACCGAAGCTGAAACTTATCCCAACTGGGAAAACAAGATCGCTCTTGCAGCTGTAAAGACCGGCGATCTTATCACCTTCTCCGGCGTTGACTTTGAAAACGCTACTCTGGCAGAAGGCGCAACCGCTATCTGCTCTCAGGCAAAGGCTGAGGCTCCTGCTCTTGAATGGAAACCTTTCTTCCTTTCTCACTATGATGATTTCAGTGCAGAAGGCGCTTGCGTAGTTTTCACTGAAGCTTATAGCGGTTGCGCTTGGTGGCTCCATGTTGCTTTTGCTCCCGTAGCAGGCGAAGAAAACGTATATGAAGTTGTACAGGTGCTGAACGGTGTATCTGATGGCACCGCTTCTCCCATTGATATTCCTGCAGGCGGCTTTGTATATGCAATGAACGTTGGTAATAACTGGGGCGATCTTACTCAGGCTGCTATCGATGCAGGCAATTTCGAATCCCAGTGGTGGTACGCGCTTTATCAGGAAAACCAAGAGTATTATATGACCAACTTTGTTAACGATGCTACAAACGCTATGATGGCAGACGCTGGCACTTGGCAGGTTGGCGATAAGTTTGTATTTGACGGACTTGACCTGGCCGGCAAGACCATCCCCACCACCACCGCAGATCTTAACTGGTATGACGATGCATACGTTTGCACCGCAAAATATGCAGCATACGTTCCCGGTGCTTCTTCTGTAGTTAAGGAAGAGATCACCGTAGACGGCGACCTTACCGATACCGGCTGGAACAACAATG
>CAZAJX010000065.1:0-5322 GCA_964485815.1 uncultured Oscillospiraceae bacterium
TGCCGTCAAAGGCATATTCAAGAGAGCCTGTGCCCTCGTATATTTCTTCTGTGTACTCTTCTTCGGGTGTATATGTGTCTGTCTTTAATGTTGTATTTTCTTCCTGCGCACTTGCCGTGTTAAAGGGGAATGCAGATACGGCGGAAAGAAGCAGTGTTAATACAAGCAAAAAGGATAATGCTTTTTTCATTGCTTTTACCTCCATGTATTTCGTTGTTTTTCGCGTTTGTATGCTGTGAGATATCTGAAACCATGGGAACCGCCGCCTTTCGTATAGTATTTGGTAAATATTTATATTACCACACATTTATTTTACCATAGCACAAGGCTTATTTCAACTGTATGATGTGTAAAAATTCGCCCGAGGTTTTTGTGCAGTTAGCAAAACGGATTTTATCTTGACTACTGCGTGAGGTTTTGATATAATTGATTTACAGTATTTTTATTGAGGAAAAGCCGATGAAAGAATATATATCCAATTCCCCTGCGGAAACGGAAGAGATCGCTTTTGAGATTGCAGGTAATCTGCACAGAGGCTCTTTCGTGGCGTTTTACGGGGATCTTGGTGCGGGAAAGACCGCTTTTTCCAGAGGGATCGTAAAAAGACTCGCTCCCGAATGTCTTGAATTAGTCCACTCCCCCACCTTTGCCATTGTAAACGAATACGTGGGCGAAAAAATAAGCATATTCCATTTCGATATGTACCGCATCAAGGACGAGGACGACCTTGTTTCCACGGGATTTTACGATTACGAGGAGCGGGGCGGTATAATACTCGCCGAATGGAGCGAAAACATTCCCTTTGCCGTGCCCGAGGACGCGGTTAAGGTGGTTATTGAAAAAATATCCGATACCGCAAGGAGGTTTACGATATGTTAGTACTTGCCATAGATACCACCGCCCTTACCGCTTCTGCGGCTGTGGTTGCTTTTGAAAACGGCATACCGGACAGATATTCACTTATAACCGTTAAAAACCGCCTTACTCACAGCGAAAACTTAATGCCGATGGTGGATAAAGCCCTTTCCGCTATGGAGGCAAGCATTAACGATATAGGTCTTATTGCCGTTTGCGCAGGTCCCGGCTCCTTTACGGGAGTGCGTATCGGCGTGGCGACGGTAAAGGGACTCGCTTTCACCAATGATATCCCCTGCGTGGGAGTTTCCACCTTAGAGGCCATTGCGGAAAATCTTGCGGGCACGGGAAATATAATCTGTCCCGTAATGGATGCGAGAAGAAACCAGCTTTACAACGCACTTTTTAAGGACGGAAACCGTCTGTGCGAGGACAGATTGGTAAGCGCAGAGGAGCTTTTGAACCAGCTCGTTTCCACCGGTGAACGGGTAACCGTTTGCGGGGACGGCACCAAGGTGTTTATGAAAACGGCGGGAGATACACCGAATATTTTCGCCGCATCCTTTGCCGCAACCGACCAGAACGCACTTTCCGTAGCTTACGCAGGCTACAAAGCGTACACACAGGGAAAAGCAATTTCAAGCGATAAATTACAGCCCGTATATCTCCGAGCAAGCCAGGCGGAGCGGGAACGAGAGGAGAAAAACAAATGAAAATTTCAATAGGCTGCGACCACGGCGCATACGATCTTAAAGAAACCCTTAAAAACCATCTTACCGCAAAGGGATACGAGGTTGCCGACGAAGGCACCTATTCCAAGGATTCCTGCGATTACCCCGTTTTCGCCCACAAGGTTGCAAACAAGGTTGCCGCAGGGGACGTGGATTTCGGTATTCTCTGCTGCACCACGGGTATCGGAATGTCTATCGCCGCAAACAAGATAAAGGGTGCGAGAGCAGCCCTTTTGCACGATGAATTTTCTGCGGAAATGACCCGCCGCCACAATAATTCCAATATTCTTTGCATCGGCGCAAAGATAGTGGAGAGCGAGGAAAAGGCTTGCCGCCTGGCAGACATTTTCCTTTCCACCGAGTTCGAGGGCGGCCGCCACGAGCGCAGAGTGAATATGTTTGAATAAGATCTGTTAAATATCCCCAAAAAATCTACAAAAAATATTAAAAAAGACCTTGACAAGAGGGTGGAAATTTGGTATACTGCTTTCACCTCTGTGATTGGGGTCTTTTTTGTTGCGCTCTCGTTTGATTTCCGCGGGGGTGAAAAACAGAAAAGCAACAGAGGGAGGTAACATTTAATGGAGGTGCCGATTAATGAAAAAAGGTTCTAGAGAAAAGATCACTCTCGTTTGCACCGAGTGCAAGCAGAGGAACTACAACAGCATGAAGAACAAGAAGAACGACCCCGACAGACTTGAAATGAACAAGTTCTGCAAGTTCTGCCGCAAGCATACTCTCCATAAAGAGAGCAAGTAAGCGAGGGTAACGGAAATGAAAGAAAACCGTGTATCCAAATTCTTCAAAAACAGCAAGAGCGAATTCAACAAGATCGCTTGGCCTTCCCGCACGCAGATACTCAAGAACAGCACGCTTGTTATAAGCGCTATTCTCGTGTTTACCGTTGTTGTGGGCGGACTTGATTATCTGCTTGAAACGCTCGTAGCCCTTCTTGCTAATCTTATTGCATAAGCGCGATGAATATACAGCATGAAGGAACCCCCCGTTGGTATGTAGTGCATACCTATTCCGGTTATGAGAACAAGGTCGCAACCAATATCGAAAAGATAGTTGAAAACCGCGGTCTGCAGCATCTCATTTTCGGAGTGAAGATCCCTATGGAAACAGTTATCGAGGCAGACAGCGATACGAACAAGGAAATCGAGCGCAAGATGTTTCCCGGCTACGTTCTGATCAAAATGGTTATGAACGATGAAAGCTGGCATATCATCCGCAATACTACCGGTGTAACCGGCTTCGTTGGTCCCGGATCCGCACCCGTCGCCCTTACGGACGAAGAGGTTGAAAAGCTGGGCGTAGAAGTTAAGGTTGTGGAGGTTAAGTTCGCAGTGGGCGACAGCGTCCAGATATGCGACGGTCCTCTTGCAGGCTTTATCGGTATCGTAAACGAAATTTCTCCCGATATGAAGAAGGTAACCGTTACCGCTTCTATGTTCGGAAGAGAAACCAAGGTTGAATTGGATTCCACACAGGTCAAAACATTAGACGAGTAAGCCATATCGTCGCAATCAGTAGAGCCTGAATAAAAGAACGAACAGGCTCGGTGGGAGGGAGCAAAGCTCCCGACATATTTACCACAATTCGGAGGTGTAATTAAAAATGGCAAAAAAAGTAGTAGGTTACATTAAACTTCAGCTTCCTGCCGGCAAAGCGACTCCTCAGCCGCCTGTCGGTCCTGCGCTCGGTCAGTACGGCGTAGCTATCCCCGTATTCACTAAGGACTTTAACGAGCGTACCAAGAATGATATCGGTCTTATCATCCCTGTAGTTATTACAGTTTACGCAGACCGTACTTTCACTTTCATCACCAAGACTCCCCCCGCAGCAGTCCTCATCAAGAAGGCTTGCAATCTGGAGAGCGGTTCCGCAGTTCCCAACAAGACCAAGGTCGCTACCATCACCAAGGAACAGGTAAGAAAAATTGCCGAAACCAAGATGCCCGACCTCAACGCTGCTAATATCGAATCTGCGATGAGCATGATCGCAGGTACCGCACGCTCCATGGGCGTTACGGTAGTAGACTAAGGAGGGAACAGAGCAATGAAAAGAGGAAAGAATTATCAGGACGCTCTTAAGACAATAGATAAGAGCAAGCTTTACGAATCCGCAGAAGCTCTTGAGCTCACCTGCACCAATTCCAAGGCTAAATTCGACGAAACCGTAGAAGTCCATCTCCGCATGGGTCTTGACGGACGTCACGCAGATCAGCAGATCCGCGGCGCTATCGTACTTCCCAACGGTACCGGTAAAAAGGTACGCACTCTCGTTTTTGCTAAGGGTGACAAGGCAAAGGCAGCAGAGGAAGCAGGAAGTGATTTCGTTGGCGCAGAAGATATGGTCGCAAAGATCCAGCAGGAAAACTGGTTCGATTACGACGTTATCATCGCTACTCCCGATATGATGGGCGTTATCGGTCGTCTCGGTAAGATCCTCGGTCCTAAGGGACTTATGCCTAACCCTAAGGCAGGCACCGTAACTATGGACGTTGCCAAGGCTGTTCAGGAAGCTAAGGCAGGTAAGATCGAATACCGTCTTGACAAGACCAATATCATCCACTGTCCTATCGGCAAGGTTTCCTTCGGCGCAGAAAAGCTTAATGAAAACTTTGAGGCTCTCCTCGGCGCGATCATCAAGGCTAAGCCCGCAGCAGCAAAGGGTCAGTACATCAAGTCCTGCACCATCGCTTCCACTATGGGCCCCGGCGTAAAGGTTAACCCCTCTAAGCTTTAATTTTTAAAAAAATCAACCAACCTATTGACAAGCCATAATTTTTGTGGTATTATTCATAAGGTTAAAAACAAAATATTCCAAAGACAGTAGGCACACTTAACGTGTATAATGGTTTTTCCGCCTGCCGAGGAAAGTATTTTAAAACACCGTAAATTAATGGTATTTTTATGCTCCCTCGCGCAAAAAGGCGAGGGAGCTTTTTTACACCAAAAGCGTGTTATATGGAGGTGAACACATGGCAAGCGCAAAAATTCTTGAACAGAAGCAAGCAATCGTCCAGTCTCTCGCAGACCAGATGAAGAATGCTGCCGGCGGTGTTCTCGTAAACTGCCAGGGTATTACCGTTGAAGCTGATACAAAGCTGCGTGCAGAACTTCGTAACGCAGGCGTTGAATACAGCGTAGTAAAGAACACTCTTACTTCCAGAGCATGCGATATCGTAGGCTTTGAATCTCTTAAGGATGTCCTTTCCGGTATGACCGCTATGGCTACCAGCGAGAGCGATCCTATCGCACCGGCAAAAATACTCTGCACTTTTGCAGAAAAGAACCCCAATTTTGTTATCAAAGCAGGCTTCGTAGAAGGCAACCTTCTTGACGAAAAGGGCGTTCAGGATCTTGCAAAGACTCCTTCGAAGGAAGTTCTTATCGGCAAGATGCTCGGCTCTCTTCAGTCTTCCCTTTACAGCTTCGCATACGTACTTCAGGCTATTATCGACAAGTCCGGCGAAGCACCTGTTGCAGAAGAAGCTACTGAAGCAGCAGCTGAATAATCCTTGCTCAAAGCAAGAACAAACCGCGTGAAAACGCAAAACAAAATTTAAAAAAATTAACTAAAAATATTCGGAGGATTTTAAAATGAACGAAAAATCTCAGCAGATCCTTGACATCGTTAAGGAACTTACCATACTCGAACTTGCAGACCTCGTAAAGGCTCTTGAAGAAGAATTCGGCGTATCCGCAGCTCCCGTTGCAGTAGCAGCAGT
>CAZAJX010000066.1:0-5320 GCA_964485815.1 uncultured Oscillospiraceae bacterium
ATTATGCGATGGGCAGTGTCGGCGAGGAAGACCATACTACCTACGGTACCTATATCGAGGAGAACGATGAGTATGAATTTATCCCTGCAAAAACAGTTAAGTTTGAGCCCGGATATGTGATCTACTTCGATGTAGGCGAGAGTATGGACTATATCGAATATCAGAAAATCGTTGCGGGCGGTAAAGTTGAGAAACCTGCCGATCCGACGCTGAGCGGCTACACCTTCGGCGGATGGTACATCGATGAAGCGTATACCGAAGCGTATGATTTTGACGAGGCGGTATACGATAACCTTTGGCTGTATGCCAAGTGGGCACCTGTTGCAGCAGATGATGGCAACGATACCGAAGAGAATAATAAGCCTAATGATTCTCCGCAGACCGGCGACAACAGCAATCTGTGGCTGTGGGTAGCTATACTCTTCATCAGCGGCGGCGCAGTGATTGCACTGACTGTTGTTGACAGAAGGAGAAACTACACAGCAAAGTGCTAAATTATAACCAATAGCCAAGGGCGGTGACTCGAAAAAGTCATCGCCCTTTTCCGTCTGCCGAGCAGATATGACGCACGAATGATTTCACAAAAATCTGCGAGTGCGACAAAAAGAAACCGCTGTATTTTTCATCCTCGCAAGGGTGGAGAGTACAGCGGTTTTGTATTTTCTGATGAATGGTGTCAAACTGCATTTTTACAGTTTGGATACCGTCTTCGAAATCTTTTTTGTGCTTTTTTAAAATATCCCGTCCGTGTATTTTTAGTCCGTGGCGGGTGGTGCATACGGGAAATGCGACCAGGTTTAATGCAAAAAACAGTACGAAGCGCTTTATCTTATAGAAAAAGCTTGTGTCAATATAATCGTAATTTTCGTCAAAACGTGTGTCACGAATATGCTTTACGGTGATCATATGCTAATCGGAGCGTTCGGGATAAGTATAATCCAAGTTATGTCTGTAGTACATATAAGTTATCCTTTATTGAATACATATTTATCCATACGGAAGAATGCTTCTTCTACTCTTGAAAACGGAAGTGCGAGGTTTAAACGGATATGTTCGCTTCCGCCGTGTTGTCTGCCGTCCTGCCAAGCGACACCTACATCCCAGCCAAGCTTCAACAGTTCATCAAGAGTAAGCTTGTTTGCTTTAAGCCATTCGCTGCAATCCATAAAAACCATATAGGTTCCTTGTGGCTTGGAAACGGCAACGCCGTTAAAGCGTGAATTAATATAATCGCAGGCAAAGTCGATGTTTCGGGATAACACGGAACAAAGCTCGTCTGCCCACGCCTTTCCTTCATCGGAGTACGCGCCTATAAGTGCATACATGGACAGTACGTTCATTGAATTATAATGAGAAAGCGAGGATTCTTTGTTTATTCTGTCGCGGAGGTGCTTGTTGTAAATGATATGATATGCACCGATAAGACCTGCAAGGTTAAACGTTTTTGAGGGTGCGTAAAGTGCTACCGTGCGCCGGGCGGCATCTTCGGAAACGGATTGTGTGGGAATATGCGTGTGACCCGGCATAATAATATCCGACCATATCTCATCGGAAACGACAAAAACATCGTGTTTTTTGAATATCTCCATAGCGCGCAGGATCTCGTCTTTTTCCCATACGCGCCCCGTGGGATTGTGGGGAGAGCAGAAAATCGCGGCGTGGACGTTATTTTCGGTTATCTTGCGCTCCATATCCTCATAGTCCATACGCCATATTCCGTCAGATTCGGGCTTGAGAGGGCTGTGTATAAGGTTATAACCGTTGTTTTGTAAAGACATAGTGAATCCCATATAAACGGGACTGTGGACGAGTACGTTATCTCCTCTTGAGCAAAAGGTGTTAAGCGCGGAGATCACACCGCCCAGTACGCCGTTCTCGTAGCCGATATGCTCGGGTAAAAGGTTATCGACGTTTTTACGTTCTTTGTGCCATTTAATTATGGAATCGAAGTATTCCTTCCTCGGATCGAAATATCCGAAGGCAGGATGTTTTACGCGCTCTGTGATAGCGTTACAAACGGCAGGAACAGTAGGAAAGTTCATATCCGCAACCCACATGGGGATCGGATCAAAGCCATCCTTCGGGGCGGCAGGCGCCCAGCCTTGCCCTAATGCATCGAGAGCGAGAGTGTCTTTTCCTTTTCGTTCCATCAGTGTTTCAAAATAAAACTTCATAATGTTACCTCTTCTTTAGTTACGTAAATTCTAACATATAAATATATAAAAAACAATAGAAGAATTTTTTTATTGTTCTTGACTGAGAAGATTTGATATGTTAGAATATCTTGATATATTATGTAGAAAGCGGGGACAATATGGCTGATACGACCTTAAAACGGCTATATATTGCATATAAATATATTACAGCGGTATTGGTTGCCGTATCTCTCGTTACTTTAGGCTTGCTGTGTTTAAAGATATATTTAAACGGCGAAAAGGCGTTTACTCGGGAAATAGTTACCGAATATCTTTGTAAATGGTCTCCCCTTTTGTATATAACAGCCGCAGTGGTTTTCGGCGGATTTGTTTTTGCTTTGTTTTCCCCTGCCTCGCAACGGGAAAAAGCCGAATTGAGATATGATTTTGTTCTCGATTCATACAAGAACAGATATTTACCTACCGACAGTTCAATGCGGGAAAATAAAAAACGCCGAACGATATTGTGCGTGTTTTATTTACTTACCTGTGTTGCCGCTTTGCTTCCCGTTATATATTTTTCCGACAAAAACAATTTCACCGTGGAAAGCCTGAATACGGACGTTATCGCTGCTTCGGTTGCTGTTTTTATACCTGCGGTTTTTGTGTTTGTATTTGCAGTAATCTTTTCTTGCATCGCCAAAAAATGTGTTATCCGTGAGATAGAATGCTACAAGGACGCGGTTAAATCCGGAAATGCCGTTTTAAAACTCAAAAGCGATGATGTTAAGACAGATCGAAAAAAAATATTAAGGCTTGTTCTGGCGGTCGCCGCGGTTCTTTTGATAATTCTCGGGGTGTTTAACGACGGTATTGGCGACGTGTACGGAAAAGCCGTGCGTATATGCACGGAATGTATAGGTTTGGGGTGATAAAATGAGCAGATTTACACAAAGACTTAAATGCTTTATTCCCACCAAACGAAGAATCATACAGCTTTATGCGGCTTTGCTTACAAATGCTAATATAAAGGGATACATCAGCGGTGAGATATATCAAGGTAAGCTTAAAGGCGCTTGTGCACCCGGGCTTAACTGCTATTCCTGTCCCGGTGCTTCTGCGGCTTGCCCTTTGGGAGCGTTGCAAAACGCATTGGCAAACAGCGGCGCAAGACTCCCCTATTACGTTTTCGGAATTTTACTTCTGTACGGTGTAATTTTCGGCAGATGGATATGCGGTTTTCTGTGTCCTTTTGGATTGATTCAGGATCTGGTTTATAAAATCAAAACGCCGAAAGTTAAAAAGAGCAAGGCTACTCGTATTTTTTCACATCTTAAATACATACTCCTTGCGGTGTTCGTGGTGGCGTTGCCGTTGATTTATGCACTGCGGGAAATGTCGATTCCTTTACCTGCGTTTTGCAAGTATATCTGCCCTTCGGGTACACTGCTCGGTGCGGGAGGCTTGCTCGCAAATATTAACAATGAGTATATGTTTTCTATGCTGGGCTCGTTGTTTACCTGGAAATTCCTTCTTTTAATGGCGTTCGTTATCGGAATGGTATTCTTTTACCGTTTCTTTTGCCGTTTTTTCTGTCCGTTGGGAGCTATTTACGGATTGTTTAACAAGATATCCTTCCTTGGCGTAAAGGTAGACAGTAAAAAGTGTACCGACTGCGGTCTGTGTGCAAAAGAGTGCAAGATGGATATACGAAAGGTAGCTGACCGCGAATGTATCGCCTGCGGTGATTGTATAAGTGTATGTCCCACAAAGGCTATCTCTTATAAGGGACCAAAGATACTTTTGCCGGAGAATGACATTCCTCCTTCGAATGGAAGCAAAAAGAAAACAAAGGCGGCGCGCATCATAGTTGCTGTTTCCATGTGTGTTTTATTGGTAGGATCTTTGGTTTATTATAATTTTATCGATAAAGATCCCGCACCTGCGGAGATAGAATACGGAAACAAAGTAGGAGAAAACTGTTACGAATACGATCTTGAAATATTCGGCAGCGATGAGAAGTTCAATATCGCGCAAAACCGCGGTAAAATTACCGTTATCAACTTCTGGGGAACCTGGTGTACCCCTTGCGTTGCAGAGCTTGTAAACGAATTTCCTCGAATCGCCGAAGAATATGCGGATTACGCAACTGTTGTTACCGTGCATTCCTATGACCTCTATAACGTGGATGTTCAGGCATATATAAACGAGCATTTTTCCGAATACAATTATGTATTTTGCCGCGACGGAAGCGGAGATGAATATTGCAACCTTCTCGGCGGAGGCGATGCTTGGCCCTACACGGTTATTGTGGATGAAGACGGAATTATCGTTTCCGTTATTCCCAGTTCCACCACTTATAAAGAGCTGAAAAGCATTTTAGACGGTATGATTGAAGAACAGACCAAATGAGAACAAATATATTACTTTGTAAAATGGAGAAACAAAAATGAAGAAGTTTATCAGAATAATTGCATTTGCTTGTGTATTTGCAATGTTGATCGGTGCTTGTATGACCGCTTTTTCCGGATGCAGATTCGGCGGAAATGAAGTTTCCGATACTTCCGATGCTGCCGAGGACACGTCTATAAATATTGTTGACGGTAAGACTGACTATAAGGTTTCTGTCAGATCTATCGGCGGTATTCCTCTTGCCGGAATAACATTGTTTGTTTATGAAGATGACACTCTCGAGGATCTTGCAGGCTACGGTATTACCGATGAAAACGGTGTTGCTGTTATTAACCTTGCCGTTTCCTCGAAATACAGAGTTGTTCTTTCCGACGCTCCCGAAGGATATGAGGTTGAAGCCAGCTATGGATTCACCTCCACAACTGCGGATATTGTTCTCGTGTCGAGAGTTATAGAAGATACCGATCTTTCCAACGTTACTTATGAACTTGGAAGCGTAATGCACGATTTCACTATTGTGGATTCCGAGGGCGATTCTTACACCTTGTCTGAACTTTTGAAAGAAAAAGACATGGTTATGCTTAACTTCTGGTATACTACCTGCTCTTATTGCGTTGCCGAGTTCCCTTATATGAACGAAGCTTATGAACAATATAAAGAAGACATCGAGATTCTTGCCCTCAACCATTATGTGGCTGACAGTGAAGATGACGTTGTTGATTTTAAAGAAAGCTACGCTCTCTCCTTCCCTATGGCAAAAGAAAATCTCGGTA
>CAZAJX010000067.1:0-5183 GCA_964485815.1 uncultured Oscillospiraceae bacterium
GCCCCCACTAGAACCTGAATCTAGCGCGTCTGCCAATTCCGCCATACCCGCATATAACTTGGCAACGGCGTAATTATATCACACCGTTGCCCTATTGTCAAGTGAAATTTATGACTATTATTTGATTTTTTCGTATGTATTAAGCCACTCTCTTGCGATCATCTCGTGGCCGAAGGGTGTGGGGTGAACACCGTCCCACAGCCAATAGGATTCGGGTGCTTTTTCACAGAGGGAATCAAATTTATCCTGCAAAGTAACAAATTCAAGACCGTATTTTTCGGCAACGCGGCGGCAGGCGGCAGCTTTTTCTTTTACACCGTTCAAAAAGCCTTCCCAGTTTTCTTCCGTAGCGGTTCCCTTGAGGACAAAAGGCTCGAATATAACTATCTTGCACTCGGGAAGCTCTGCTTTTACCTCTTCTATAAGCATAGAATAGATGGTTTCAAACTTTGTAGTATCCACACCGTTTTGATAATTTATCTCGTGCCATACGTCGTTAACGCCGATAAGAATGGACATAACGTCGGGACGGAGATTGGTAATATCCTTTTTGATGCGTGCATACACGTCAACAATGCGGTTGCCGGAAATTCCGCGGTTTAAAAAAACATATTCGCCGGGGTTATCGTAACCGAGAGATGCGGTAACCAACTGGGGATAGCCGATGCCCCGTCTGCTGTCATCGTTATAATCGCGGCCGGCGTCTGTAATGGAATCGCCCTGGAAAAGAATGGTCTTCATAAAAAGTACGCTCCTTTATATTCAGTTGAATTTTACGACTTGAGTTAGCAGACAATGAAGAACGTAACGCTCTTTTTCGTTGCTGTAGTTGTTGGTACAAGTAACCAGAGTTGCTATCTTAGAGGAAGAATCGTAAGGAAGATTTGTGGGGATGATGGAACGGGAACGGATCATATCCAGATAATCAACAAATTCCTCATAAGACGGGAAGCTGGTTTTGGTGAAATCGGTGCCGTCAGACCTATAAGCGGAAAAGGGTTTGTAAATATACAGCGCATCCTTGGTATAGATCTCTATACGCATAGTTTCCGCAGTGGAGTTTCTATTCGCACTTTCAAACCACGTTCTTAACGCGCGGAACATGGTGCCGTTTGTCATATTATGACCGTAAACCACAGTGTTAAGGTTATTGCCGTATATGTTTGAGAGGCGGTAATCCACATAAATACTGCCGCCGTTGGCGTGGTTGCCTTTATAATCGGAACGGATATAAGTATCGTTGGTCGCACCCTTAAGCACGGGGTAATCGATATTGGTGCCCGTAACAACTATCCAAGCGTACGCATCGGGATATTTGCTGTTAAGAGCGGTTATTGCCGCACGGTATTTCGCATATCTTGCGGGGTCGTCATATTCGTTATCTTTAGTACCGGAAATTACGTTACTGTCGGTAACCAGATTTATGGAATCGTACAATGAAAGCAGGTTATCCGGAGTAGTGGCGGCCGCCAGCGGAGATAATGCGCTTTCCGCGATGATCTCAAGGTATGTATCCTGCTCCTGTTTATCCGCAAGAAATCTTTCCAATACCGCGTTGGAGGAAAAGATAAATATTCCGATAAACACGCACGCCAAAACAGCGCGTAGGATGCTGTCTGCCCCAATGCGTTTTCTTTTATGTTTACTGCTGTCGTAACCGGTCTGATCCGGTGTCATTGAAGACAGCGAAGAAAGAAACTGGTTTTTATCCTGCATATACTAAAAATGCCCCTTTTGTTTTGCTATTGATATTATAGTGAATTTTGTTTAATTAAGCAAGTACGTATTGTAAATTTTTTTGCTTTGATGACAAAAAGATTTATAAAATTCAAAAAGGAATTGACAAATCGAGGTTTTTGTTATAATATATATGGTGCTTAACTATGTAAACGTTTTAAAGGAGAATTAAAATGAGTTTAAAGAGTGTTAACAAAGAAACTCAGAACCTCGCAGAACTTGAGATACTGATCGAAAAATCCGTGTTCGACGCAGAGGTTGACAAGGTGTTCAAGAAGAACTCCGAAAAGATTACCGTTCCCGGCTTCAGAAAGGGAAAGGCTCCCCGTAAGATTATCGAAAAGATGTACGGCACCGCTTATTTCTTTGAAGAAGCTATCGACAATCTGCTTCCCGATGAATACGCTGCTGCTATTGCAGAAGCAGGTATCGACCCCGTTTCCCGTCCCGAGATCGACGTTAAGTCCATGGACGACAACGGCGTTCTGCTTACCGCAAAGGTTTACACCAAGCCTGAGGCAGTTGTTACCGATTACAAGGGTATTGAAGTTAAAAAGGACAAGGTTCGCGTAACAAAAGATGAGATCGCCGCAGAGATTGACAAAATCCGCGAGCGTAATGCGCGTATACTTACTCTTACCGACGTTGCTGCCGAAAACGGCGACGAGGTGGTTATAGATTTCGAAGGCTTTGTTGACGGCGTTGCTTTCGAAGGCGGCAAGGCAGAGAAATATTCTCTTAAGCTCGGCAGCCACTCCTTCATTGAAGGCTTTGAAGAACAGCTCGTTGGTAAGGTTCCTTCCGAAGAGCTCTTTGATATCAACGTTACCTTCCCTGCTGATTACGGCGCAGAAAACCTTGCAGGCAAGCCCGCAGTATTCAAGATCAAGCTTCACGAAGTAAAGCGTACCGATCTTCCCGCACTTGACGAAGAATTCGTTAAGGACGTTTCCGAATTTGATACCGTTGCTGAATATGAAGCAGATATCAAGGCTAAAATCAAGGAAAGAAAGACTGCTGACAGCGACCGCAAGTTGGAAGAAGACCTTGTAAACGCTATCGTTGAAAAGACCACCGTTGAAATTCCCGATTGCATGATCGAAACCGAGATCGACGGCTACGTTCGCGATTACGATTACCGTCTGCAGATGCAGGGCGGCTCTCTTGACCTGTACTACAAGTATACCGGTCAGACCGAAGAGCAGCTCCGTGAATCCTTCAAGTCCGGCGCACAGAAACAGGTTAAGACCCGTCTGGCTCTGGAATACATCTCCAAGACCGAGAATATAACAGCTACCGAAGAAGAGATCGAAGCAGAATACGCAAAGATCGCCGCCGGCTATGCTGTTGAGATAGAAAAAGTAAAGGCTTCTATCCCCGTTTCCGGTATTACCGAAGACGTTGTTCTCCGCAAGGCTGTTGATTTCGTTAAGGAAAACGCAGTTATTAAATAAGCTTACCAAAACCACGGGCTGTCTCATTCAGGTGCGGCAGCCCGATTTTTTATAAAACCATTGTATGAAAGGATAGTGTTTTTTATGGCTTTAGTGCCTTACGTTGTAGAGCAAACCAACCGCGGCGAGCGTTCTTATGATATTTTCTCCCGCTTGCTTAATGACAGAATTATTTTTCTTTGCGACGAAGTGAACGATGCGACCGCATCTCTTGTGGTAGCCCAGCTTCTTTATTTGGAGGCACAGGACGCCGACAAGGACATCTGCCTTTACATTAACAGCCCCGGCGGAAGCATTTCCGCAGGTATGGCAATATTCGACACTATGAACTTTATCAAGTGCGACGTTTCCACCATTTGTATCGGTATGGCGGCTTCTATGGGCGCATTCCTCCTTGCCGCAGGTACAAAGGGAAAGAGAATTGCTCTGCCCAACAGCGAGATCATGATACATCAGCCCTTGGGCGGTATGCAGGGTCAGGCTTCGGATATTAAGATCCACGCCGAGCACATACTCCGCATCAAGGACAAGATGAACTCCATTCTCGCAGAGCGCACGGGTCAGGATATCGAAACTATCCGCCGTGATACCGACAGAGATAATTATATGACCGCACAGCAGGCGCTTGAATACGGTCTGATCGACAAAATTATTGAAAAGAGATAAAAGATGGCAAAAAGCAAAGTATGCTCATTCTGCGGAAGACCGTCATTTAAGGTGACTGAGCTGGAGATCGGCGGTCAGACGCTTGATTTCTGTGATGATTGCATTTCCATTTGCGAAGAGATCGTTGCGGAATACGAAGCAAAGCTGATGGGCGATGACGATGAAACGGCGATCGCACTCACAACCGACACAAGTGTTTCCCCCGCCCCGAAAGGCGAAGAGAAAAAGCTGATGAAGCCGATGGAAATAAAGGCTAAATTGGATGAATACGTGATCGGTCAGGATGCGGCGAAGAAAGCCCTTTCCGTGGCGGTGTATAACCACTACAAGCGTATAAATTCCCTTACCGGTCCCGATGACGGCGTGGTGCTTCAAAAAAGCAACGTGCTTTTGCTGGGTCCCACCGGTGTGGGCAAAACTCTTCTGGCGCAAACGCTGGCAAAGATACTTGACGTTCCCTTCGCTATCGCAGACGCAACCACGCTGACCGAAGCGGGTTACGTAGGCGAGGACGTGGAGAATATTCTGCTTCGTCTTATTCAGGCGGCGGATTTTGATATTGCCAAGGCGGAAAAAGGTATTATTTACGTTGACGAGATCGACAAGATCTCCCGCAGAAGCGAAAACCGTTCTATTACCAGAGATGTTTCCGGCGAAGGCGTTCAGCAGGCGCTCCTTAAAATTCTTGAGGGGACAAAATCCAACGTACCTCCTCAGGGCGGAAGAAAGCATCCCAACCAGGAATATATCCAGATCGACACCACCAACATTCTGTTTATCTGCGGCGGCGCCTTCGACGGCATAAACGATATTATCGAAAGCCGCAACGGCAGACAGATAATCGGATATTCATCGGGCATAACCGCCAAGAAGGACAAGGACGAGATAGTAAAGGATGTAGTTCCCCACGATCTTGTTAAATACGGTCTTATTCCCGAGCTTATAGGCAGATTACCCGTTATCGTGGCGTTGGATTCTCTTGACAGAGATGCGCTGGTACGCATACTCCGCGAGCCCAAAAACGCTTTGACAAAGCAATACAGAAAGCTGTTTTTGTTTGACGGAATCGAGCTTTCCTTTACAGACGAAGCTATTGAAAAGATCGCCGACAAAGCGATTGAACTCAAAACGGGTGCAAGAGGACTCCGCGGAATTCTGGAAAGCATCATGACGGACCTTATGTTCGAAATGCCCTCCAGAGAGGACGTAAAAGATCTTACGATTACTGCAGATATGATAAAATAGCAACAAAAAACCGAGCTGACGCTCGGTTCAGACCGCTGACAAAGATAAAGTCAGCGGTTATTTTTTTTTGCAAAAGTCGCA
>CAZAJX010000068.1:0-4825 GCA_964485815.1 uncultured Oscillospiraceae bacterium
TTCAACAATGACTATATCACCGTTAAGAATACCCGCATTGATCATACTCTCGCCCTCAACCCGAAGTGCAAACAAACTGCTTCTTCCGCGGGACATACTTGCAGGGTAATCAACATAACCTTCACAGGTTTGTATGGCAGTTATCGGAACACCGGCGGCAACCTTACCCAAGATGGGAACCCGAAGCATTTTATCCGGTTCACCCTTACGCTCAATCTTAACAGCTCTGCTTTTTCCTTGCTCTTTCTGTATATAACCCTTCTCTTCCAAACGGCGCATGTATGCGTGCACAGTGGAAGTGGAACGAATACCCAAAGCAGCAGCTATATCACGGACAGAAGGTGCATATCCATCGTACGTAATTTTTTCTTGTATAAACTCGTATACACTTTTTTCGTTTTCGGTGAGGTCAAGCATTATCATTTCCTCCTAAAACTAACAGTTTAAACAACTGTTGTGCCCGTTCGGTTTCCCCTTTTACAAACAGATAACCAAACAAACTTTCAAGTCCCGTGGCGCGTCGGTATTGGACTGCAGCGGCACTTTTGGGTGTGTGAGCAGAATGTGCGTTTCTTCCCCGCTTATATGCGGCAAGTTCATTTTCGCTTAAACACGGCAGTATTATGTCAACCATATTGCTTTGCTTAACGGCTGTTACATATTCCTTTGCCCGTTTATTCAATTCTGATGTAGGCATATTTCCCTGCTCAAGCAAATAAGCCCGCACGAGCAGCTCGTAATATGCATCCCCTAAATACGCCAAGGCAAGGGGGCTGTATTCGTTAACGTTCATATTCGTTTCCACTTCGGACCTTGGGATGTATCCTCTACAACCACGCCCATACTTTTAAGTTGATCACGTATACTGTCTGCCAAAGCGAAGTCTTTTGTTTTTTTAGCTGCTGTACGCCTGTTGACAAGCTCAACGATTTCTTTGTCCTCTTCGCTGACTTCAGCAGCTTCCGATTCAGCTTGATTATTAAGTTTTTCTTTATACTTTTCTGCAGCTTCAACAAGTCCCAGAGAAAGAACACGTTCATAATCCTTGATGAGTGCAAGCTTTGTTGCATCGGAGGTCTTCGCCTTAAGAACATCGTAAATTGCAGTTATAGCTAAAGACGAGTTAAGATCATTATCCATTGCGGAAACAAAGCCTTCCCTGATCTTTTGGAAATCTCCATTATCGACTTCGCCGTCGGGTTTCAGAGCCGCGATCTTTGCGACAAGCTTGTTGTATGCGATAACAGCGTTGTCAAGTCCTTCCCAAGAGAACACCAGGTTTTTGCGGTAATGGGATTGCAAACAGAAGAAGCGGTATACAAGAGGATCATATCCGTTTTCTTCAAGCAAAGAAAGTGTAAGTGCTTTGCCGGAAGATTTACTCATTTTTCCGTTGGCGGTGTTAAGATGAAGAACATGGAACCAGTGTTTGCACCAGGGATGTCCCAAAAATGCTTCGCTTTGAGCGATCTCGTTGGTATGATGAGGGAAAGCATTATCGATTCCACCGCAATGAAGATCAAGATACTCGCCCAAAGTCTTAACGGAAATCGCAGAGCATTCAATATGCCAACCGGGATAACCGTATCCCCAAGGGCTATCCCATTTCAGTTCCTGATCCTCAAACTTGGATTTTGTGAACCACAAAACGAAATCGGTTTTTGTTTTTTTATTACTATCTACTCCGACTCCCTCTCTTACACCTTCTTCAAGATTATCGGCATCGTGCTTGTTGAAAACATAGTAATTCTCAAGCTTGGAGGTATCGAAATAAACGTTTCCGCCTGCTTCGTATGCATAACCGTCTTTCAAAAGCTTATCGACCATATTGATAAAATCGTCGATGCAATCCGTAGCGGGTACGATATAATCAGGCTTTTTGATATTAAGCTTTTCACAATCGGAAAAGAAAGCATCAGTATAAAAACGAGCAATTTCCATTACGGATTTATGCTCGCGCTGTGCGCTTTTTATCATCTTATCATCGCCGGTATCGCCATCGGAGGTGAGATGTCCGACATCGGTGATATTCATAGTGCGGGTAACGTCATATCCTGCATAAGAAAGATACTTTTCCAAAACATCTTCCATAATGTAAGAACGGAGATTACCGATATGGGCAAAGTGATATACGGTAGGTCCGCAGGTATACATTGTTACCTTACCGGGAACGTGAGTTATAAAATCATCTTTTGTTCTTGTAAGTGAGTTATACAGTTTCATTGAGTGCCTCGTTAACTGTCAGATTTAATATAAGGCCAATATGCCTTGAGATATGAAAGTCCCGACCATACGGTAAATACGGTCATAACTATACAGGAGATAAAGGAAATAACATTACCGCAGAAGGGTAAAAGGATCGGTTCAAGAATTATACAGCAAACGCACACGATCTGTGTATTTGTTTTAATCTTTCCAAGCATATTCGCAGAAACGACAATACCTGAAGTGTTATTGACAACAAGCCTCATGGAAGTGACTGCAAGTTCTCTGAAAATTACTATAATTCCCGACCACAAAAATACCTGATGTAATACATCTCCGGAGATTACAGATCCATCGGATATAGCGAAATCGGATGCGAGAATGGCTACGATAGCACCGAAAATAAGGAACTTATCCGCCAGCGGATCCATAAATTTGCCGAAATTGGTTACTTGACCGTTTTTGCGTGCAAGGTATCCGTCAAGAAAATCCGTAACGGAAGCAATAATGAATATCGCCGCCGAAACTATTCTGCACCAAATTTCTCCCTCTCCGCCGAAGACGTTGTAAAGAAGGAACACCATAAAAAACGGTATTAAAACGATTCTGAATATCGTAAGTTTATTGGGGGTGTTAAGCTTCATTTGCTGCCTCTCTTATCTTACTACCCGTCCGGTGAGATCGTAATCGATAACATCGTTTATCAGCACATCTACAAACTCACCTTCACGAAGACGACGAGGAGAAGAATAATAAATCTTGCCGTCAATTTCAGGTGCATCTGCGAATGAGCGTCCGTAGTAGCTTTCCGCAACCTGATCGTAGCCTTCATTGATGACTTTGATAATCTTTCCAACACTGTTTTTGTTGATAGAATCGTGAATTTTCTTTTGTTCACGCATAATCGCATCGTGTCTGCGGCGCTTCAGCTTTTCGGGAACCTGATCGGGCATATCGTAAGCAGGAGTGCCCTCTTCACGTGAATATATAAACGCGCCCAGTCGCTCAAATCTTATCTCTTTTACAAAGGATAACAGCTTATCAAAATCAGCATCGGTTTCGCCGGGGAAACCGGTTATAACGGTTGTTCTTATATACATACCGGGAACGGCGTCGCGCAGTTTTTTAATTACATCGCGTATAGATTCCTCGGTATCTCTGCGGTTCATACGCTTGAGAACGGGAGTGGAGATGTGCTGTATAGGCATATCAATATATTTGACCAGTTTGGGATTGGTCGCAAATTCATTTATAAGACCATCGGTAATTCTATCGGGATAGCAATACATAACACGGATCCATTCGATTCCGTCGATTTTGGATATTTCCTGAATAAGGGAATCCAGTGAATACACACCGTAAAGATCCTGACCGTATCTGGTTGTATCCTGCGCAATAAGGCAAATTTCCTTTACACCGAGGTCGGCAAGATTTTGAGCCTCTTCCAAAATATCGGACATAGGTCTGCTTCTAAAGCGACCTCTTATACCGGGAATAACGCAGTATGTACAGTGGTTATCGCAGCCTTCAGCTATCTGGAGATACGCAAAGTACTCCGGTGTGGTGATAACACGCTCACCGCCGATATTCGATGTATTTTTATCCTCGAAAGAAGAATACTGCTTACCTTCATAAGCGGCCTTAACGGCTTCACAGATGTTTCCGAATGAGCCGGTACCAAGAATACAATCGACCTCGGGCATTTCGTTAAGAATTTCTTCTCTGTAACGCTCGGGCAGACAGCCGGTTACAACGATTCCCTTGAGGGTATGGTTTTCCTTGAGCCAAGCGACATCGAGAATATTATCAATAGCTTCTTTTTTTGCGCTCTCAATAAATGCGCAGGTGTTGATAACGATAACGTCCGCTTCAACGTCCTCAGCAACGATCTCAAATCCGTTTTGCGCAAGTATGGCAAGCATATTTTCAGTATTTACAAGATTCTTGGGACATCCCAGAGAAACAAAACCTACTTTGATGGGCATTTGGGTTACTCCTCGAAAATTAAATTGATATTGTCATAAATGTCAGACGATTCATACCCCTGACGATACAGATAGGCGGCGGCTTTGCGAAGCGTATCACGGTCCGCCAACTGTTTTTTTGAATATTTTGACTCTAAAAGCGATCTGATATTTTCGCTGTGATCATAACCATCAAACTGTTCGATAGCGTTATTTATATCCGATGCGCCGAAGCCGCGGGCGTACAGCTCATTTTTTATGCGAGCCGGTCCCCATTTTTTTGAAGAATAGAAACTTTCCGCATATCTTAAAGCCAGCGCCTCGTCGTTTAAATATCCTCTTTCAACAAGCATTTCGGTAACAACGGATGCTATATCCTTATCAAACTTTTGAGCAAGCTTTCTTTTAAGCTTACCGGAGGACATATCGTTATACGAAAGCATGGAAAATGCCGATTTTATGCAAGCAAGCTTTATTGCTGCATGCTCCAGCGTGTCAACCTGTTCTTCGGAAAGAAAATCTCCTTCGTTGATGCTGAGGGACAGATAGTCCGCTTGGGTTATAAGATAATTCTCTCCGGAACACTTGACCGTAACCTCACGTTTTTCCGTGTTTTCGCATATAGAAAGGACGAGCATTATTCTTCTCCGTCCTCT
>CAZAJX010000069.1:0-4583 GCA_964485815.1 uncultured Oscillospiraceae bacterium
TGTTGCGATAAAACATAGATTTTTGGTAGGTGCTTTATAAATAGTCTATATGGTCGGGCATAATCACATAATCGTATACGGTAACACAGGGAAAACGAGTTTCGAGAAGCTTTAATTGCTCCATAGCTATCTTTCCGCAAGGTAATAGGTCTATATCGGCAGGGGCAAGCCCCTGCCCTACATTCTCTGTATTCGCTTCCTGCAAGGGTATTACTTTTGACAGGACTTGCTTTTTACCCTGTGTGCATATGGTTACGAAATACGTACCGCAGCCACTATAATCAAACCCATATAACCTCGTTGGCTTTCTTTGCGCAAGCTTTGATTTATCTGTTGTTTGCATATTTCCATATACCACGCTATACCGGCAAAGTCAATTTATATTTCTGCTTTGACAGTTATAATTTCAAAGGGCTTAAGGGTGATCACGCCGGAAACGGGAAGATCGTAAAGATATTTTTCCGTAAGATCGCAAACGTATGCCTTTTTGTGGGGGAAATTGAATTTAACGGTTGCCTTTGTTTGAGCGTTGTGTCCCTCGTAACCGCGGAGGATATATCCCTTGCCGTCCTCGGAAGGACAGAAGGTTTCAAAATACACACCCTCGCCTTCGGCGGTGAAGGGGGCATAGGGCTTTATCTCCTTACTTGCCGACGTAACTACGGGCGGCTCGTTGAAGATATATGCGTTTTCGATAACCCCCGCATCGCGGAAATCGCCCACGAAGGGAAGGAGCGCGTATTTGAAATGGTGAAGATCCAAATCTATGTATTTATTGGCGTAATCCGAGCATTTGATGAGGGAAAGACGGATTGTAGAACCGTCTGCGGAATAGCCGTATTTGCAATCGTTTATAAGGGCAATTCCCTTTCCGTGGTCCGCCACAAGACCGTATTTGTGGGCGCAGACCTCAAACCGAGCCTGATCCCAAGAGGTGTTTTTGTGGGTGGGACGGGAAACGTGGCCAAACTGGATATCGTAAACGGCGGTATCCGTGTTTACGTTACCATCGAAGGACACCTTCAACAGAACGTCCTTTTCGTTCCAAGCCACGTCGGTGTCAAACTCTATGCGGGAATCGTAATCCGAAAGGGTGACTGTCTGTCTAATTGTGGAGGACATAAATTTACGGGTGATACGGAAGCCTCTGCGGCAGTGCATACTATCCGTAAATTTCTCTACCTTTTCATAGCTGTCAAGATACCACTTCTTTTCCTCGTGGTAATCCTCCAGATTCCAGCTATCGTAATTAAGAGGGATATCCTCGCACAGATACAAACGGTTGCTTACGCCCGAAACAAATTCTCTGCCCTCGTTATCCTTTACCGATATAATATTATAATTATCGTCAAAGGTGACGGTAAGAAAATCAGATATTATCTGCTTATCCTTGACCTGCACGTTGCAGTGAGCTTTATTTGCCTTAAGGGACGCGTATCCCTTAGCGGGAAGATTTTCCACCTCGTAGCCGCAAACCATTCCGCTGTATTCAAAGGGAAGAGGATTTACAAATGCTGCGTATTCACCCTCAAAATCCTGACTTACAAGGCTGTTCATCGCCTTTCCAAGCATATTCGCTCCATCGTTAAACAGCTTCAAGTACTGCTTGCGGCTGTCGGCATATACTTCGGGAATAGAAGAACCGGGAATAATATCGTGGAACTGGTTAAGCAGTAATATCTTCCATAATTCGTCCATCTTTTCCGTTGGGAAGGCATCTCCGTTTTTTATGGCGTTTACCGAAAGCAGGGTTTCGAGGTGCCGAAGCAGATTTTCCCCTTGTCGGTTATACAGCTTGTTCTTTGCCGCAGAGGTATATGTGCCTCTGTGGTATTCAAGGTACAGTTCCCCTCTCCAATCCGGCAGTTTGCCTTCTGTGGACTCTTTAAGGTCTGCAAGGTATTTACTTGCGTGAACGTACTCTACCTTGGGGCATCCGGGAAGTCCGTCATAAAGGCGGGCGCCTTTTTCCACCATTTTCTCTGTGGTGGCACCGCCTCCGTCCCCCCAGCCCACGGTAACCAAGACCTTGTCCGTAAGGGATTTTTGAGAGTATCTGTCATAAGCTCCCGCAACGCAGGCAGGATCGGTAGTGGCAACGTAGGTGGTGTAGCGGGTGCTGTCCACGCCGCGAACCTTGTCTTGTGCCGTAAGAAAATATGTGAAAATTCCCGTGCCGTCAATGCCTTTCCAGATAAACGTATCGTAAGGCATACGGTTGGTATCGTTCCAGCTTATTTTGGAGGTAAGGAATGTATCTATTCCGCTTTTTACGCATATCTGGGGAAGCGCCGCGGAATAACCGAAAACATCGGGCAGCCACAAAATGTGGTTATCCACACCGAATTCATCCTTGAAAAACCGTTTGCCGTGGATGATCTGGCGCACCAGCGATTCGCCCGAGGGCAAATTACAGTCCGCTTCCACCCACATACTGCCTTCGGGCTCTATTCTGCCAAGCATTACCATTTCCTTTACGCGGGCGTAAAGGGCGGGGTCTTCCTGCTTTATATATTCAAAAAGCTGAGGCTGGCTGGACATAAAGATATATTCGGGGTATCTTTCAAGTAAAGCAAGCACCGTGGCAAAGGAATGCTGTGCTTTTTCTCTCGTTTGCGCCAAGGTCCACAGCCACGCAATATCTATATGGGTGTGACCTATGCAGATAGCAGTAGTTCCGTCCCCGCCGCGATATTTTTCATAAAGTTTTTTCTTTAAATATTCGCGGGCAGTCTTTACGGAAGCATAAAATTCCTCTGAATCAGGCACACGCAGGTCCAATTTATTAAGGGTGCCGATAAGGGCGGACATTATCACTTCGTATTCGCGGCTGTCGGGCTTGGTGATCTTGCAGATCTCAAAGGGCACCAAAAGATCGTAATACAAAGCCTTTGTGTCTGCATCGTAAACCTCAACTTCCACGTTAAGGGGGAGATTATCCACCAAAGAGCCGGTGTATGCGTAAAGCTGATATTCATACTCCTGCTTGTAATCTATCTCCACGGTGCGGTGGTTTGTATCCAAGCCCTGAAGTGCTTTTCCGTTTTCGTAAATGATAAACTGGGGGTTATATACGTTCCAGCCGTCCTTATCCGTATCCACACGGAGGCGGAGAGAGGAACCGCGTTCACTCTCGGGCAGGGTGAATTTAAGGTTAAACAGACAGTGGCTGTCCTTGGTTTCGCCCCAACGCATACCTTTTTCAAAGGGGGTGAACTCGGTAGGCAGAGGCTCATCGCACTTGTATCCGCAGGGAGCAAAAGTTATATCCGTGCAGGGGTATCTTCTTTTTACTATCCGGCTTTTTACGGTTGCCAAAAACCGTGTAAGCCGTTTTTCTCTGTCGCTCATAAATACACCTCGTTTTTATGGCTTTATCTGCGAAAGCAGTTCTTCGGGATATTCGGGAATAGCTCCAAGCTGTGTTATAACGTAAGAGCCGAGAATGCAAGCGCGGTTAAGACACACGCTTACCTTTTCACCTGCCAGATAGTTTACAAGGAACGCGGCGGAGAAGGAATCTCCCGCGCCGACGGTGGAAACAACCTCCGCCTCGGGACTCTTTGCAAACCATCTGCCCTTGCGGGTAAAGCAGCAGGCACCGTCCGCATCCATAGTTATGACTACGGTGTGAATGTTTGTGTATACGGAAAGGATAAATTCGGCGGTGGCGATAAGAGAGCCTTTACCGAAAATCTCCATTTCCTCACGGCTGAATTTAAGTATGGTCGCGGTTTTGAGGCAGGTTTCCAGAATTTCGCCCGTGCAAAAGTCCTGGCGCACGTTTATATCGCAAAAAACCTCTTTTGCAACGCCCTTGGAGGCAAGCTTTAAAAAGCTTTCCATACTCTTTTCCTCCCGCAAAGCGAGAGAGCCGAAGTACAAAGCATCGTAATCCTTATCTATTCTCTTGGGGCAGGGAATGTTATCGTACGCCACGCCGGACGCAAGGTAATATGAGGGAACGCCGTTTTCGTCCAGAGTAACCTCGCAATAGCCGGTAGGTATCTTTTTAAGCATTTCGACATAGTCCGTGCCCACGCCCGACATTTTGACCATATCCAACGCCTGTTTTCCCAAAGCATCCTTGCCCACGGCGGAGATTATCTGTGTATCTGCGCCAAGACGGGTACAATGGGTTATAAAGTTTAAGGGTGCGCCACCTAATTTTTGTTTTCCTCCGAAAATATCCCAGAGGATCTCACCGAAAGCAAGTATCTTCATAGTCTACTTTGCCTCGGGGTATTCGTTGCAAAGGAGGTATACGGGCGGGCAGTCCTCCTCAATATCGGTAAATCTCGCCTGAGGCTCGTAAAAGCGGTTGTCGGTATTATCGTCGTTAACCATACTTACCTCGCCCAGCAGACATTTTCCGAAACCCTTTTCTGCCCAGAATGCGTGGTACTGACCGGGCAGGAGCGTGATGCTCTCACCGGGCATAAGACGAAGCACGGTTCCCGAGGGCACGGTGAATTTGCGTCCGTCGCAGGTTACTGTAACGGGGTCTGTTCCCAGAGTATCGTTTTCACCTCTCGAATACAGTTCAACGCAAAGAACACCGCCGCCGCGGTTTATAATATCCT
>CAZAJX010000070.1:0-4321 GCA_964485815.1 uncultured Oscillospiraceae bacterium
TGCGACTTTTGCAAAAAAAAATAACCGCTGACTTTATCTTTGTCAGCGGTCTGACCCGACAGATTTTAAACCTGTCGGGTTTTCTGTTCTATAAATTACAATTTGTCATACCAGAGTATTATCTATATACTCGATAAACGGTTTTCTATTTACCTTATCTTTATTGTTTATGTACCAAGCAAAGGATTCTTTCAATCCTTCGTCTAAGGGTTTCACATCCTTCATTAGTTCACATTGTGCTGAAACATCGAGATAATACTCATAATTGTAGAAGCTGAAATAATTCCTCTGTTCAATATCATCATAAACATTTTGAAACTCAACTTTTTTCTCAAGGGTATTATAACAGAGTTCTGCCCACTCACGAATAGAAATTGCCTCTTTATTTCCAACATTAAAAATATGTTGCTGTGGCTTATTCTCTAAAACAACATCAATAAATCTACATAAGTCGTGAATATGGAAAAATTGTAATTTCATATCACCATCTTTGGGTAAATAAAACTTTCTATCAGCCAAGGCGCAATCAAATACAAAGGCTTCTCGATATACATTGTTCATTTGACCGTACAAATATGGAGGTCTGAGAATATACGCATTGGGATTTCTTCTCAGTAACGCGGATTCCGCATCTATTTTGTCAGTTCCGTACTTTCCCCAATACTTATTAACGGACAAAGCAGCATCTTCTTTAAACGGTTGTGATGCATGCTCAGGGTATACAGCACTTGAGCTGATTAGAACATAGTCTTTATAGTTTCCCAAAGCATCAAGCAACAAATCGACATCATAGGAAGTATATGCAGTATCTACAACAACATCAAACTGAAATTTACGCAATACTTCCCCAAGATTATGTCGGTCAGCTTCGATGAGAGTTACGCCTTTAGATTGTTCCTTACTGTTCCTATTAAGCACATATACATCCCAGCCTTTAGCAACATAATACTCTGCGATATAGCGGCTAACAAAAACAGTTCCACCCGTTACAAGTATCTTTGGCATAATATCTTCCTCCACAAATTCAGATCATTTTATAAGCAATTCATAAAGCGTGGGCTTAAAGCCGAATTCGTTTATGATAGCGTTTATCTCGTCCAGGGCTTTTTGCTTTACCTTTGCAGGGGTGGACGGGCGTTTTACGGCGCGGATAAGGATATTTTTCGGGGTGTGGTCAAGCTCGATAAATTCCATTATCTGGGTCTTATAGCCGCAATATTCAAGAATATTTCCCCGAATGGCATCGGTGGCGAGAGCGGAAAAACGCTCTTTGATAATGCCGTAACGGGAGAGTATATCGAGGTTTTTGGAATTAAGCTGTCCGTTCAGCTCGTGCTGGCAGCAGGGCACGGAAAAGATCATTTTTGCACCCCAGCTTACAGCGTTATACAAAGCGTAATCGGTAGCGGTATCGCAAGCGTGAAGAGTAACCACCATATCCACCTTAAAGGGAGCTTTATAGCCGTTTATATCCCCAAGCTCAAAATGCAACCCATCATAGCCGTATTTGCGGGCAGAGGCTTCGCATTTCTCTATAACCTCTTTTTTAAGGTCAAGACCTATCATATTTACCTTTTTGCCCTTAACGGCGGTAAGGTAATAATAAAGAATAAACGTAAGATAGGATTTTCCGCAGCCGAAATCTATAACGTTCAAGGTATCCGAAGGATATGCGGAAATCTCATCGTCCACCGTTTCAAGAAAGCGGTTTATCTGCTTGTACTTGTGGTACATAGCGCTTATAACCTTGCCGTCCTTGGTAAACACACCCATATCTATAAGAGGAGGAATGTTTTCCCCTTGGGAGAGAATATAGTTTTTCTCTCTGTTATGCTGTGTGCTTTCGGGCACGGACAAAGAGGCGCTTTTCTTTACCGAATACCTGCTTGCGCCTTTTTTGGAGATAAGCAGGATATGCTCGTTATTTTCGGCAAAGCCGTTTACCTGCTTGTAGTTGCCGTAAACAAGCTCCGCACAGCGTAAAGCAAGGTCGGTTTCCGAAACGTTTTCGTGGAACACCTGCTTTTCGGTATATTTGGCAATCTGAAATCCCGCCGACTTTTTATCGGCAATAATTTTTTTGTACTGCGCATCCTTGGAAACGGGGTTGCTTATAACAAATCTTTTTGCGCCTTCCAAAAGAGATTTTTCAAAATATTCGCGTATTTTTTCCATTTCTCATTCCTCTTCGCAAAAAGGAAGCTCGGTCATACGGAGCTTTGCACAGCCGTAAGGGTATAATTCTATCTCCTTCATTTCGCCCTTGCCGATGCGGCTCTCGGGATATTTTGCGCAGACGGTATCGTATCCGTCCGCATAGCCCCAGTCGATTTCTTGCACCTTTGCTTTTACGGTAACGGGGGGATTGTGGGAAGAAAAAGGAGTTTCCGATACATCGCGGTATTCCGCTTTTAAAGCAGTATCCGCAAAGCCGAACTGCCAAGGGGTTTCGGGGTAATATTCGTAATCGCAATAGGGGAATTTGCGCTCCACACCGTCCCGCTCGTATTCCTTTATAAGGGTGCGGTACTCTATGGGCATAGAGAACAAAAGCGAGCCCATTTCCACAGTATTAAGGTTGCCCGAACGCTTTTCAAAGCGGGGTGTTACTTCAAAGGACACGGTTACAACCCGCTCTTCCCCTGCGGAGAATCCGAGTAAAACTTCGCCGGAATCGTACTTTTTGCCGTCAACAGTATAGTTTTGCGCAAAAGTGGGCACGCGGAGAACAAGGGAGAAATCCTTGCCCGCCTTTACTGTGTATTTAAAGGTGTTTTTGAAGGGATACTCGGTTTCAAGAGAAATATATACGTCCTCCGTTTTAAGTACCGAGGGAACGGGAACAGCGTTTATAACCGTATCCCCGTTATACATAAAGGAGGACAGCACAAGCTTGGGCCAGCCCTGACCGAAATTCGCCGTACAGCATCCGTAATTGGGCTCAAGACCGAAAAGGTGGGCTTCGCTGTTATTGGTGCGGAAAACGGATTTACCGGGAAAGCGTATGCAGGCAATCTGGTTGCTTTGCTGAACGTACTGGTGCGCCCACATATCGTCGCTTATGGCAGCGGGAAGTGCGTTGAAGGCGATCTTCTCCAGACGCTCCGCCCACTTTTTATCACCCGTGCAGGCATAGAGGTGCTCATAGGAATACATTAATTCCACTACCGAGCAAAGCTCCGCGCCCTGAATGGGGCTTACGCCGGAAAGACATTCATCCCCCGTGAAAACGCCTGCGGGCATACCGTTGTATTTTTCCAGAATATCGTAGTATTCCTGCGCTTTATCCGTGTACTGCTCGCCAAGAATTGCCGCGGATACCGCTTCGGATTTAAGCATCATTGCAAGGTTTACTATATGAGTATCAAACCGCCACCAGTTCATAGGACGTTTCCAGAGGTGGGTTACGGTATCGTAATTCATTCCCTGCTCTTTAAGTATGCGGGCAAGGTCTATCAGCCATTCCTCGCCGCAACGGGAATACAAAAAGTCGATAGCGATTAATCCCTCGTACCAACGGTATTTTCCCCACTCAAACAGCTTTACCGTGCCGTTTTTGAGCAGTTCGTGATAGTTTTTAAGCATTTTATACAGCGCATCCAACGCCTGCTCTTTGCCCGAGCATTGGTAATACACGGTGAGCACCTTGGAAAGAAGCAACACCGCCCAGGTATCGTAAGACGGGCGCTTTTCCTCTTCGCAGGGACACAGCCATCCGTCGGGCTGTTGGAAAGAGAGTATTGCATCCATATATTTTTGGGCTACGGAAATAAGCTCTTCGTCTTCAAGGAGATACGCCATGGGAATAAATCCGTCCAGCCAATAAGGGACACGCTCCCAGCCTTCTGCCGTACCGCCGATCCACTTGCTGTCCCGCACGTCGGGCCAGACCTTGTGTAACGAACCGCAAAGGGACTTTGCCTGTATTTCAAGCTGGTTCTTCGTCCAGCCCAAGGGCTTTATTTCATTCGAAGTATAAAAAGACCATTTTTTCATATCTACTACCTCGCGTACTTTAATACAAGTATTTTAACACAAATTTTTCCGTGTTACAACGGTTTTGAGAAATTAATGAAAAATGCACGGCACGCATCCGTTTGCGCGGAGCGCAACTTCATTGGGCGTGAGCCCACATCGTTGCGAAGTACATCATTTGCAGGTCGTGCAACATCGTTCATTTGTGCCGCAAGCGGCAATGATGTTCTCGCTTCGCTCGAAATGATGTTGCCCTTACGGGCAAATGATGTTGTGCCTGCGGCACAAATGAAAAAGGGGCTGAGTCAAAAGCTTTTTTAGAAAGCAATTGGCTCAGCCTTTTTCT
>CAZAJX010000071.1:0-4301 GCA_964485815.1 uncultured Oscillospiraceae bacterium
TTATACCACATTCTACTATCTTTTGCACTATTTTTGTGCGACTTTTGCAAAAAAATAACCGCTGACTTTATCTTTGTCAGCGGTCTGAGAGTGGACTTAAAAGGTCCACTCTTTCTTTTTATAATTGTTTTCTTATTTTCTCCAAAGCTCCCTTTTCGAGTCGGCTTACTTGTGCCTGGGATATACCTATCTCTGCAGAAACCTCGGTTTGAGTTTTTCCCCGATAAAAGCGAAGGAGCAAAATACGCTTTTCCCGTTCGTTGAGAGTGGAGATCGCCTCATTTAAAGCGATGCCCGTGAGCCAGCTTTCATCTGTGTTTTTCGTATCCTTGATCTGATCCATCACATATAATGAATCGCCTCCGTCCGAATAGATGGGCTCGTATAATGACACCGGTTCCACTATTGCTTCCAAAGCATTTACTATTTCTTCTCTTGAAAATCCCGTTTCCTTTGCGATCTCTTCGATAGTAGGGTCGCGGTTAAGTTTATTTGAGAGAGCCTCCTTTGCCTGCAAAGCGCGGTACGCCATATCCCTCACCGAACGGGAAACGCGGATGGTGTTGTTATCACGAAGATATCGCCGTATTTCACCCAATATCATCGGAACGGCATAGGTGGAAAATTTAACGTCAAGTGTGGTATCGAAATTATCTACTGCCTTTATCAACCCTATACAGCCCACTTGGAACAGGTCATCGGGATTTTCTCCCCTACCCGCGAAGGATTGTATTACACTGAGCACGAGCCTTAAATTTCCGTTTATCAGCTCATCTCTTGCGAATGAATCGCCGTCGTGGGCGCGTTTAAGCAGTTCTGTCTTTTTTGTATCTGAAAGTACCGGTAACTTTGAGGTGTTGACACCGCATATCTCTACTTTGTTATACATAATCATTGCCTCCGTTTTTGCTCAATTCTATTTTTGCCAGAAAGAGTGCACGGAATACCGACAAGGCAAATCATTAATAAAAAAGTAAAAATGTTATTTAATTATTATAAATTTCATATTATTTTCGAAGGAGGAAAGTTATGAAAGGTAAAACAAAACTCAAAATCGCAATAATAATTCTGTGTGTGATCCTCGTCGCCGGTATAAGCATAACGTCAATAAGAATTTCAAAAAATTTCCCTGCCGTTGCATCCCGCTACTGCGATCAGGTAATTGTAAGAGAAATAAGCAAGCTCATAAATACGCAGATGTTATCGTCATATAATCAAAATTCTCAAAAAGATATACTGGTTATCGAAAAAGACGAACACGGAAACGTTTCTTTGATAGACATAAACACTAAATACGTTAATATGATCAAAAGTGAGCTTACGCTGGAAATTATAAAAAAGCTGACGGAATATGACAGTATGAATTTCGGAATTCCTTTGGGTAACGCAATGAACAGTTATACTTTTTCCGGACTCGGTCCGAAAATTCCCGTGAAAGCAGTTCCCGTAGGTAGTGTAGTATCAAAAATAAAAAGCTCGCTTGTGTCAGGCGGTGTAAACCAGACAAAATACGAGCTTTATATTGAATTTATAGCTTGCGTTGAAATCTCCGGTCCGTTATTTACGGAAACCAGGGAAATCAAAACCGAATTATGTATTGCCCAGACAGTTATCGTTGGCAAGGTTCCCGGAATCGTCTGGGGGAGCGATAATTGAACCTATCTGGAAAGCAATAATATTTGCGGCGGCGGAAGCGGACAATGAATACTGACAATTTCTGGGGTACGGTATACACAAGGTGATATCCGCTTTATCAAGAACGTTTTTGGAAATGCCTCGTTTTTCTCCGCCCAAGATCAAACAGAGCGGTCTTGAAAGAACGGTATCGTAAACGCTGATAGAATTTTCACTTTTTGCAGTGGCGGCAACGGTATATCCTGCGGCGGAGGCGAGAGCAACCGCTTCACCAAGATCCGGTGCTACCGCTACCTCGAGATATTCCGAAGCTCCTGCGGATGAACGGATAACGATATCCGAGGATACGAAGAAATTACGTTCGGGCAGGATGACTCCGTCTGCTCCTGCGGCATACAAGGTGCGGAGAACATAGCCGAAATTATATGGATCCTCGATCCCGTCGATAACAAGAATATATCCTTTTTTATTGCACAGCAGTTTTTCGGGACGGCAAAAACGCCTTTCCCCTACCTCTGCAGCTATTCCGCCCGCAGTGTCGCCGCCCGTAAGCGAAAGAAATTCATCGGGAGAAACGAAATCAAGCTGTATTCCACAGCCCTTTAAAGCGCCGTACTGCTTCTTTTCGTTGTAATGATACTTGCTCCTCATAACTTTATTATAACGCTCTGTATCAAGTATAATGCGGTTTATAGAGCGTTTTCCGCCGCGAATAACGGCGGAAACCGAAATGTAACCGCAAATAACGGTTGTATTATTCATTTTTAAACAGCCTTTCTAATTTTTCACAATATGACGAACTGTTGGCGTTTGTTGCATACGCCATAAACAAAACCGTATCTGCGGTTATGTCAATATTATCTGCAGTTTCATCAATGGAATTGAGATTATAAAATATTATCTCACTGTAATGCGGAAACAGAAACGGAATAAAAGCGTGAGCCGAGGTATCTCCAACAATTGCAAGAGAAGGACCTTTTGCGCGGGTTTCAAACTTATATAACGGTTTCTCATCACCGATAAATACGGAATAACCATCTTCCGAAGACATGCTTGTGCCGCGGTATTTCAGCGTATGCGTTTTATAACCGTTTTCTTCCGTGGTGATATAACAAGGATATTCGTTCTCTATACGATAATAAACTATCGTATCCGCGTTGTCAAGAAGCATTTGGCTTTTTGTTGCGGTATAAAACCATCCAAGATAACCTTCAAGCTCTACTGCTTCGTACTCTTCAAGAGATTTAGGCGTAATGTCTACGGCATCGCAAAACGCAACATAAGCATAATATGCTCCGAGGGCAGTCCAATTATAGTCGGTGCGAAAATACAAATACTCGTCGGAGTGAACAAGCAGGATATCGTAAATATCTATATTTTCCGTTTCCTGCATCATTATTGACGAAGCGTAAATTACCTCCTTCTGGGAGTTGCAATAGAAATTGTCTTCTGCCATAACCGATACGGGTATATCAATAAATTCTGTTTGTGTGGGCACGATTATACTGAAATAATCTATCGCATCTGTATTCTTGGTAATTACGTTTATCGTTTCTGCATACCGCCTGGCAGTATTTGCAGTACCGTTAAACTGCTGAAGCGCTCTGTCATAATACAGATATGAATATCCCAATCTGTTGATAACCCAACCTCTTTCTGAAAAAAGAGATTCGGAAACAGAACTTTCGGGAACATTTTCCGAATCGCTCGTGCCGTTTGGCAAAGTATCATCAGGTTGGTTTTTAAAAATTGCAGCTGCAATAAGTATTACGAAAATTACTGATAATACCGTTATTGATGCGGCGGTTATAAAAGTTTTTTTGTTCATAACAATACCCCTTTCGTTAAAGGTATTGTTTACCGTTTTTACAATATATATCCAAAAATCAAGTGCGTATCAAAACTGATACGCACTTTTGTAGTATTGAATTAATGAGCTACTACGTCCTCATTGCCTGATGTTTTGTCTGAATCATCATTTTTTGATGCTTCTTTATCCGCTTCTTTTTTTAGCTCTTCGCGGCGTTTTTCATTGGCAGCGCGAACACGCTCGTCTTTATCATCGCGTATTTTTTCAAGTGTTTCCATATTGCACGATTCACTGAAAACTGCGTTAAACTGATCCTCGTCCATAATCTCATATGCCACGAGATACTCAACGATAAGATTCAATTTATCCATATTCTCGAGAATTATCTTCTTCGCTCTGTCATACGCCTCGGTAACAATACGGTGGATTTCGGAATCGATCTCAGCTGCGATCTCTTCGGAATAATTACGCTGAGAAGCATAATCCTTTCCGAGGAATACCTCATCGTGTCCCGTACCGAAAACTATGGGACCGAGCTTATCACTCATACCGTAAGTGGTAACCATCTTGCGGGCAATCTCGGTAGCGCGCTCAATATCGTTGGAAGCGCCGCCGGAGATATCATCACAGCAAAGTTCTTCGGCAACACGTCCGCCGAGCAACTCGGATATTTTATTCTGAAGCTCGCCGCGGTAAACACTCCATCTGTCTTCCTTGGGAAGAGAAAGCGTATAGCCCAATGCCTTTCCGCTGGGGATAACGGAGATCTGACGTACGAAATCATCGGGATTAAGTACACGGGAAATAATGGCGTGACCTGCTTCGTGAATAGCGGTCTTGCGTTTTTCCTCGGGCT
>CAZAJX010000072.1:0-3960 GCA_964485815.1 uncultured Oscillospiraceae bacterium
CTCCCGTTTCCGCAAGGCGGAGAGAAGGAGAAATATCGCTTCCCACGATGATGGGACGGGCGGGAACACGGGCAAGGGCGGAATTGATTATCCAGTTGGTAGATACCTTGCGTATGAAATCCGCTTTTTCCTCTGCTGTGAGGGTGATGAAGGAAACGTCATCATCCTTACCCTCGCAAAGGTCGCCGTAAAGCTTGTTGGGCATACCTGCTTTGAATATGCGGGCATACAGTCTTAACATAGGCTTTACTCCCTTTACGGGACGGGCGGGGATAATATAACAATTCTGGTCGAATATAAACGAAGAATCATCTGCTCTGTTGGTTATGTAGCATTCGTTATAGGGAACTCCGCACACCTCTTCAAAATATGCGGTGGCAAGGCGGATGTAAGCTTCCCAAGTGCCGTTTGCGTAAATGGCGGAAATAAGTCTGGGATTAGCCGCGAAATATCCGTTTGCACGCTCGGCGTTGCCGAACACGGTATCCCCTGCCAAAAACTCCTCGTTAAAATAAGGCAGGCGGTTTTCGGTAAAGGAAAAGGTTCCGTCGGCATGAAGCACTGCGGGGATATAGTAAAGTCCCTTAAGGAATGCGGGAGAGGAAGAAGAATATATACCTCCCGCAACGGTGGTGTTTACGGATTTTGCAACGATAAGAACTTCCGTATCCCCCGTTATGCGCATATCCTCTGCCAGAGTCACAAAACGGTTTGAATTTATTTTGCCTTGTAATATATCGTAGGAGTTAACGGGCAGAGCACCCTGCATAGGCGGATAAAGCTCCGTGCCGTTATTGAGCGCATCAAACAGATACTTTGTTATGCTCATATACATCCCTCCAAATTTTAATATAAAGATACAGATATAGAATATCACACTTTTTTGAATTGTGCAACTAAAATATTTAAAATTTACATCTTTTTTGTGAATTACGAACAAAAAACCTGCATTTTAAAATGCAGGCTTAAAAAAACTATTTCTTTCTTGATTTTCTGTAGGTGATAACCCCCGTTAAAGCGCCCAGCACGGTGCAGGCGATAACCGTTATCCACGGACCTTTTGTGTTTTTGGGAGTTTCGGGCTCGGACGTATCGGAAACAGGGGAAGAAGTGTTTACAGGATTTTCTGAAATCTCGGGCACCGAGGAATCCTCCTCCGAATATTCGGCAGCGGGATCGTTTGTGGGCTCGGATCCGAAGAAGAAGTAGCTTACCGCTACCGTATCCCCCTTGGGAGCGTACAGCTTTATACGGCTGATTACCCATTTAAGAGCATCGCCCTTGGCGTAATCTCTTAAATCTATGCATCCCGTCTGGCTTTGGGTAGCGTACTGCTTTCTGCCGCCGCCAAACGCCGCATCCCAGTTTTCCGCGCTTTCGTTCAAAACAGCACCCCCTTTGCTTACGTCAAGGAAGGTGAGCCAGGGAGAATAGGTGGAATCGCTGTATATGGAAAAGCAAAAATCCGATCCTTCGGGAACGACAAATGAATAATAAAGATATGGTGTTTTTTCAAGATCGAGAGTGAGTCCCAATCCGTTTGCGGTTTCAATAGTAGTGCTTATCTCCCCTACACCGTTCAGGTTAAAATATGGGAAGATATCTACCTTTTCCTCTACCTCGGGAGCTGTTTTCGCGCCGTGGGGGTAAAAGGGATCCTCAGGTGTGGCGGCAGGGCCGTAATCGGATTCGGGCCAGGTGAAATCGGGCTTTTCGATAACCGAAGCGGTTACGGAAAAGGGGGTGTTGATTGCGTTTTGGGCAGATTCCAGAGCAACCGACTTCATATAAGCGTTAATCCCATCGGGCGCCCAGGAGATAGAAGAAATATCCGCACCCGTAAGGGCTTTGAAGAAGGTGAGCCCCGCTATGTATCTGCCAAGCTTTAAGCTTAAATGGTAATTATCCCTTGTAAGCAAGCCCACGAATGAGGTGCGGGCGTTTTGTATTGCCGTGCCCGTGGGAGAAACTATGTCGATACCTTTAGTGTTTGCCACGAGAGTGCTTGTGAGAGCGGCGACGGAATTATAGTATTTAAGCTGATCGTTGCCGAAAGCCACCATCTCCTCGTGGGAGCCGGGCTCGCCCACCCAAGTCATATTAAATACTATTTTCGTTTTTTCGGGCAGGTAGGATTTTACGTACTCTACAAGCTCGGGAAGGTCTGTGTAAGAGGCTTCCTCTGCGTAACGGCTTCCGTCAAGAGTGCCGTGTTGTATGGAAACGTAATCCCAGCTTTCGCTTTCCAAGGTATCCTTTATGGAATGGTTATAGGTGCTTGACCAGCCCGATCCGGTGTTGTAAAAATATTCGTAATCGTGTTTATCGCCAACGGCGTTTGCGTAATGTTTTTTGATAGAGCATCCGCCGATATAAAGATTGCCCAAGGTAACCTTTTTTACGCCGAGAGAAAGGGCGATATTCGCCACGTGCTCGATAGTATCGCAGGAAAAGCTGTTGCCTATGCAAAGAATTTTAATTTCTTCGGGCAAATTTTCTTCGGCAGAAGCGGTAAAACCGCTTGCCAAGGGTAAGGTGAGTAACAGAGAAAGCAAGATAACTACCGCCTTTTTCATATTTTTCTCCTTTTTAAGACAGATATTCTTTTATATGCAAAGCTATTTTTTCACCCCAGACGGCACAGCCCGCATCGTGAGGATGTCCGCCGAACACGGGGGAAGCCACGTCCCCGCCCTCGCACAGGAAGCGGGTGTTATCAAAGCAGCGGAAGAAGGTATTTTTAATATATTCGTTTACCTGTTTGCAGTTTTCCGCTCCGGATTCGGAGTATTCAAAGGGAGGCGCGGTCTGTACGATGACCGTTATTCCCCGCTTTTCCAGAATATTCACCACACGGGTGATATCCTTGCATATATCGTTAGCGCTTCTGCCGTGGAGAAGATCGTTGGTGCCGAGGCAGATAACGCAAATATCATGGTTCTTTGCCCGTTCCAGCCAAGCGGCATCGGAAGCCGCATCGGAAGCGCGGGCAGAGCCTATGCCGAGATTATAAAAAGAGTATTCCCTGCCCAGATTTTCTGCGGCTACGGCGCACCACTGGGCGTAGCGGTTGGGTGTGGAACCGATACCTTGGGTAATGGAATCCCCAAGGAAGCAAATGCGTTTTTTCACTTCTCTTTTTACCTGCACGGTTAAAGGCACGGGAATTTGAGGAGTGCGCACCCAGTCCCCGTCCTTTAAAACAAAGGTGGGGATAATAATTTCCTCGTGGCAGGGGAGCTTTTTGCCCTCAAAAGCGTATTCCACGCAAAGATATTCGCCGCTACCCGCTTTTATTCTCACCGTGTCGGTAAAAAAACGTTCACCGGGGAGAATGTTTTTATAGTCTGCACCTTCGAAAAGGATATCCGTAAAAGATGACGGCTCTGCGGGGTTTTCCATACCGCAACGGGCAACCACGCCTACGCGGGCATCGGATATCTGCCACTCGCCGCAAAGCATATTCGCCACGGAGTAGGACCCGTCCGCAAAGGTGGAATCCACCGTGTTGCCGAACATAAAACGGTATTCATCCCCTCCCGCGAAAACCTTGTAATATATCCTGCAAAGGTGCTTTTCGTTATCGGATCTGAAATAGGTCTGGTCAGCGCTGGACGCCAAAGTATCGGAAACAAAAGTATGCATAATATCAACTCCTTTAAGGTGAGTATATCACGGGACAATAAAAAAATCAACCTCGTTTGTGCGAAGCGCAACATCGTTTACGGCGCAAGCCGTAACATCGTTCATTTGTGTCCGCATAAATGCGGAATGCTGTTCTCGCTTTGCTCGAAATGATGTTGCGTGCGTTGCACGCAAATGATGTTGACCTTCGGTCAAATGATGTTGTGCCCGCAAAATGCGGACACAAATGAAAAAATCCAAGCCGTTTGGCTTGGATTTTTTGGTGGAGCATACGGGACTCGAACCCGTGACCCCAACACTGCCAGTGTTGTGCGC
>CAZAJX010000073.1:0-3883 GCA_964485815.1 uncultured Oscillospiraceae bacterium
ACCTTTTGTGCGGTACGGACAGAGCCATTGTAACCGATATTGCGGGCACTACCCGCGACGTTATTACCGAGCAGGTAAAGGTGGGTGACGTACTGCTCAACCTTGCGGACACGGCAGGAATAAGAGAAAGTGACGAAACCGTTGAAGCCGCAGGTATTAAAAGAAGCATTAAGGAAATAGAAAGATCCTCCCTTATTATCGCGGTGTTTGATTGCTCCAGCCCTCTCACCGAGGAGGATAACGAGCTTGTTTCCCTGCTTAAAGGAAAAGAAGACTGTGTTATAACGGTAATGAACAAATGCGATATGGGCGAAAACACCGTTTCCCCCTTTGAAAACGCAGTATATATGTCTGCGGCAAAGGGAGAGGGATTTGATAAACTGCAGGAAAAAATACTTTCCTTTGCAGGGGCGGCGGAGGCAGACACCCAGGATATAATCGTTTCCGCAAGACAGTATTCCGCCATAGAGCGTGCGCTGGAAAACGTTGACGATGCTATACACGCCCTTGACGGCTTTACACAGGATATTGCGGGGGAATGTATAGAACGTGCCGTATCCGCACTTGGGGAAATTGACGGCAGAACCGCCGCACTGGAAATTGTAAACGAAATTTTTTCACATTTTTGCGTAGGTAAATAAATATGAGTTATACAGCGGAAAATTATGATATAATCGTGGTAGGTGCGGGACACGCAGGTATTGAAGCTGCCCTTGCATCCGCACGTATGGGTTTGAAGACGGCGCTGTTCACCCTTACCCTTGATCTTGTGGGAAATATGCCCTGCAATCCCTCTATCGGAGGAACGGGAAAGGGACATCTGGTTTATGAAGTAGACGCTTTGGGCGGTGAAATGGGAAAAGCCGCCGACCACGCTATGCTTCAAAGCAGAATGCTGAATTCCAGCAAGGGGCCTGCGGTACATTCTTTAAGACTGCAGGCAGACAGAGTTGCATACAGAAACTATATGACCGAGGTGGTGGAAAGCACTCCTAACCTTACCCTTATTCAGGCGGAGGTTACGGGCATAACCGCCGAGGACGGTTGCATTGCGGGAGTGGACACCGCTTTCGGAGGACATTTCCCCGCAAAGAAGGTAATTATCGCCACGGGAACATCCCTTAAGGGAAAGATCATTGCGGGCGAACACGCATATTCATCGGGACCGGATAACAGCATATCCGCAGACAAGCTGTCCGAAACTCTGGAGGCAAACGGAATAAAGCTTACCCGCTTCAAAACGGGAACTCCCCCCAGAGTACACGCAGATTCTCTGGATTACGATAAAATGGAAAAACAGGTTGGAGATGAGTTTGCAACACGGTTTTCCGATGAGCAAGCAGGCGTGAACAAGCGGGAATGTTACATTACCTACACCAACCCCGAAACCCACCGTATTATAAGAGAAAACCTGCACCGTTCCCCGCTTTTTTCGGGTGTGATAAAGGGCACGGGCCCCAGATACTGCCCCTCGATCGAGGACAAGGTAGTGCGGTTTTCCGATAAAGAACGCCACCAGATATTCGTAGAGCCTATGGGCGAGCATACCAAGGAAATGTACCTGCAGGGACTTTCCTCCTCTCTGCCCGAAGAAGTGCAAAAGCAGATAGTTCATTCCATAAAAGGACTTGAAAACGCAGTATTTATGCGCACCGCATACGCTATTGAATACGATTGCGCAGACCCCACTCAATTACACCCCTCCTTGGAGTTTAAAAACTTAAAAGGTCTTTACGGCGCAGGTCAGTTTAACGGTTCCTCGGGCTACGAGGAAGCGGCGGCGCAGGGAATTATTGCGGGTATAAACGCCGCATTGGCGGTTCAAGGCAGAGAGCAGATAGTGCTTAAGCGGAGCGAAGGATACATCGGCACCCTTATAGACGATCTGGTTACCAAAGGCACCAACGAGCCCTACCGTATGATGACCTCCCGAAGCGAATACCGCTTGCTTTTGCGGCAGGACAACGCAAAGCAAAGGCTTATTGAATACGGCAGATACGCAGGACTTATATCCGACGAAAAATATGCCGAATACATCTCCCTTTACAAGGAAGTGGAGGAAGAGATAAACCATCTCCGCACCAATTCCGTACCCAAGACGGAGGCGCTTACACAGCTCCTTACCGAGAGGGGCTACGGTGAAAGCGAGGGCGGTATGCGTAAAGCCGAGCTGATAAAGCGTCCCGCCATAACCCATGCGGACATTTGCTTGCTTGACGGAAGGCAGGTAAAACGTGAGGTTGCCCGCAGAGCGGAAACAGAAATAAAATACGAAGGCTATATCAAAAAAGAGCTTGACGAAGTCAGACGTGTAAGCAAATTAGAGGACAAGGCGCTTCCCGCAGACGCGGATTATTCCGCCATTAAAGGAATTCGTCTTGAAGCGGCGCAAAAGCTGAACGCGCTCCGTCCCGCGTCCGTAGGGCAGGCTTCCCGAATTTCCGGCATTTCTCCTGCGGATATTTCGGTTTTGCTGGTATGGCTAACCCAAAGGAAGAACGATGAAAAACATAATTGATATTACAAAAAAATATTCCCCCATATCCTTTACGGAGGAGCAGGAAAAACAGTTTTTTGCCGTAGCGGAAGGGCTCAAACGCATAGAAGGAAACCTGAACGTAACCGATCTTAAGACGGACGAAGAGATTGCGTTGCTGCATTTTGTGGATTCTCTTTCCCCTTTAAAGACAGGACTTTTTAAAAACAAAAAGGTTATCGACGTTGGGTGCGGAGGCGGTTTTCCCACCTTTCCTCTGGCGATATGCGCTCCCGATTGCCACTTCACGGGGCTGGACAGCACCGCGAAAAAGCTGAGATTTGTTGAAGAAACCGCGCGTGACGCGGGTATTTCCAACATATCCACTCTGTGCGCCCGTGCAGAGGAAGCAGGCAAGGGCGGGCACAGAGAAAAATACGATATCGCCGTTTCCCGCGGGGTAGCCCGCCTTAACGTGCTGTGCGAATGGTGTATGCCCCTTGTTAAAAAGGGCGGGTATTTCGTGGCAATGAAGGGCAACCGAGGCAGAGAAGAGCTGGAGGAAGCACGCAACGCCATTAAAATACTTGGCGGCGGCGAAGCGGAGATTTTTGATGCTCCCATCCCCGTTTTTGACAGAAGCCATACGGTGATCGTTATTAAAAAGACAGCCTCTACCCCTGCCGAATACCCAAGAGCAAACGGCAGAATTATGAAAAAACCTTTATAAAAAAGCGGTGAATGAAATGAACGAAAAAAGAAACGCTTTGGGACAGACGGAAGCGGAATTCCTTGCCGCATACGATGCAAGTAAATTCGAGCGTCCCTCCGTAACCGTGGATATGGTTATATTTTGCGAAAACAAAGTGCTTTTAATTAAACGGGCAAACCATCCCTTTATAGATACATGGGCGCTTCCCGGCGGATTTGTGGAGCCTGACGAAACCTGCGAGCAAGCGGCATCCCGCGAGCTTATGGAGGAAACGGGCGTGGAAGCATATCCCGAACAGCTTAAGGTATATTCAGACCCCAAGAGAGATCCCCGTACCCGTATAATAACCGTGGCGTTTACTCAAGTACTTGAAAAAATGCCCAAAGCGCAGGCGGGCGACGATGCGGCGGACGCAAAATGGTTTGATATTTCCGTAAGCGAAAAGGGCTTTACCCTTTCCCACGGCGAAACGGTGCTTACCCTTTCCCACGACGGAAAGAGCGAAGATATAGCGTCCGACCACGGAACCATCTTCGCAGACGGATATAAAAAACACTTTGCATAACCACCCCAAAAAATGCACGGGAGTGCGCTCCTTCTTATGAGGATATAAAAACCCGACAGATTTTAAACCTGTCGGGTCAGATTACTGACAAAGTCTATTTCAAGCAAGAGATAGACTTTGTTTTTTTGTG
>CAZAJX010000074.1:0-3022 GCA_964485815.1 uncultured Oscillospiraceae bacterium
ACTGCCTTAACGGTGTTACCTGCGGAGTCAAGCTCGTCAGCTACGCGGATAGCCTCTTCGCCCAAGCCCCCCATTTCTGCGAGACCGCGAGCGTTATCAACGATAGGACCGTATGCGTCGTTAGAGATGATCATAGCAACGATGGAAAGCATACCAACTGCTGCCATGGAAATACCAAAGAGAGGATAGTTTGCGCCGTACTGCTCAATAAGAGCGTCGGTTCCGCAGATCTTGTAAGCTGCGAGAGCGGAGATAGCGATACCGATCATTGCGGGAAGTGCGGAGATGAAGCCATAGGATACGCCGGAAAGAACGGTAAATGCGGGACCGCTCTTGGAAGCGTGAGCAACTTTCTTAACGATAGGCTTGGTGTCATCGGTAAAGTAGTCGGTAGCAAGACCGATAATAACGCCTACAACAAGACCGATGGTAGCACAGCCCCAGATGTGCCAGGAGAAACCGAACAGTGCGGTTGCGCCTGCGGTAAGAGCCATAAATACTGCGGAAGTAACGTATGTAGAAGAGTTAAGTGCACCGGTGGGAGTACCGTTCTTGGTGATACGAGCGGTAGCGATACCGATGATGGAAGCGAGAAGACCGAGAGCTGCATAGCAAAGAACCATGATAACGTTCTTTTCATCGCCGCCGGTGAGAGCCTGAGCTATAACGAGTGCGGAAGTAAGAGCCGCAACGTTGGAATCGAAAAGGTCAGCGCCCATACCTGCAACGTCACCTACGTTGTCGCCAACGTTATCTGCGATAACTGCGGGGTTACGGGGATCGTCTTCTGCGATGCCGAGCTCAACCTTACCGGTAAGGTCAGCTGCAACGTCAGCAGTCTTGGTGAAGATACCGCCGCCTGCTTTTGCAAACAGAGCGAGAGAAGAAGCACCGAAAGAGAAGCCGAGAAGAATGGAAGCTTCCTTAACGATAGCGAGAACAGCTGCAACTCCGAGAACAGCGAAACCAACTACGAGCAGACCCATAACGGAACCGCCGCGGAAGCCAACAAGGAATGCGGGCTTGATACCCTTCTTTGCAGCTTCAGCAGCTCTGCCGTTGGAAAGAGAAGCAACAACAAGACCGAGCTTACCTGCAATAGCGGAAAGTACGGTACCGCCGATGTAAGAAACAGCCATAGCTACGTTCTTCCACCATGCGTCGCCTGCCTTCCAGATGGGAGTGGGAAGGAATACTACGATGAGTACTGCGATAACTGCAGCAAAAATTGCGAGGATCTTGTACTCTCTGCGCATAAAGGTGTTTGCACCCTCACGAATGAGGCCTGCAACTTCAGTAATTCTTTTGTTTTCCTGCGGCTGGCGTTTAACCCAGAAATAGAGGTATGCCGCAAATGCGAATGCGATAGCGGATACAACTACGGACACAAGGTAAAACATTGTTAAGGTAGGTGTCATAAACAACCCTCCATATTAAAATTTTTTAGAAATAAGAAGGGCGTTCGGGCGATCCAAAGCAAAATTAAAGAGCCGCAGAACACGGCTCTGTCAACACGCTTTTAATCGAGATAAACCGCCGTATTTCTACTACGGTGACAGACTCCACCACTTATTTCGATCAAAAACGATAGTATCACTTTGAGCTATTAAAGTCAATCTTCTTTGCCGTTTCTTTACCGTTTCTTAGCCGGAATTTTACCGATCAAAAATACCGCGAGGAAATCCTCGGCGGTATTAAAACATAATTATTAAACTTCAAAAAAACACTTTACTTTTACGCTTATATATGATAATACGATAAGCGAGAAAGGCAGGTGCTGTTCTTGACAAAAAGCGAAAAAATGAAAGAGCTTTTGGAAAAGCAAAACGGATATCTTTTGGCAAAAGATGTTGCCGAGATGGGAATTTCAAAAACGTATTTATCCGAGTTTGTAAATAAACATAGTTTGGAGAGAGTCGCTCAAGGTATATACATGTCCGCAGACACTTGGCAAGATGATTTGTATATTCTCTGCCTGAAAAATTCGAAGATAATCTTATCTCACGAAACCGCGCTTCAAGTCCACGGACTAACTGAAAGAGAACCGAACAGCATCTATGTTACCGTTCCTTACACCTACAACGCAAAGCACTTGAGAGAGAAAGGAATCACTGTGCATCAATGTAAAGACGAGTTGTATGAATTGGGAGCAATTCAGGCGATTACAAAATACGGAAATACCGTAAAAGTTTATGATGCAGAAAGAACTATCTGCGATATGTTTAAATTCCGTTCAAAGAAAGACGCTCAGGTATTCTTGTATGCCCTTAAAGAATACACACGATCAACGAATAAGAATATCGGCAAGCTGATGAGATATGCCGAGAAATTAGGTGTTGAAAAGGAAGTAAGAACCTATATGGAGGTGTTATTATGATAAAAACATCCAGACAGCTTAAAGACAAGATAAAGAATCTATCGCATGGCGAAGCTCGTGGAATAGATAAAACAGCACTTCATACTTCGGTGCATCTTGGAGGATGGCGACATTCAGAAACAGAGTGTTAACTGTTATATCATAGGTGCCATAGGCAGTTTCGTAGCCGGAGGGCATATCGTAGGACAGCTTCACGGATAAGTCGTTCTCACAGCAAAAATTCTTAACAATTATTTCAATGTCGCTCATACATCATCCTCAACTCCGTGTTCGGTGTACCGAGCTTGATTTCTTGCTCTGTGCCATCAAAACGGAAACCATATCTCTCATAAAATTTGATAGCTCGCTCGTTGCCCAAATCGTCCAGCTCCTTGAAATCTCTATCAAGAGGAATTTGCGTTTCATCCTTCAAGGAAATCAGATAGTACAAATTGATCTGCTGACAAGGACGATTGCCCCAAGGGAAGAAATTTTCATTCACCATAAGCAATCTTTCGATCTTTATGTCTGCACCGATTTCTTCCTTGAACTCTCGCACAAGGGTTTCATCGGTTGTTTCTCCAAATGCAACGTGACCGCCGATAAAGGCATAGCCATCGTCACCCTCTGCATTTTGCATAAGCACCTTTCCGTTATGTATAAGCA
>CAZAJX010000075.1:0-2497 GCA_964485815.1 uncultured Oscillospiraceae bacterium
TACCACACTCTTTTACTTTTGTCAACACCTTTTTTGATTTTTTTTAAGTTTTTTTTAAATTTTTTTTGGGGTATATTTTTTCCGATTTCATCCACAATATATGGTGGTGATATACATGCTGACCATACTATTGCGCACTTTTTTGTTATACGGAATTTTGCTTTTTTCGGTAAGATTAATGGGAAAACGACAGATTGGGCAGTTGCAAGCGGGAGAATTTGTTGCCGCTTTACTTATAAGCGAGCTTGCCGCAATTCCCATGACCGACCCCGACATACCGCTGGCATACGGAATAGTACCTTTGCTTCTTGTGGCAAGCGCAGAGGTTATTACCGCATACCTTTCCCAGAAAAGCAAAAAGATACGGCTGTTCCTGGACGGCGAACCTATAACGCTTATGAAGGACGGAAAATATATAACCGAAAATCTTGAAAAGGCGCGGGTAGCCAGAGATGAAGTGGAAGCTCAAGCCCGCCTTAAAGGATATGAGGATATGAAACAGATAAAAACCGTAGTGCTGGAGCAAAGCGGAGATATGAGCGTAATACCCTGGGGGGAAAAGGACCAATGAAAAACTTTATATTTGCCTGCGTTGCCGTGACTGTTATAATCTGTATAACCGCCGTGTCCGCTTTTATGATGGACGATTGTACGGACACACTCCTTGAGCTTATCTCCGACGAAATGCACCGTGAAGCCCTTGAGTATTATTATATGAAGGAAGTTTATCTTTCCCTCGTGGTGGGCGGCACGGAGCTTGAACGCCTGGAGGAAAGCCTTATAGATCTGTGTCACGGAATTCCCGGCGCAAAAGAAAAAGCCGTTTCTGTTTGCAAGGAGCTTGCGTCCCGCGAACGGCTTATATCTTATTGACTTTTGCGGTTTGATGCTGTATATTGTATATAGGAAGTGAGAAGAGGAGAACGAAGGGTTATTTCCTTTGTATTCAACGTCTTTTCTCCCCCTGCGACACTTTATTATATTATATGATATGTTTCGTAACACGAAAAGGAGAAAGAACCTTATGGAAAAAATATATATTGCCCCTTCCGCTTTGAGCGCGGATTTCGGCAACGCTGCCGCCCAGTTTAAAATATTGGAAGAGAGCGGAATTCAATTTCTGCACCTTGACGTAATGGACGGCGTGTTCGTGCCCAATATTTCCTTCGGGCAGGTGGTTATTAAGTCCCTCCGCCCCCACACCAAGATGATATTCGACACTCACTTGATGATAACCGAGCCCGAAAGATATATCGACGATTTCGTAAAAGCAGGTTCGGATTACATAACCATTCATTACGAGGCGACAAAAGACCCTGCCGCCGTATTAAAGCAAATTCGCGCCGCAGGAGTAAAAGCGGGTGTTTCCGTTAAGCCCGGCACGCCTGCGGAGGTACTGCTTCCCCTTATGGAATATGCGGATCTGTTTTTGGTAATGACTGTTGAACCCGGATTCGGGGGACAAAAGTTTATGGCGGATATGATGCCCAAGCTGGAAACCCTGAGAAAAGCCATTGACGAAAGCGGAAAAGATATTATTCTTTCAGTTGACGGCGGTATCGACCCCAACACGGCTCCCGTAGCGGCTAAAGCAGGCGCGCGCCTTATGGTAGCGGGAAGCGCGGTATTCAAAGGCGATATAAAAGAAAACATAAAAGCTATAAACAACTCCGTTATATAATATATAATAGGTAGAAATTCAATACAAGGAGCGTACATATGAAAAAACTGTTAGCAATCCTTTTGGTGGGAATTATGCTTTGCGGCGCACTGGTTTCCTGCAACCAAGCACAGACCGATGTAAGCGAAAATGAAAACGCAAGCCTTTCCGATGAAGAAACCGTTTACGGCGCCGATCTGCCCGTAAAAGACCTTGGCGGAAGAGTAATAAGAGTTTTGTGTCAGGACTACAATGCTCAGGGCAACGGAAGTATTCTGGGCTTTGGCGGCGAGATCATCCAGAGAGAGGATTACTCCGAGGATACCGCTTCCGCAGTTGACGTAGCAAAGGCAGAAACGAGAAGACTTATCGAGGAAAGATACAACTGCACCATTACCGGCGATATTAAGGCAGGCTCTCAGGTAAGCACCATAAACAGTCAGGTTGCGTCCGGCATAACCGACGGCGCATACGATATGCTGTTCGATAACGTTAACGGTACCGCCGCTTACTGGCTTGACGGCGTTTATCTCGACCTTACCCAGATCGAAACTATTGACCTTTCCAACCCTTGGTGGGACCAGCAGGCTGTAAACGATCTGTCCATCGACGGCAAGCTGTTCGTCGCTCTCGGCGATATCAATACTCAGGATAACGACGGCACCTGGATAATCTTCTTTAACAAGCGCCTTGCCGCAGAAATGTGCGCAGATTACAATTTTTACGAAATGGTTGATAACAACGAGTGGACCTTTGATAATTTCGTAAAGATCTGCAAGGGTATAACCTTTAACAGCAACAACGATGACGTTCTGGACGAAAGAGATACCTGGGCGT
>CAZAJX010000076.1:0-2154 GCA_964485815.1 uncultured Oscillospiraceae bacterium
GAAATGACTTCGCTCGTGAGCTTGGTCACCAAAAGGAATGCAATCCGTTTCCGATAACGGAGTATCTGAAAGACTTACCGTGTGTCATTGTCAAGGGTAAAAAGTACCGTTTTATCAACGGCGTAGGCTACGGCATCGACGGCTACTGCTGTGAAGTGGGAGATGAGCTAAAGAAAACTCCCGGTAAGAAAGTTAACTATACAATGATTGCCATAAAGGGGTTGCTGTTTCACTATAAGCCGACCAATGCAACGGTAACGGTGGACGGAAAGACGCATACATACAAAAAGGTTTGGATCGCACCTACCATGAACGGTAAATATTACGGCGGCGGTATGATGCCGACACCGAATCAGGACCGAAAAAGCAAAGAAAAAACGCTTTCCGTTATGGTCTTGCACGGCTCGGGAAAGCTCAAAACACTATGCGTTTTTCCTTCCATTTTCAAGGGAGAGCACGTAAAGCATACGGAAATGGTTGAGATTTTGACCGGTCATGAGATCAAGGTGGAGTTCGACCGTCCCACACCTCTTCAAATTGACGGCGAGACGATTTTGGGAGTGACTTCCTACACCGCACTCTCGACGAAGAAGGAAAAGGCGATGCAGAGCGAGGCTGTAATGGCTGCAATATAATTAGTTGTAGAAAGGAAATGTTTCAATGGAAAGTATCGGTAGCAAGGAATATCGGGAGAAACTATTCTTATCAAAACTCCCGCTTCCCAAAAAGGAAATTAAGGGCTGGATACAGAATTATGCGGCGCCGTACAAGGAGCTGATGGCGTACTATCGTTGCGCGATGATGGGGGTTGAAACCAAATTCCGTGTGCTCAATGAGGAGCTGTCTTTAGAGTATGACCGTAATCCCATTGAAACGATCAAAACGAGGCTGAAATCCTTTGAAAGCATAACAGAAAAGCTGACCAATAAAAACATTCCGCTTACGGTCGGTAATATCGAAAAGTATTTAGGTGATGTTGCCGGTGTTCGTGTGATCTGCGGCTTTCCTTCGGATATATATACGCTTTCCGAAGCGTTCCTAAATCAGGATGACATTACGCTGATCGAGCGCAAGGACTATATGGCAAATCCCAAGCCCAACGGATACCGCAGTTTGCACCTGATTGTGGAGATTCCAATCTATCTTCACGACGAAAAGAAGCCGATGAAAGTAGAGGTACAGTTCCGCACCATCTCAATGGACTGGTGGGCAAGCTTGGAACACAAGATCCGCTACAAAAAGGATGTAAAGGTTCCGAAGGATATTGCCGATGAACTGCGAGAATGTGCCGAAGCAGCGGCGATATTGGACAACCGAATGGAACGGATTCAGAAAAAGATAGGCAAATACAAATAGGATAGGTTGTTATGCTGAAACAAAGGATTCTAACAGGAGCAGGTATCACCGTTGTATTATCGCTCGTTATTATATTTTCTCATATACCGTGGGTGCTTTGCACTTTGATTGCCTGCCTTAGTATGCAGGCAATCTACGAGTTGTACAGAGCGGTAGGATTGAAGGATATTAAGCCTTTATATTTGATAAGCTGTGCAGCCGCGCTTTTGCTTTCGATTATCGACATTCCCGGTTATGAATATATCGTTGTCATCTTCTTTGTGGCGGCGATTTCATTGTTTCTTTATCTAATGATAAATATTAATGCTCTAAGAAAAAACGAATCGTGGATGGCAGTATGTATGGCAGCTATGATTGTTGTGTTTTTCAAATGTATGACCGGCATTCGTGCAATGGACAATGGTGTGTATCTTTTAGGAATGACTGTGCTGGTTCCTGTTTTTACAGACATATTTGCTTACTTTATCGGTAAAGGATGCGGTAAACATAAGTTAGCACCCGTAATAAGTCCTAAGAAAACGATTGAGGGCAGTATCGGTGGAATGGTATGCGCCGTTATCATTCTTATGTTAGTAGCGTTTATACTGAACATCACCAACGTTTTGCAGGTTAATTACACGGCTTTGATCATTTATTTGATATTAGCTTCAATCGTAGGTCAGTTTGGGGATCTTGCACTATCAAGTATCAAACGAATTGTCGGTATTAAGGATTACGGCAATTTGCTTCCCGGGCACGGCGGCATCCTTGACCGCTTTGACAGTTTACTGTTTGTGTTGCCGTTTACATATCTGTTCT
>CAZAJX010000077.1:0-1704 GCA_964485815.1 uncultured Oscillospiraceae bacterium
AAGGAAGAGATCACCGTAGACGGCGACCTTACCGATACCGGCTGGAACAACAATGGCTGGATCGAAGTTACCGGCGAAAACGGCACATGGCAGCATCAGTCCGATTACGATTTCGACAAGGCAGTATGCCCTGAATTCACCTACAAGTATCAGATGCGTGCTGACGACACCAAGCTCTATGTAGCAGTAGAGTTTGATGGCGAGCCCGTAAACGATAAGGCAACTATGCTCCGTCTCTGGTTCAGAGATAATGACGAAGCTACCGTATACACCAGCTTCTATGATGTATTCTTTACCGACGGCGCAGTATCCACTCTTGCAAAGACCAACACTTCTACCACCGCTAACTCCGGAGTAGAAATTACCGATAGCACATTCAACGTAGTAGCAAAGACCGAAGGCGGCAAGACCGTAATCGAATACTCTATCGATATAGCTGAATTCTGTGCAGACGGCACCTTCGATTACTACATTAACCTCGCACACAAGGTTGGCGATAACTCCGGCACCCTTTATCACCCCGCAGTTCCTTACGGACCTACCGATATTAACGGCGGCGAAGGCCACAAGCCTCACATCAACTTCCCCTGGAACACTTGGGCAGCAGAAAACGACGCAACTGTTAACGTTGAAGACATCGCTCTCGGTGAAGTAGTAGTATCCGATAAGGAAGAAGCAGATACCTCTATGATGGGTACCGCACCCGCAGAACCCGCATTCACCGTAACCCTTAACACCGCAGAAGGCTGGGTAGCAGGTGAAAAGCTTGTTGTAACCGCAACCGTAGATATCCTTGCAGATATCGACCTTTCTCAGGTTATGTTCAACCTTTACTATGACGCAGCAGATGTAGAGATCGTTCTTCCCGAAGATCTCGGCGCAATCATCACCACCGGCAAGGATAGCTGGAAAGAAGATTCTCTCTTCACTCTCAAGACCGAAGGTGACTACGGCGTAATCGAATGCGCACCCGCAACAACCGTAGAAGCAGACGTACTCAAGAAGGGCGAACAGCTTGTAATGACCTTTGAATTCACCGTAAAGGAAGATGCAGAAGGCCTCATCAACTTCCAGCTCTCCAACAAGGGTCTTGTTGGTTACTCTTGGGATCTCACCGCTGCTGAAGCAGTAGGCGCAGGCTCCAGCCTTGCAGTAGAAAACGCAGATGAACTGGGCGATACCGGTATCTACGTAATCGCAGCGCTTGCACTTGTTGCACTGATCGGAACAGCAATAGTAATCAAGAAGCGCGCCTAATCGAGCGGCTCATTCGGCGCAGAACCAAAAGCGCAAATGATTGAATAAAGAATACGGCGGAAATGGTTTATATCATCTCCGCCGTTACTTTTTGCGTTTAGGTAAAAATCCGTAAACAGATTTCTTTTATTTGCGTTTCTAAACGATTTCAGTCGGTGGGCAGTAGAATACTACAGCTCCACGCGCCTGAAAATTCATTCTGCTTTGTTTATACAGCCGCCCCGCTACAATCGGACTTTCAGTTCTACAGACGGCAGTTTTGGAAGTGTTGTAGGGCAGGGGCTTGCTCCTGCCGCTTTTAATGAAATTGTTTTTTGCATTCTTGCAAAAAACTTACCGTTACGTTGCTTTAGCAACATATCACGTGCGTGAAACGCACATATCACGAACACAGAGTGTTCATATCACGTGCCACAGGCGCATATCACGCATCCGCAGGATGCATAT